>NZ_JBKGGX010000016.1:0-133126 GCF_052041925.1 Pseudomonas sp. SMN5
CGCCCCATCAACCACAAGGGCCGAACGCAGGCATTGCGTAGTGGGCAACCCGGCATGGATGCCGGGTTAGCCGCGCAGGGCCATGGATGGCCCATCGCGGCGGGCCCACGGAGCAATGCCGGAGTGAGGGAACACCTCGCCTTGGCGAGGTGCCCAGTGGTGGGGCAAAGCGCTTTTGGTTACTTTTGGCGCTTCCAAAAGTGACCCGCCGTAAGGGCGGAACCCTAAGCAGCCATTACCGCAGCAACGGATCTGCCCCCAATCCCAACCCCAACAACCCCAACAACCCCAACTCAGTGCGACACCCGACTCGTCCCCCCCACAGTCGAAATCCGCACCCGCTCACCCACACGGAACACCTCATTCTCCTGCACCTGCTGCACATAGGCACGCATGCTGCCATCATCTTCACGAACGGTAATTTCCACACCCTGGGTCCGGGTCAGGCCTTCTTCAGTCGCGGAGCCAAGCAACCCGCCCGCAACGGCACCGATCACCGCCGCGACGACGCTACCGCGACCACCACCGATCGCACTGCCACCCACACCGCCCACCACAGCACCGGCCGCGCCGCCGATCGGGGTCTTGGTGCCTTCGATCTTGACCGGACGCAGAGACTCGATGGTCCCCATGCGAATCGTCTGCACGCGACGCGCTTCGTCACGGGAGTAGGAGTCGCCGGTCAGGCTGGACTGGCAGCCGGTGAGCAACATCGCCATCGTGGAAAAGGAAGCAACCAGCAAAACAGACTTACGCATAGCATCACTCCAAAAGACAGGTATTCATTAAACTCCGCGACTTGACGCCTGTCACGGCCTCGCCGGGATAAAATTGTTTTCATTCAGGTGGGATACAGGCGCACCTGAAAAATTCACCCAACAGTAGCGCCAATTTCAGAAACCTGCGTCATCAACGCCGAGATTTTTCATGGATTACTTCATCATCATCGCCACCACCGTCGCCGGTTTGTACTTCCACTGGTGGCTGTACGTACGCATCAAACGCTGGGTGGACCGCGACCTGGCGCTGTCGCTGGCGGGGCAGGATGAGCAGAAGAAAACCTATATGCTGCAACAACTGGCCCGTGCCCGGGCACAAGGCATCAAGCGCCGCGACCTGCCGCAATGGCTCCATACCGCTGCGGCAGCTTACCCCGACACTAAGGCGCCAGACGCTCGCGAGTCCAGTCCGCCCCTTGCAGGCGGTAATTGAGGCGGTCATGCAGACGGCTGGGGCGGCCCTGCCAGAATTCGATGCGCTCGGGCAGCAACCGATAACCGCCCCAGTGCTCCGGACAATGGGGCTGGCTGTCGGTGAAACGCCTTTCGGTGGCCTTGAGCAACTCTTCCAGCTCACCGCGCCCTGCGATGACCCGGCTCTGGGGTGAAGCCCAGGCACCAAGGCGGCTGCCCAATGGGCGGACCTGGTAGTAGGCGTCCGACTCTTGCGGCGTCACCTTTACCACCTTGCCCTCGATACGTACCTGGCGCTCCAGGGTCGGCCAGAAAAACGTCATGGCGGCGAATGGGTTCACCGCCAGTTGCTGGCCCTTGGCGCTCTCGTAGTTGGTGAAGAAGGTGAAGCCCTGGGCGTCCAGGCCCTTGAGCAGCAGGATCCGACAATGCGGGCGGCCTTCTGCGTCCACCGTCGCCAGGGTCATGGCGTTGGCCTCCACCGGGGCCTGTTCGGTTTTCACCGCGTCGGCAAACCATTGGTGGAACAGGGCGAACGGCTCGGACGGGGCTTGCGCCTCGGCCAGGCCATCACGGGTGTAGTCGCGGCGCATATCAGCCAACGCTTGGGTCATGGCGCATTCCTTGTGGTTAGCCCATCACTGCTTGGGGGTATTGGTGGCCGCGACCTTCTTGGTATCGCTGGCGGCCTTGGCCGGTTGGGGTTTCTTTGCCGGCGTGGCGGGCTTGGCCGGGGCTTTCTTCGCCGGGGCCTTCGCTGCAGCTTTTTTCGCCGGGGCTTTCTTGGTGGCCGGCGCCGCCGCTTTCTTCGCTGCGGGGGCCGGCGCCGGGGCGGCCGGCTTGACGTCCTGGGCGGCCACCATCGTCACCGGTGCCGGGGCCGGCATGTTGTACTTGCTCAGCAGTGCCACCATCGTATTGGCCGGGGTCACCAGCAATTCCACACGGCGGTTCAGAGCGCGGCCTTCAGCACTGTCGTTGGCCGCACGGGGCGCCACTGCGCCCATGCCGCGCAGCATCAGGCGATCGCGCTGCAGGCCGCTGAGACGGAAGATCGCGGCCACGGCCTGGGCACGTTCCTGGCTGAGTTTCTGATTGGCCGGCGCGGCGCCCGAGGTATCGGCGTGCCCCAGGACCAACACAGCCGTCTTCGGGTCAGCTTCGAGTACCTTGGCGACGCGAGTGAACGGGCCGAGGGTCACCGGCAACAGCATGGCCGGGCGATCCGGGTTGAAGGAACTGTCCACAGGTGCGGTTACGACCAACACGTTATCGCGGCGCTCAAGTTCCAGCTTGCTGTCCTGGATCGCGGTACGCAGCTTCGGCTCGTAGTCGTCTAGCCAGGCCTGGGTGACCTTGGGATCAGGCATCGGCGCCGCCTTGGTGGTTTCCTGATCCTTACCGCCAAACGGCCACCACCATTTGCCGTTGCTTTCGGCTTCGACCTTGGCAACGGCTGCCGGGGCCTTGGCTTCAGGCTTTGCTTCAGGCTTCACATCGGTTTTTTTGGCAACGTCGCCGGCGTCATCGGAGGAGAACGGCCACCACCAGTGAGTGGCGCTCTCGGCCTTGGCTTGCGGCGCGACGGCGGCCGGCTTCAAAGGCGCAGCAGGCGCCGGCTCCTTGTTCGCGACCTTATCGGAACCGCCGAACGGCCACCAACCACCGCCGCCCTCGGCGTCATTCTGTGGAGTTTGTGCGCAACCGGTAATAGCGAAGCACAGCGCCAGAGCGAGGGTTTTATTCGATGACATTGGATATCCACAAAATGAACTGAAGGAAAAAATGAAGGGCCGGATTCGGCCGCATAAACAGACGCTTGGAAACGAAAAAGGGCACCGGGTTCCCCCGGCCGCAACCCTCGAAGCGGTTTACAGACAAGTGGCAAGCACCCTTGCAAGGTTCTGCGCGCGCGGATCCATCAAAACATAGGGCCCGAGGGTATTGGTCACAAAGCCGAACGCCACGTCATGTTCCGGGTCGGCAAAACCGATGGAGCCCCCCGCCCCTGGGTGGCCGAACGCCCGTGGGCCGAGACCGAATGTTGCATTTGCCACATCCGGCTGGTCGAGCATGCAACCCAGGCCGAAACGGGTCCGAGTCAGCAATGTCTTGTCCTCGCCGAAACTGTGCTGACGTGTCAGTTCATCGAGCATTTCACCTTCCAGCAGGCTGCCATCGAGCAGGCCGGCATAGAAACCGGCCACGCTGCGCGCATTGCCATGGCCGTTGGCCGCCGGTTGCTGCATGCGGCGCCACTCCGGTTTGTTGGTGCTGGTCATGATCGAAGGCGGATTGGTAAAGGCCCGGGTGGTCATGGCCGTGGGTTCTCGCATGGTCACCTGCAGCAGGCGCTGGGCCGCCGCGTCACCGACGTTGCCTTTGCCACGGGCGATGTGGGCCACGCGATGAAATTCTTCATCGGCCAGCCCCACGTGGAAATCCAGGCCCAACGGCTTGGCGACCCGCGCCACGATCGACTCTCCCGGCCCACGCCCGTCCGCCCGGCGCAACAACTCGCCGAGCAGCCAGCCGTAAGTGATCGCGGCGTAGCCATGGCCCTCGCCGGGTGTCCACCAGGGTGCTTCAGCGGCCAGCGCATCGGTCATGGCTTGCCAGTCATAAAGCGCTTCGGGCGGCAGTAAATCACGCAGCGCGGGAAGCCCGGCCTGATGACAAAGCAACTGGCGCAAGGTGATGGAGGCCTTGCCGGCTGCCGCAAACTCGGGCCAGTAACGAGCGACCGGGGCGTCAAGTTGCAGCTTGCCTTCGGCCACCAGTTGCAGGGCGGTAACGGCGGTGAAGGTCTTGGTGCAGGAGAACAGGTTGGCAATGGTGTCGCTGTGCCAGGACTCATGACCATCCTTGTCGGCAGTGCCAGCCCACAAATCGATCACCGTGCGGCCGCCGACCTGGATACACAACGCCGCGCCGCGTTCCTGAGGATCGTCGAACAGCGCCGCGAAGGCTTCGCGCACTGCTTCGAATTGAAGCTCGTAATGGCCTTGAATCTGCACCCGCAACTCCCCTGCTCAAGCACTTCTGGACTGGCCGGCATTGTTCCAGCCATTGGTTCATTTGAAAACAACCGCGGGGCGGTTGGCCTGGGCACCTACCGCTCTTGTGGCGAGGGAGCTTGCTCCCGCTGGGTCGCGCAGCGACCCCAAGGAAAACCAAGGCGATCAGCCTGACAGACCGCAGTGTCTGGCTTTGGGGCTGCCTCGCAGCCCAGCGGGAGCAAGCTCCCTCGCCACGAAAGCCCCCAGCACGATGGCTGTGTCTATCAGGAAATCTCCCGCCGAAACGGCGGCAATGCATTGAGGATCGCCTTGCCATAGCGCTGGGTCACCAGCCTGCGGTCGAGCAAGGTGATGGTGCCGCGGTCTTCCTCGGTACGCAGTAGTCGACCGCAGGCCTGGACCAGTTTCAACGAAGCGTCGGGCACTGAGATTTCCATGAACGGGTTGCCGCCGCGGGCTTCGATCCACTCGGCCAGCGCGGCTTCCACCGGATCGTCGGGGACGGAAAAGGGGATCTTGGCGATCACCACATGTTCGCAATAGGCGCCGGGCAAATCCACGCCTTCGGCAAAGCTCGCCAGGCCGAACAACACGCTGGAATCGCCACCGTCCACTCGCGCCTTGTGCTTGTTAAGGGTTTCCTGCTTCGACAGGTTGCCCTGGATGAAAACCTGCTTGCGCCAGTCACGGTCGAGCCCGTCGAATACGTCCTGCATTTGTTTGCGCGAGGAAAACAGCACCAGCGTACCTCGCGAGCCCTCCACCAGCTCCGGCAGGTCGCGAATGATCGCGGCGGTATGGCCTGCGGCATCCCGAGGATCGGCCTTGAGGTCCGGTACCCGCAGCACGCCGGCGTCAGCATGGTGAAACGGGCTCGGCACCACAGCGGTCACGGCTTTTTTCGGCAGGCCGGCGCGCATACGGAAACGGTCGAAGGTGCCCAGTGCGGTCAAGGTGGCGGATGTCACCAACGCGCCGTAGGCCACGTTCCACAAATTGCGCCGCAGCATCTCGGCCGCCAGGATCGGGCTGGCGTTGACCTCGATATCGAACAGCGAACCGCTTTCGGCCAGGGTCAGCCAGCGCGCCATCGGCGGGTTGTCTTCCGGGTCTTCGGTGGTGAAGGCGGTCCACAACTCCCAGTTGCCCTGTGAGCGCGACAGCAGACTGCCGAACAGCGGATACCACTCCTCGGCCTGGTTGCTGGCGATGCCGATATTGACCTCGCCGTCCATGCCTTCCTTGAGCAGATCGGTCAGGCGCGTGAACAGGTCGGTCAGGCGCGCAAAACCTTTCTTGAGCTCGATGCCCATTTCGCGCATGTGCTCGGGAATCACCCCGCCGACAAACCGATGGCGTGGTCGCTCGCGGCCTTCGACGTCTTCACCGGGCTTGAAATCGGCCACCTGCTCGCAAGCGGTGAACATGAACTGCTGGTGCGTCTTGATCTCCCGCGCAAGCTCGGGCACCTGCTCGATGAACTTGCCCAGGTCGCCCGGCAGCGGGTGCTGGGCCAACAGCTTGGTGAGGTTCTTGGCGGTGGTTTCCAGCCAGTCGGCGGTGGAACGCAGCCGGGTGTAATGGGCGAAATGACCGATGGCCTTGTCCGGCAGGTGATGACCTTCGTCGAACACGTAGATCGTGTCTCGCGGGTCGGGCAATACCGCACCGCCGCCCAGGGCCAGGTCCGCCAGGACCATGTCATGGTTGGTCACGATGACATCGACCTTGCCCATGCCTTCGCGGGCCTTGTAGAACGCACACTGGCCGAAGTTCGGGCAATGGCGGTTGGTGCATTGGCTGTGATCGGTGGTCAGGCGCGACCAGTCGGCGTCTTCCAGCGCCGTGGACCAACTGTCGCGGTCGCCGTCCCACTTATTGCCGGCCAGTTTCTCGATCATGCTGGTGAACAGCTTCTGGCTGGCCTCGTCGACCTCGATCTTGAAGCCTTCTTCCTCGAACAACTGGGCCGTGGCGGTCTGCGCGTGACCTTCCTGGAGCAACATGTCGAGCTTGGACAGGCACAGGTAGCGCCCACGGCCCTTGGCTAGGGCGAAACTGAAATTCAGCCCGCTGTTGCGCATCAGGTCGGGCAGGTCCTTGTAGACGATCTGCTCCTGGAGGGCGACCGTCGCCGTGGCGATCACCAGGCGTTTGCTGGCGGCCTTGGCGGTGGGAATCGCCGCCAGGCTGTAGGCCACCGTCTTGCCGGTACCGGTGCCGGCTTCCACCGCCACGACCGCAGGCTCGCCGCTGCGCCGGCCTTCGTCGTCGGTGTCGATGTCACCTAGGACTTTCGCCACTTCGGCGATCATCAGGCGCTGGCCATATCGCGGCTTGAGGCTCTTGGCTTCGAGAAAACGCGAATAGGCGCCCTGGATCGTGGTTTTGAGTTCGGTGCTGATCATGAATGGTCGGGCGCTAAAAAACGCTGGATAAATTTTCAGTGGTTCGGATCGGCGGCTATCATACCCCGCGAATCGATCCTGCGCAGAACGGAGTAACCCAATGACACTTTTCGCCCTTGTCTACACCCTGCATTTATTGGCGGCCCTGGTCTGGGTCGGCGGCATGTTCTTCGCCTGGATGATCCTGCGACCCGCCGCAATGGCGGCACTTGAAGGTCCTGCCAGGCTCAAACTGTGGTTAGAAGTGTTTCAACGTTTTTTCATCTGGGTCTGGGTCGCGGTGGTACTTTTGCCGATCAGCGGCACAGGCCTGATCCACCTGCGCTTCAGCGGTTTTGAAACCGCCCCGCGTTATGTGCAGATCATGATGGGGTTGTACGTAGTGATGGCGGCCCTGTTCATCCGCATCCAGGCCTTGCAACTGCCGTCATTGCGCAGCGCCGTGGAGGGGCAGGACTGGCCGGCGGGTGCGGCAGTGTTGGGCAAGATTCGCCAGCTGGTGGGCATCAACCTGCTGATCGGGTTGCTGGTGGTGGCGATCGGCGCGGCGCGGCCGATGTTTTGATGGGATTTGCCCGGACACTGGACCCTGTGGGAGCGAGCCTGCTCGCGATGGCGTCGGTTCACTTGACATCTACCTCGACTGACATTCCGCCATCGCGAGCAGGCTCGCTCCCACAGGTTTAATCCGTAGCATTCAAAACCGCTGCACCGTCACCGACCCCGCCGCGCCGACAGGCCCTGGCTGGCCATCCGCACCGGGACGACCGCTTTTGCCACCGTCGGCGGTGTAGACCAGGCAGCCCTTGGCCTTGCCTCCGCTACCGGGCTTGCCGCCCTGCCCGGCGGCACCACCGGCGCCGCCATCGACCGCCACCTTGATCTGCTCGGCAGGGTATGTGCGGGGCAGTTCCAGGCGCACCAGCGCGCCGGCCGCGCCCGGCTGGCCATCGCTGCCATTGCTGCCATCGGCGCCGCGTCCGGCCGAACCCCAGGTGCAACCCGGTGCCTGGCCGTTGGCGCCATCGAGACCGACGTAACCCGGCGCACCGGCGCCACCGCGGGCATCCACCGACAACAACGGTGCATTCAGTGCAGCGAATCGCAGGTTCAGGTCGCGTCCTGGCTTGGCCGCCTTCGTATAAGTACCGGGTGCGCCACGGGCCGTGATCTGGCTGCCATCGGCCAGCTCGGCCTGGGCAACCTTCATGTCCAAGGCCTGTTGCGCCGGCACGATGGCGATCCGCGCTTCGCGCCCCAGGTGCAGTTGTTCGATGGACAATTGGGTGACGTTGGACGGCACCAGCAGCGTACCGTAGTCGGCCACATCCAGCCGCTCCAGGGTCAAGGTGCTGGTGGTGTTGGGCAGGCGCAGCAACGAGTGGCTTTCGACCTGGACGACCTGGGCACTGGCCAAGGGGCACACAAATGCAGCGAGCAGACACAATTTACGCATGGGAAGCCTCTGGCGCGGTCGGGAGGGTTTGCAGGTGGAAGATGCCGAACAGCAGCACGCGCAGCCGATCACGGCCGGAAGAGGGTTGGCCGCCTAAATTCGCTCTGAACAGCAGCAACTCCAGCACATGAACCGCCAGCAGCAGCGCCCCCGCCAGATTGACCAACAGATGCAGCGGATGGACGAACGGCATGATCAGGTTGACCAGCACCACCAGCCAGAACAGCAGGGTCAGCAAGCGCCCCAGCCCCCATAACACCTTCATACGCCCCCCGGGGAACATTATTCTTTGAGGCACAGTAACGGCTCACGCGCGGGCTACGCCAGAGGGCGGGGCAAATTTAATTTGCCGTCCGGCCAGAGTCTCCGGATCGCTTGCCTGGCGATCCGGCGGCTCTGGGTCGGGGCTTAACGTTGCAGGTGCAGTTCAACCCGACGGTTCTGCGCTCGTCCTTCGTCAGTGGTGTTATCGGCCACCGGCTCGCTTTCGCCCTTGCCTTCGCTGGTGAGCTTGTCTGGCGCCAGCCCCTGGGTCAGCAGATATTCCACGACGCTGCTGGCACGCCGTTCGGACAACCGCTGGTTATAGGCATCGGTCCCGACACTGTCGGTGTGACCGACCACGCGGATGCTGACGACATTGGCATGGCTCAGCTTACTCATCAGCCCGTCGAGCTGGCTTCGAGCTTCTGCGGTGAGATCGGATTGATCGAAATCGAACAACACCTTGCCGGCATCGTTGAGGGTGATGACTTCGCTCGCCGGTGCCTGTGGCTCGACCGGCGGAGCACTGGCCGGGTATTGAGGCAGCGGGCAACCATGATGCTCGACGGGAGTATTGGCTGGCGTGTCGGGGCAACGGTCGCGGCGGTCGAACACGCCGTCGCCGTCTTCATCGCCATCCTGGGCGTAGCAGATCAAACCGCCACCCAATACGCCCAGCGCGGCGCCGCCTGCAGCCCAGCCGCTGCTTTCGATGGCCCCCAGGCCGCCGCCGACAAGACCGCCGATCAAGCTGCAGATCGGCCAGGTACGTTGATTGAGAGAGGCGCTGCCGTCGCTGTGAGTGGCGCAACCGGACAACAGGCTGCTGGTCAGCAGCACCGGTAAGACGGCTCTGATGAGAACGTTCATGGTGAAGGCTCCTGTGTCACCGGCCCATACCGGTCACACAGGAGTAAAGACCCGCCTACGCAACTCTACAAGCCGCGCAGGGCTTGGGGTTCAGCGATTTATCCGGATCTCGGTACGGCGGTTCAGGGCACGGCCGTCGGCAGTCTTGTTGTCCGCCACCGGTTGGCTTTCCCCGGCCCCGGACACCGAGACGAAACTGGCACGCGGCACACCCTGTTCGACCAGGTACTGCACCACCGAATCGGCCCGTTTTTGCGACAAGCGCTGGTTATACGCATCGCTGCCGACGCTGTCGGTGTGCCCGGTGACTCGCAGTTGGGCGGTGGACGACTCTTCCTTGAGTCGGGTCGCGACGGTGCTCAACGCCTGCTTGTCAGCCGGGGTCAGCGTGGCTTTGTTGAATTCAAAGTGCACATCCCGGATCACGATGGTTTCTTCCTTGACCACCACCACCGGCTCTTCAACCACTGGCGCCGGGGCGGGTGGAGGGCAACCATCGGCGTCGACCTGCACGCCCTTCGGCGTGCCCGGGCACTTGTCGCGGCTGTCCGGTACGCCGTCACCGTCTTCGTCGCCGTCACCATGGGCCCAGCACCAGGCTCCCGCCACGGTGCCGGCCACCAGCGCGCCAGGGCCGATCCAGGAACTGCTTTCAATGGCGCCCAATCCCGCGCCAACGACGCCGCCGGTGGCCGCACAGATCGGCCAGTCGGTTTTTTGCAAACCTGCGCAACCAGTCAACACACTGGTTAGCAGAACCAGGGGTAACGCTGTGCGAACTATGCTCATCGGGTGTTCTCCTTGAGGGATCGGCTCGGCGCCGATTCAAGGGAGTAAAGACCCGAGTTCGGATCTGCGCCAGCCTTGTGCATTTGCGATGTTCACCCCTGTTTGCGACCCATCGACTCGTTTAAGCACATACCGCTCTAGGCCACGGCGTCCGGGCAGGCTATCGTGGCGGTTCTGAACGAGGATCTCCGATGACCGTTGCCATTTCCGCGCGCACACCCCAGCAAGCCCTGGCGGCCGTGCTAGACCGCTATGCTCCGCAAACCCTGCTGTTGATCGGCGCCAGCGGCTTTCCCGCACTCGACGCGTTCCAGCAGGCCCACCCGGACACCGAGGTGGTTCATGCCGGGCCCGGTCCACTGCCGGATACCGTGGCGGCGCGGCGTTTTGACCTGGCCCTGGCGCTCGATTGCCTGGAGCATTTGCCCAAGCGCGACGGTCTGAACCTGTTGGGCGGCATCCGCAATCTCAACGCCAGCCGTATCGCGGTGCTGGCCGATCTCACCGCCTGCGGTTGGCAGGAAACGGACTTTTTTTCCCTGGCCCTGCAAGCCAGTGAGCGATTCCAGCGCGACGAGCAGGTGCTGACCCTGTTCACCTACGATCTGCTTGAATACAAGCAGGTCCCCGACTGGCTCAACTCACGTTTTTGGGCCAACCCGGAAAACTTTGGAAAATATTGGTGGTAGCCGTGAACACAATGCACACAACCATCTGCCCTTGCGGCAGTGGCATTTCACTGGAGGCCTGCTGCGGTCATTACCACGACGGCCATCCGGCGCCCTGCGCCGAAGCCCTGATGCGCTCGCGCTACAGCGCCTACGTGCTGGGACGGGTGGATTACCTGGTACGCACTACCCTGCCCGCCCAGCAGGGCGGCCTCGACCGCCAGTCCATCAGCGAGTGGAGTGCCAACAGCACCTGGCTGGGGCTGGAGGTGGAGAGCAGCGAGGTGTTCGGCGGGCAACCGGAGCACGCCTTTGTCACCTTCACCGCACGCTGGCACGACGGCCAGGGGGAACACAGCCACCGAGAACAGTCCTCGTTCGTGCAAAACAATGGGCACTGGTACTTCATCGACCCGACCGTGCCGGTCAAGACTGGACGCAACGACAGCTGCCCATGCGGAAGCGGGCACAAATTCAAGAAGTGCTGCGCGGGCTACTTCGCGCGTTGATTTGGGAAAGGTCCGACGCCCCACCCTCTCGCCTGCGGGCTAGACTGAGATAAACCCGAGGCGCGGATATGACCCGTTCATCACCCCTGCTACGCATTGCTTGCCTGCTGCTGTTCGTCGCGCTTGGCGGCTGTGCGTCCTGGTACGGGGAAGACGCCCCGGAGCCGCAGGTGCACCTGGTCAAGGTCGAAGTGGTGCGGGCCCGGCTGCTGGAACAGAAGTTCATGCTGCACTTTCGTGTCGACAACCCCAACGACAGTGACCTGACAGTGCGCGGCCTGAGCTACCGCATCCATCTGGGGGACCTGCTGCTGACCGAAGGCGAGCATGAGCACTGGTTCACGGTCAGCCCGCGACATAGCGCGTACTTCAAGGTGCCGGTGCGCACCAACCTGTGGCCGCAGGTGCGCGAGGTGGTGAAACTGCTGCAAAATCCCCGGGAGCAGATCCCCTATCGGCTGGAAGGCGAACTGGAAACCGGTTTATTCATCGCCCACTACGTGCACCTGGAGCGCAATGGCGTGATAATCGCCGCCGATTTTATTGCGGAGTAACCCCGATGACCCAGCAACCTCACGTTCACGGCCCTGATTGCAACCACGATCACGACCATCATCACGACCATGACCACGGCCACGTCCACGGCCCGAACTGCGGCCATGCCCACCAGGAACCGGTGCGCAATGCCCTGAAAGATGTCGGTCGCAACGACCCTTGCCCATGCGGCAATGGCAAGAAATTCAAGAAGTGCCACGGGGCTTGAGGATTCTGGCGCAGAACTTCTTCGCCTGTTGATCCGTCATCGCGAGCAGGCTCGCTCCCACTGAGGGATGGGCGGTGTGCACTGATCCGGCATCCACCACCGACCAACTGTGGGAGCGAGCCTGCTCGCGATAGCGGTGGATCAGCCGACATCGATCCACCTGTTGCCGACCAAACCCACAGCTCCATCACCCCGCCTCAAGAATCCGCTGCACACTGACCACCGTTGCATATTCGCCATGCAGGTTGCCCAGGGACATGGCATGCACCTCACTGGCCGAACGCGGGTTACCGAAATAATCGGCCTTGTCGAAAGTAAAACAGGCATCCTCAGCGACCCAGGTGTCGAACCCCAGATTGCCCGCCGTGCGGGCCGTGGACTCCACCGAGTTGTTCGTCGCCACACCTACAATCACCAGTTGCCTGGTCCCGGCGCTGCGCAGGTCTGCTTCCAGGCGCGTGCCGCTGAACGCATCCGGCACCTGTTTTTGCACCAGGCATTCCCCGGCCATCGGCTCGAATCGCGGTTGAACCTCGACCCCCGACTGCCCCGGCCAGAACACCGAATCCGGCGAGCGGGACAAATGATGGACATGGATCACCGGCCGCGCCGAGTGCCGCCAGAACGCCAATAACTCCAACATCCGCAGCTCCGCCTCGGGATTGTTACGCGGGCCGAGCCTGGGATGGAGGATGCCTTTCTGTTGATCGATGAGAATCAGCGCCGCGTCTTTGTGTAGCTGCATGCCGGTTTTTCCTTGCTCGGCCCCTTTGGTGTCCCGCACTTGAGCATCACGGGCTGCTACAGGCAAGCCCTCGATCATCGGGTTCACACAAATCCTGTGGCGAGAGAGCTTGCTCCCGCTGGGGCGGTCCGACGTCTCGGGCGAAGCCGCCCTCGCTTTTCAATCGTCAAAGTTGATTGCGCCTGCTGCGCAGCCGAGCGGGAGCAAGCTCCCTCGCCACGGGTAACGGGGCCAGACCGCCATATTCGGGTTTCATCGGCAAAACCACAAATAACCCCCGCCCCCGCTTGCGCGGCCTTCGCCCGCTCACTAACGTAGCGCCTTTATTGGTGCCACCCCCTCCCGCAGGAGCTTTGCCATGGCCTCGCCAGCCTCTATTTCCCTCATCCCCCGGCTCGGCCTTGCCGCCACAGTAGCCAGTGTGCTCGGTTTGAGCGGGTGCCAGACCTGGAATACCCAGGATTCGGTACCGCCCACTTCAGGCGTGCAACCGCTCAAGGGGCTGGCGCAGAACGTCTCGGTCCGGCGCAATGCCATGGGCATGCCGCTGATCGAAAGCAACAGCTTCCATGACGCCCTGTTCACCCTCGGTTATGTCCACGCCAGCGACCGCATCACGCAGATGGTGACCCTGCGCCTGCTGGCCCAGGGGCGGCTGGCGGAAATGTCCGGCGCCGAGCGGCTGGAGGTCGACCGCTACATGCGCGCCGTCAACCTGAAGAAGAACGCCGACGAGCTGTACAAGGCCTCTTCGCCACGGCTCAAGCGGTTCTTCGAGGTCTACGCCCGTGGCGTCAACGCCTACCTGTTCCGCTACCGCGACAAGCTGCCGTCGGACCTGGCCGCCAGCGGATACAAACCTGAATACTGGAAACCCGAAGACTCGGCGTTGATGTTCTGCCTGCTGAATTTCAGCCAGTCGGCCAACCTGCCGGAAGAAATCGCCAGCCTGGTGCTGGCCCAGAGCGTCAGCAACGACAAGCTCGCCTGGCTGAGCCCGTCCTATCCGGATGAGCAATTGCCTTTGGCCGAAGCCGATAAACTCCAAGGCATCCGGCTCAACGGCCAGGTGCCGGGCCTCGCCGAAATCAGTAAGGCCACCGGTCAATTGGCCGAGCTGAACCTGTTGAACGTGGCGTCATCAAGTAACTGGGCCATCGCCCCGCAACGCAGCCGCAGCGGCAAGAGCCTGCTGGCCAGCGACAGTCACGGACCGCTGGTTGCCCCGTCGCTGTGGAGCCCGGTGCAGATCCGTGCGCCCAAGTATCAGGCCGCCGGGGTGTCGGTGGCGGGTATTCCGATGATCCTCGCCGGCTTCAACGGTAAAGTCGCGTGGAGCATGACCAGCGTACTGGGGGACAACCAGGACCTGTTCCTGGAAAAAATCCGACGTCAGGGCAATGGTCTGTCCTACGAGGTCAACGGCAAATGGCAGCCGGCAACGGTGCGCAACGAAACCTACTTCATCAAAGGTCAGCGGCCGATTCGTGAAGCGGTGTTCGAGACCCGCCACGGCCCGCTGCTCAACAGCGCCCAAGGCCCGGCTATGGCCAACGGTTTCGGCCTGGCCTTGCAGACGCCGAGCTTCAGCGACGACAAGACTCTGGACGCGTTCTTCGACCTGTCCCGGGCCCAGAGCGCCGAGAAAGCTTCCGATGCCAGTCGGGAAATCCGTGCCCTGGCCGCCAACCTGGTCTTTGCCGATGCCAGCCACATCGGCTGGCAGGTCACCGGGCGCTATCCGAACCGCCGTGAAGGCGAAGGCCTGCTGCCGTCGCCGGGCTGGGACGGCCGCTACGATTGGGACGGTTACGCCGACCCGATGCTGCACCCCTATGATCAGGACCCCGCCCAGGGCTGGCTCGGCACCGCCAACCAGCGCGTCATTCCCCACGGTTACGGCATGCAGCTCTCCAACTCCTGGGCCGCACCGGAGCGCGGCGAGCGCCTGGCCGAACTGGCCAATGCCGGCAAGCACGACAGCCGCAGCCTGACCGCGATGCAATATGATCAGACCACCCCGCTCGCGGCCAAGCTCAAGAAAGTCTTCGAAGCGCCCGGCATGGCCCAACCGCTCAAGCAGGCAATCGACGGACTGCCTGCGGCGGACCGGGCCAAGGCCCGCGAAGCCTATACCCGCCTGATGGCCTTCGATGGCCGGCTCAGCCCGACCTCGGCCGACGCGGCGATTTATGAGCTGTTCCTGCAAGAAAGCATGAAGCAGATTTTCCTCGACGAACTGGGCCCCGAGAACAGCCCGGCCTGGAAAGCGCTGGTGGCCAACGGTCAATTGTCCTACTCGGCCCAGGCCGATCATCTGTTGGGTCGCGAGGACAGCCCGTTCTGGGATGACGTGCGCACCCCTCAGAAAGAAGACAAGGCCGTGATTCTCGCCCGCAGCCTGGTTGCGGCCATCAATGCCGGCGACAGCCAGTTGGGCGGCGACCACAAGGCTTGGCAGTGGGGAAAACTGCACAGCTACGCCTGGAAAAACAGCAGTGGACAGACCGTGCGCGGTCCAGTCGCGGCCGGTGGTGACGCCAGCACGCTCAATGTTTCGGCGTTTGCCTGGGGCCAGGACTTCAATGCGGTCCAGGCGCCGTCGATGCGCTTGATCGTGGACTTCGGCCAGCCTGAACCGCTGTTGGTCCAGGGCGGCACCGGCCAGTCCGGCAACCCGGCCAGCCCGAACTACGTCAACGGCATCGATCCGTGGATCAAGGGCCAATATCAGAACCTGCCGCTGCAACCGCAGAACTTTGACCGGGCGTATGGCAAGACGCGGTTGACCTTGGTGCCCGGCAAATAATCGCAACCACAATCCTGTGGCGAGGGAGCTTGCTCCCGCTCGGCCGGGCTGGCGCTCCAGCGCGCAGCGTCCGCAAATGAGGGGCTGCTACGCAGCCCAGCGGGAGCAAGCTCCCTCGCCACAAGGACTCAAGCGCACCTGGGATCAGGGTGTAACAACAGAATCCTTAACCCTTTGGGCGCAACCCAATAGAACTTCTCCCCCCGCCCTCGCCTCTACCTGACAAGCCCATCGCCACGGTTGTTCGCATGGACCTTGTCATTGCCCGCCCCGAAGGCCTGTATTGCCCGCCGGGGGATTTCTACATCGATCCCTGGCGCCCGGTGGAGCGCTCGGTCATTACCCACGCCCATGGCGATCATGCCCGTGGCGGCAATCAACATTACCTGGCCGCAGCCCCCGGCGAGGGGATCCTGCGTTCGCGACTCGGCCAGGACATCAACCTGCAGACCTTGCCCTATGGCGAGCGCCTGGTGCATCACGGCGTGACCTTGAGTTTTCACCCCGCCGGCCACGTGCTCGGCTCGGCCCAGGTGCGTCTGGAATACCAAGGCGAAGTCTGGGTCGCGTCAGGGGACTACAAAGTCGAGCCCGACGGGACCTGCACGCCATTCGAGCCGGTGAAATGCCACACCTTCATCACCGAATCCACCTTCGGCCTGCCGATCTATCGTTGGCAGCCCCAGGCGCAGATCTTCGACGAAATCAATCAGTGGTGGCGGGCCAACATCGCCCTGGGTCGGGCCAGCGTGCTGTTCTGCTATTCGTTCGGCAAGGCCCAGCGGATCCTCCACGGCATCGACGAAAGCCTCGGCCCGATCCTGGCCCACGGCGCGGTGGAACCGTTGAACCGGGTCTATCGCGAAGCCGGGGTTCATCTGCCACCGACGATCTACGCCGGCGAGGTGAAAAAGAATGACCCGCTCATCGGCCAGTCACTGGTGATCGCCCCGCCCTCCGCTGGCGGCAGCTCCTGGATGCGCCGTTTCGGCGACTACAGCGATGCCTTCGCCAGCGGCTGGATGCGCCTGCGCGGTACCCGCCGGCGGCGCGGGGTGGACCGCGGCTTCGTGCTGTCGGACCACGCCGACTGGCCCGGCCTGCTCTGGGCCATCGAACAGACCGGGGCCGAGCGAGTCATGGTCACCCACGGTTCGGTGGGCGTGCTGGTGCGTCACCTGTGCGAGCTAGGCCTCGACGCCCAAGGCTTCACCACCGAATACGGCGACGATGAAGAAGACGTCAGCGCCACCGCCCCTGGCGAGGACGCACCATGAAGGCCTTCGCCCAGTTATATGCCGACCTGGACGCCACTACCTCCAGCAATGCCAAGCTTGCCGCGATGCAAGACTACTTTCGTCACGCCGCCCCCGAAGACGCGGCGTGGGCCGTGTACTTTCTGTCCGGTGGCCGCCCGCGACAACTGGTGCCGGTGAAGATTCTGCGGGAACTGGCCGTGCAGGTGTCGGGGTTGTCCCCCTGGTTGTTCGAAGAGAGCTATCAGGCCGTGGGCGACCTGGCGGAAACCATCTCGCTGGTGCTGCCGGAGTCGCCTCACAGTTCAGATGAAGGGCTGGCGCTGTGGATCGAGAAAAAACTGCTGCCGTTGCGCGGCGAATCGCCCGAGGTCCTGGCACAGCGGTTACCGACGCTGTGGGCGCAACTGGACCGGTCGAGCCTGATGCTGTGCATCAAACTCATCACCGGCAGTTTTCGCGTCGGCGTGTCGAAACTGCTGGTCACTCGGGCCCTGGCCGGGCTCGCCAGCCTCGACAGCAAGCGGGTGGCCCAGCGCCTGGTAGGCTACACCGACCTGTCCCACCGCCCGACGGCGGGCAGTTATCTCAAGCTGATTGCCCCCGAGTCCGATGATGAACATGCCCAACGCGGCGGCCAGCCGTATCCGTTTTTCCTGGCCCACGCCCTGTCGCAACCAGTGGAGCAATTCGACGCGCTGCTGGGACCGGCCAGTGACTGGCAAGTGGAATGGAAGTGGGACGGCATCCGCTCTCAGGTAATCAAGCGTGACGGGCATTTGTGGGTCTGGTCCCGGGGTGAAGAGCTGGTGACCGAGCGCTTTCCCGAGCTGCACGGCCTGGCCCAGGCACTGCCCGACGGCACGGTGATCGACGGTGAAATCGTCGTGTGGAAAAGCGCCCGACCGCCGGCCGAAGACGCCTTCGATCCGGATGCGCCTTTGCAACCGACCGTCCAGCCCTTCGCCCTGTTGCAGCAGCGTATCGGTCGCAAAACCCTGAGCAAGAAAGTCCTGGAGGACGCTCCCGTGGTGGTGATGGCCTACGACCTGCTGGAATGGCGGGGCGAGGACTGGCGCAGTCGGCCCCAGGCCGAGCGCCGAGACCAACTGGAGGCGCTGATTGCCCGCGTCCACAGCCCGGTGCTGCTGCCGTCGCCGATTGTCACCGGCGCGGATTGGCTCGATCTCGCCCGACAGCGCGAAGCCTCCCGCAGCCTCGGGGTCGAAGGCATGATGCTCAAGGCGCGTAACGCGTTGTATGGGGTCGGGCGCACCAAGGACATGGGCGTATGGTGGAAGTGGAAGATCGACCCGTTCAGTGTCGACGCGGTGCTGATCTACGCCCAACGTGGCCATGGCCGACGCGCCAGCCTGTACAGCGACTACACCTTCGCGGTGTGGGACAACCCACCGGGCAGCCGCGAACGCACGCTCGTTCCCTTCGCCAAAGCCTATTCGGGCCTGACCGATGCCGAAATGCGCCAGGTCGATAGCATCGTGCGCAAGACCACCGTGGAAAAATTCGGCCCGGTGAGCAGCGTTACACCCACGCTGGTATTCGAACTGGGCTTCGAGGGCATCGCCCTGTCCAAGCGCCACAAAAGCGGGATCGCCGTGCGCTTCCCACGGATGTTGCGCTGGCGCCAGGACAAGCGCGTCGAGGAAGCCGACACCCTGGCGACGCTGCAGGATTTATTAAAATGACGACCGATCGCTCCCCGGCCTGAACCTCCATCAGCACACTGCGTTCATCGCCAGGGACCATCGCCAGGGCATCGACCTCGAACGCGCCGTTGCGACACGTTGCATCTGACATGAAAACGACAGCCTTCAGCGTCAATGAACGGTATCTAATAAATAGTTACCGCGTACGGTCCGGTAAGTTTGTGGAAAACTATGACACCCGTACCGGTGACTTTTCTGACGCCGTAATTGCGTCACTCACATCAGTCACAATAAATAAAACCGACTGGCCCTTTGAAAAAGCGGTGCTAACGTGACAGCAGTTCTCCAATTATCAATTGGCTCTAGTCGTCCAGATCCTGCGCCCAGCCTCTTACGCAACCGTGAAGGGCATAAATCATTCAAGGAACGGACAGCCCCTTCCCGCCAGGGTGAGCCGAGCAAGGCCACCGCCGGTGCGAGGGTGATCCAAGTGAAGCCCAAGGCCCGCCACCCGCACGCGCAAGGGAGCCTGATATGCACGCAGAAAAGCGCTTTCAGTCGCTGGACAGTTTCAGGGGCCTGATGGCTATTTCAGTAATGTTCTACCACTTGCGCGTCAGCGGCAGTTTCACCGAGTGGCAGTTATTCCGCCACGCCGATGTATTTGTCTCGTTCTTTTTTGTCTTGAGCGGCTTTGTCATGACGCACGCTTATGGCAACCCCACGCGGTTTAATTTTCGAAAATTCTTTATAACCCGAACCTTCCGCTTGCTACCCCTGCATCTCGTCATGCTGAGCGTCTTTATATTGTTGGAGTTCGGTAGGTATACAGCAGCGCAAAAAGGCATGGACTTCAACAATCAGCCATTTTCAGGAAAGTTCGCCCCTTCTGAAATCCTTCCGAATGCAATGCTGTTGCAGTCCTGGACACACTTGACCAATCCGCTGTCGTTCAACTATCCGTCCTGGAGCATCAGTATCGAGTACTACACTTACATGCTCTTCGCCTTGATCCTTAACCTCGCTTTCGGCGTCAGGACGTGGGTATGGATGACCGTGGTCCTGGTGGCTCTGGCGTTGATATATACAGGCAATAGCTTCTTCACTGTCGAGTCATTGCGGGGCTTGGCCTATTTTTTTACGGGCTGCCTGGCTTACGCCGTGTATCAGAGGCTTCCCCATCCTACCCCGGCCCACACTGGGCTGCTGACCGCGCTTGAAGTGATGGCGGTGGCAGCGGCACTGGTGTTCGTGATCAATGATTTTGCGGCCAAGCAGCTGTGGGCCAGCCCGCTGTTTGGTGTCGTCGTTGTGATATTCGCCTTTGATCGCGGCGCTGTCTCGCGGTTGTTGGCGCGCCGCAGCTTCGGTTTTCTCGGCAAGTTGTCTTACTCCATCTACCTGACTCATGCGGCCGTTCTGTTTTGCGCGGTCTCGGTGTTCATGGTGGCAAAGAACATCCTGGGGTTTGATGTTGCACCGGTGATCGACGGCACTCGTTACCTGGATCTCGGTCATGCGGCGCTCAATCACCTCGTCGCTTTGCTGATTGCAGGATCGGTAGTCCTGGTGTCCATGTTTACCTACCGATATGTCGAAATGACCGGGCAATCCCTCGGCCGGGCCCTCAGTAGGCCTCGAACGCAGCGGTCCGGCCTGAAGGTCTGATACCGAAGCTTGAAAAACCGTGGCGAACTTCGGACCGCACTGGCGTGCTCATCAAGCGCCTGCGCCGAGGCGCCATTACGGTGCACCTTTTATGACCTGCTCATCCCCGCGCACCATCACGCCCCGCCTGCTGTCCCTAAATTTTTTAAAACGTTTGTTCGGCACTCTGGTTCGGAAATTGCTATCTTTTTGCCGTCATACCGTTCTCGCCTTCACCGGTAACAATACTTACGCGCCACAAGCGCTCATATTGGTTTTAGGGATTGAATAATGAAAAAAGCACTGCTGACCCTTTCCGCACTGGCGTTGTGCATGGCGGCCGGCGCCGCCACGGCCAAGGAATACAAGGAACTGCGTTTTGGTGTCGACCCGTCCTACGCTCCATTTGAATCCAAGGCCGCCGACGGCAGCCTGGTCGGTTTCGACATTGACCTGGGCAATGCGATCTGTGCTGAACTGAAGGTCAAATGCAAATGGGTCGAAAGCGATTTCGACGGCATGATCCCTGGCCTCAAGGCCAATAAATTCGACGGTGTCATTTCCTCAATGACCGTTACCCCGGCCCGTGAAAAAGTCATCGACTTCTCCAGCGAGCTGTTCTCCGGACCGACCGCCTACGTGTTCAAGAAGGGTTCGGGCCTGAGCGAAGACAAAGCCTCGCTCAAGGGCAAGACCGTCGGCTACGAACAAGGCACCATTCAGGAAGCCTACGCCAAGGCTGTGTTGGACAAGGCCGGCGTGAAGACCCAGGCCTACCAGAACCAGGACCAGGTCTACGCCGACCTGACCTCCGGCCGTCTCGATGCTGCCATCCAGGACATGCTGCAGGCCGAACTGGGCTTCCTGAAATCGCCAAAAGGCGCTGACTATGAAGTCAGCAAGCCGGTGGACAGCGAACTGCTGCCGTCCAAGACCGCCATTGGTATCAAGAAAGGTAACAGTGAGTTGAAAGCGCTTTTGGATAAAGGTATCAAAGCGTTACACGATGACGGCAAGTACGCCGAAATCCAGAAAAAACACTTTGGCGATCTGAATCTGTACAGCGGCAAATAATGCGCTGCGCCCATCCGGTTTCGGATGGGCGCTTTTTTCCTGCCAAAGGCTTCTTCCATGTTCGAACAACTCCTACAAAATCTGGGGCTCTCGGCCTTCAGCCTGCAGGGCTTTGGCCCGCTGCTGATGCAAGGCACCTGGATGACCATCAAGCTCTCGGCCCTGTCGTTGCTGTTGAGCGTCTTGCTCGGCCTGCTCGGCGCCAGTGCGAAACTGTCGAGCGTCAAGCTGCTGCGAATCCCGGCCCAGCTCTATACCACCCTGATTCGTGGCGTGCCGGACCTGGTGCTGATGCTACTGATCTTCTACAGCCTGCAAACCTGGCTGACTTCTCTTACCGACTTCATGGAATGGGAATACATCGAAATCGACCCATTCGGCGCCGGGGTGATCACCCTGGGCTTCATCTATGGCGCGTACTTCACCGAGACTTTCCGCGGCGCGATCCTCGCCGTGCCCCGCGGCCAGGTCGAAGCCGCCACGGCGTATGGCCTCAAGCGTGGCCAGCGCTTTCGCTTCGTGGTGTTCCCGCAAATGATGCGTTTTGCCCTGCCGGGGATCGGCAATAACTGGATGGTCATGCTCAAGGCCACCGCACTGGTGTCGATCATCGGTCTGGCCGACCTGGTCAAGGCCGCCCAGGATGCGGGCAAGAGCACCTACCAACTGTTCTACTTCCTGGTATTGGCCGCGTTGATCTACCTGCTGATCACCAGCGCGTCCAACTTCATTCTGCGCTGGCTTGAACGCCGCTACGCCGCCGGAGCCCGGGAGGCCGTGCGATGATCGAACTTCTACAGGAATACTGGCGGCCGTTCCTCTACAGCGACGGCGTCAATGTCACCGGCCTGGCGATGACCCTCTGGCTGCTCAGTGCCGCGCTGCTGATCGGCTTCGTGGTATCGATCCCGCTGTCGATTGCCCGGGTTTCGCCCAGGTTTTACGTGCGCTGGCCGGTGCAGTTCTACACCTACCTGTTCCGGGGCACGCCGCTGTATATCCAGCTGCTGATCTGCTACACCGGCATCTACAGCATCGCGGCAGTGCGGGCCCAGCCGCTGCTCGACAGTTTCTTTCGCGATGCGATGAACTGCACGATCCTGGCCTTCGCCCTGAACACCTGCGCCTACACCACGGAGATTTTCGCCGGGGCGATCCGCAGCATGAACCACGGTGAAGTCGAGGCCGCCAAGGCCTATGGCCTGACCGGCTGGAAGCTTTACGCCTACGTGATCATGCCTTCGGCGCTGCGACGCTCGTTGCCGTACTACAGCAACGAAGTGATTTTGATGCTGCACTCGACGACCGTGGCATTCACCGCTACCGTTCCAGACGTGCTCAAAGTCGCCCGGGATGCCAACTCGGCCACCTTCCTGACGTTCCAGTCGTTCGGAATCGCCGCGTTGATCTACCTGAGCGTCACCTTCGCCCTGGTGGGCCTCTTCCGCCTCGCCGAACGCCGTTGGCTGGCTTTCCTCGGCCCGGCCCACTAAGGGCTTCCGTTTCAGGACACACACGCAAATGCGCCACCAGATTCATGACTTGCAGTCCCCGGTTCCGGGGACCGCACGCAAGATCCACAGCTTTCACTTCGGCCCGGAGCAAGCCGCTGGCAAGATCTACATCCAGGCCTCTCTGCACGCCGATGAACTGCCCGGCATGCTGGTTGCCTGGCACCTCAAGCAACGCCTGGCCGAGCTCGAGGCCTCCGGCCACCTGCGCCACGAGATCGTCCTGGTGCCGGTCGCCAACCCCATCGGCCTGGAACAGGTCTTGATGGACGTGCCCCTGGGCCGCTACGAAATGGAGAGCGGGCAGAACTTCAATCGCCGCTTCGTCGACCTGAGCGAAGAGATCGGCAACGAAATCGAAGAGCTGCTCACCGACGACCCGCAGCACAACCTGATGCTGATCCGCACCAGCCTGCGCGATGCCCTCGCCCGCCAGAGCGCCAGCACGCAATTGCAGTCCCTGCGGCTGGTGTTGCAGCGGCTGGCCTGCGACGCTGACATGGTGCTGGACCTGCACTGCGACTTCGAAGCCGTGGCCCATCTCTACACCACCCCCGAAGCCTGGCCGCAGGTCGAGCCGCTGGCACGCTACCTCGGCGCCGAAGCGTGTCTGCTGGCCACCGATTCGGGCGGCCAATCCTTCGATGAATGCTTCACCCTGCTCTGGTGGCAGCTCAAGGAACGCTTCGGCGAGCGCTTCGAGATTCCCCTGGGCAGCTTCTCGGTGACGGTCGAATTGCGTGGCCAGGGCGACGTCAACCACGGATTGGCGAGCCTCGACTGCCAAGCCCTGATCGAATACCTGATTCACTTCGGTGCCATCGACGGCGAACCGATGCCCCTGCCCGAACTGCCCTACCCGGCCACGCCGTTGGCCGGCGTCGAGCCCGTGGCAACGCCGGTGGGTGGATTGCTGGTCTACAGCGCCCTGCCCGGTGAATACCTGGAAGCGGGGCAACTGATCGCCGAGATCATCGATCCGGTCAACGACACCGTCACCCCGGTCCACTGCCGCAACGCCGGGCTGCTGTACGCCCGTTCGCTGCGCCGCATGGCCACGGCCGGCATGGTGATCGCCCATGTCGCCGGCGCCGAAGCCTATCGCAGCGGCTACCTACTTTCGCCTTGAGGATGCATGTTCCATGTACAAACTGACCATCGAAGGCCTGCATAAAAGCTATGGCCAGCATGAGGTGCTCAAAGGCGTTTCGCTCAAGGCCAGGACCGGCGACGTCATCAGCCTGATCGGCGCCAGCGGCTCGGGCAAAAGTACCTTCTTGCGTTGCATCAACTTTCTCGAACAACCCAACGACGGCGCCATGAGCCTGGACGGCCAATCGATCCGGATGATCAAGGACCGCCACGGCATGCGCGTGGCCGACGACGCCGAACTGCAACGCATCCGCACGCGCCTGGCCATGGTCTTCCAGCACTTCAACCTGTGGAGCCACATGACCGTGCTGGAAAACATCACCATGGCCCCACGCCGGGTGCTGGGCGTCAGCAAGCAGGAAGCCGACGAGCGCGCCCGGCGCTATCTGGACAAGGTCGGCCTGCCGGCACGGGTCGCCGAGCAATACCCGGCCTTTCTTTCCGGCGGCCAGCAACAACGCGTGGCAATCGCCCGGGCGCTGGCCATGGAGCCGGAGGTGATGCTGTTCGACGAGCCGACCTCGGCCCTCGATCCGGAACTGGTGGGTGAAGTCTTGAAGGTGATCCAGGGCCTGGCCGAAGAAGGCCGGACTATGATCATGGTGACCCACGAAATGAGCTTCGCCCGCAAAGTCTCCAACCAGGTACTGTTCCTGCACCAGGGCCTGGTGGAAGAAGAAGGCGCACCGCAAGACGTACTGGGCAACCCCAAGAGCGAACGGCTCAAGCAGTTTCTCAGTGGCAACCTGAAATAACTGCGCTACCCGTGGCGAGGGAGCTTGCTCCCGCTGGGCTGCGAAGCGGCCCTCTGATTCTGGCTGACACACCGCAAGGGGACGCTGCGCGTCCAGCGGGAGCAAGCTCCCTCGCCACCAGAGCCTCGCGTGCCCAGTGCTTTCCTTCGCCAGCGGGGCTACGCCATTAAACCTTTCGCGTTCCTGCGTGGTCACTGAGAGAACACTCCCAGGGCGCACGCGGCAGGCATGGCGACATCCAACGACTTCGCAAGACAATGGTTCAGCGCCCGCGGCTGGAAGCCGTTCGCTTTTCAGAAGCAGGTCTGGGCCGCCGTCAAGCGTGGGGAATCGGGGTTGTTGCATGCCAGCACCGGCGCCGGCAAGACCTATGCAGTCTGGTTCGCCGCCCTCAACCGCTTCGCCCGACACCTTCCACCTGCGGATAAGCCGCGCAAACGCAAACCGCCGGCCGAACCGCTGACGGTGCTGTGGATCACACCGATGCGGGCCCTGGCCGCCGATACCGGCAAAGCCCTCGAAGCACCGCTGGCCGATCTGCAACTGCCCTGGAGCGTCGGCCTGCGCACCGGCGATACCAGCGCCAGCGAACGGGCCCGCCAAGGCCGACGCTTGCCCAGCACGCTGATTACCACCCCCGAAAGCCTGACCCTGATGCTCGCCCGGGCCGACGCGCAAACCGCGACTTCGACCCTACGCATGGTCGTGGTGGATGAGTGGCACGAGTTGATCGGCAACAAACGGGGGGTGCAGTTGCAATTGGCCCTGGCGCGCCTGCGCCACTGGAATCCCGGACTCATCGTCTGGGGTGTGTCCGCCACCTTGGGCAATCAGGCCCATGCCGAACAGGTGCTGCTGCCCCAAGGCAATGGCGTGAGCGTGCAAGGGGCCAATGGCAAGGAACTGCTGGTCGACACGCTGTTGCCGCCAGCCCTCGAGCGTTTTCCCTGGGCCGGACACATCGGCCTGAAAATGCTGCCCCAAGTGGTGGCAGAGATCGACGCCAGCAGCAGTTGCCTGGTGTTCACCAACACCCGGGCCCAATCGGAAATCTGGTATCAGGCGATCCTCGAGGCGAGACCCGACTGGGCCGGGCTGATCGCCCTGCACCACAGCGCGCTGTCCCGCGAGACCCGCGACTGGGTCGAAAGCGCCCTGAAGGACGGCCAGCTCAAAGCCGTGGTCTGCACCTCCAGCCTGGATCTGGGCGTGGACTTCCTGCCAGTGGAACGCGTGCTGCAGATCGGTTCGGCCAAGGGCGTGGCGCGCCTGATGCAGCGCGCCGGGCGCTCCGGTCACGCGCCGGGACGCGTCTCGCGAGTGACCCTGGTGCCAACCCATAGCCTGGAGTTGATCGAGGCCGCCGCTGCCCAGGACGCCGTGGCCCAACGGCGCATCGAACCTCGCGAATCACCCTACAAGCCCTTGGACGTGCTGGTGCAGCACCTGGTCAGCATGGCCCTGGGTGGCGGTTTCGTTCCCGAGGAACTGTTTGAAGAAGTGCGCGGCGCCTGGGCCTATCGCGACCTGAACTCGGCCGAATGGGCCTGGGCCTTGGCCTTCGTGCGTCACGGCGGCCTGTCGTTGACTGCCTACCCGGATTACCGGCGGGTCGAACCGGACGAGCATGGAATCTGGCGTGTGCCTGACGCCCGCCTGGCCCGCCGTCATCGCATGAGCATCGGCACCATCGTCAGCGATGCCAGCCTGCAATTGAAGTTCTGGAGCAAGGGCGGTGGCGGCAAGACCCTGGGCAGCGTGGAAGAAGGCTTTATCGCCCGTCTGCGACCCGGTGACGGTTTCCTGTTCGCCGGGCGGCTATTGGAACTGGTACGGGTCGAAGACATGACCGCCTACGTGCGACGCAGCCAGGCCAAAAAAGCCGCCGTCCCACGCTGGAACGGCGGGCGGATGCCGCTTTCCAACGAACTGGCGGCCGCTGTCGTGGCCCGTCTCAGCGAGGCCGCCGCCGGCCGCTTCGCCGGCCCGGAGATGCAAGCGGTAAAGCCCCTGCTGCTGACCCAGCAACGCTGGTCCGGCTTGCCCACGCTAGACTCGCTGCTGGCTGAAGCACTCAAGTCCCGGGAAGGCTGGCACCTGTTTCTGTACCCGTTTGCCGGGCGCCAGGTGCATCTCGGGCTGGCAAGCCTGATGGCCTGGCGCGTCAGCCAGCAGCAACCGGTGACGTTCTCCATCGCGGTCAATGACTACGGGCTGGAATTGCTCAGCGCCACGGCAGTGGACTGGTCCCGCTACCTGACCCCGCAACTGTTGAGCACCGAACATCTGCTGGCCGATGTGCTCGCCAGCCTCAACGCCGGCGAACTGGCCCTGCGGCGCTTTCGGGAAATCGCCCGGATCGCCGGGCTGGTGTTCGCCGGCTACCCCGGCGCGCCGAAAAGCACCCGCCAGGTCCAGGCCTCCAGCGGGCTGTTCTTTCAGGTTTTCAAGCAGTACGACGCCGACAACCTGCTGCTGGCCCAGGCCGGCGAGGAAGTCTTGCGGGAAGAATTGGATATCCGTCGACTGGAGCAGACATTGGAACGCCTCAACGCGCTGAAGCTGGACCTGCATGTGATCAAACGCCCGACGCCCCTCGGCTTTCCGCTGTTGGTGGAGCGATTCAGGGAAAGCATGAGTTCGGAGAAGCTCGCCGATCGCATCCGGCGGATGGTCAGCGAGCTGGAGAAAACCGCCGATGACGGTGACGCCTGATGCCGGCGCCCTATCCAGTCAATCTGGCCGGTGAGGAACTCTGGCTGCTGCCGGAAAAAGCCCTGTATTGGCCCGCCCAGGAAACCCTGATGGTGGCCGATGTACATTTCGGCAAGGCTGCCGCCTATCGCAGCCTCGGCCAACCGGTGCCCCATGGCACCACGGCCAGTAACATCACAGTGCTGGACGGCCTGCTGGCTACCCTGCCCTGTCGACAGTTGATCTTTCTCGGGGATTTTCTCCACGGCCCCGGCTCCCATGCGACCGGCACCCTGAAAGCGCTTCACGACTGGCGTGGGCGTCATCCGCAGTTGGCGATAACGCTGATTCGCGGCAACCATGACAAACGCGCCGGCGATCCACCGTCGACCCTGAACATCCGCGTGGTGCCGGAGCCGCTGCTACTGGGCCCGTTCGCCGTGCAACACGAGCCCGACCCGCATCCCAGCCGTCATGTGCTCGCCGGGCATGTGCACCCGGTCTATCACCTGCGGGGCAAAGGGCGGGAACGCTTGCGCCTGGCGTGCTTTCGTCTGGGCAGCGAGATCAGCCTGCTACCGGCCTTCGGGGCATTCACGGGCGGTTATCGGGTCGAGCAAGACAACGACTGCAGGATTTTCGTCATCGGCGACGGCGAAATATGGCCCGTCAGCGCCACGCCTTAAGCTGCAAGCGAAGCACCGCGCCTCCTTGCAGCTTGTGGCTTTCAGCGTGCAGCTGAAGTCATGCTACAGGCGCAGGAGGCGGCTCGTCCGGAAGGGTGGGTTCGCCGGGCTCGGTAGGTTGTTCGTTAGGGGTGTCGGGATCAGGCTGGCCGGGGATGCCGCCCGCCGATTCGGCAGGATGGGCCAGCAGCGACCAGGCCATGACGCCGATCTGATTGGGCTCAAGCCTTGCCAGTTCGGCACTGATTCGCGGATCGATCTTCATAGAGCAACTCCTGAGCGAAGGCCCGCTGCGCTGACGCGAAAAAAAGCGGGCAGTACACCCAATAGAGTGCCTGCCCGCCCAGGAATTCCCTCAGCTCGTCAGATTCAGGTACGCGGCAGGGTCACACCGCGCTGGCCCTGATACTTGCCGCCCCGATCCTTGTAGGACACTTCACACTCCTCGTCGGACTCCAGGAACAGCATCTGCGCCACGCCTTCGTTGGCGTAGATCTTTGCCGGCAAGGTCGTGGTATTGGAGAACTCCAGGGTCACATGGCCCTCCCATTCCGGCTCCAGCGGCGTGACGTTGACGATGATGCCGCAGCGGGCATACGTGCTCTTGCCCAGGCAGATGGTCAGGACATTGCGCGGTATGCGGAAATACTCGACGGTGCGGGCCAGCGCGAACGAGTTCGGCGGGATGATGCAGACGTCGCTCTTGATGTCGACGAAGCTCTTCTCATCGAAATTCTTCGGGTCGACGGTCGCCGAATTGATGTTGGTGAACACCTTGAATTCGTCGGCGCAACGCACATCGTAGCCGTAGCTGGAGACACCGAAGGAGATCAGCCGGTCGGCACCTTCGCCACGCATCTGGCGTTCGACGAAGGGCTCGATCATGCCGTGCTCCTGCGCCATGCGGCGAATCCACTTGTCCGATTTGATGCTCATGGCGTGTGTCCTGAATAGCGAGGTGGAAAAAATACGTCCGGCATCTTACCGGGGCGCGGGGCCGGGTTCAAAGCGCAGGACGCAATTCTCGCCGATCCGCCTGGATTTACGGGGCCCTGCGGGCAGCGTCGGCGCCGTCAGTCACCAAATCCGAGAAACCTTCGCAAAGACCATTGGCACGTTCCGGAAAAAGGGTTAAGGTGACGCCACTGTGCTGCTTGTGTCACTGAGAATCTCTACACGATATGTTGAATTTCGATCCAACCATCTACAAGAATTTTTCCTGCTCTTTGCACTCAGTCTCGGCCAGGGTTCTTCCTGAGTCGCAGTTATCTTTGTTCAAGGAGTTACACCATGTCTAATCGCCAAACCGGTACCGTTAAGTGGTTCAACGATGAAAAAGGCTTCGGCTTCATCACCCCACAATCCGGTGACGACCTGTTTGTTCACTTCAAAGCTATCCAATCCGACGGCTTCAAAAGCCTGAAAGAAGGCCAACAGGTTTCTTTCATCGCTACCCGCGGTCAGAAAGGCATGCAAGCTGAAGAAGTACAAGTTATCTAACTTGTCCTTGCTTTAGTAAAAAGCCCCGCCCTCAGAAGCGGGGCTTTTTTGTGTCTGTCAGTTTTGCCAGCGCACAAAGAACTGTGGGAGCGAGCTTGCTCGCGATAGCGGTCTGTCAGCTAACGTTGATGTTGCTGATCCACCGTTATCGCGAGCAAGCTCGCTCCCACAGGGGGGATATGGGTGAGCCTGGATTACCAGGTCACGCCGAACCCGGCCGTATAGCGGGTCTTGCTCAGGTCGCTGTCTTCGGAACCCTCGATGACATCTTTCTCGGCCTTGAGATTGAGCGATGCCCAGTCGGTGACCTTGTAGCGCAGCCCCACTTCCGTGTCGTAGGCGTACTCCGCCACGCCGGACAGCGGCTTGCCAACCTCTCCGTTGGTGAAGAACTCGACGCGCTTGCCTATCAGGTAGCGGTTGTAGTCCCATTTCATGGCGACGGAATAGAAGTTGTCCTTGCCACCGTCCTTGTATTCGTAATCGGTGCGGTTGAGCAACGAACCGAGGGAGAATGCACCCAGTTCGTCGTCCCAGAACTGGTAGCCCGGGCCGGTACCGACCACGCGCTGGCGAGCCAGGTCTTCGACCTTGTCGCGCTTGTAATTCAGGCGCCCCTGCCAGAACCATTTGTCCGTCAGGAACCGGTCGAGGGAATATTCCAGGCGCCAGTTATCGGTGGACACCACGTCATCCTGGAATTCGCGGTTGTATTCGCCTTCGGCGTTATGCCGCCAGCGGCCGTGGCGCGCCGAGGTCTTGAAGTCGATGTCGTAGTCGTCTGTATCGTTTTCCGCCCGCTTGTAATCCAACGCGGCGTCGATATTGCCCTTCCAGACGAGATCCTCGACGACTGGCTTGGGCTTGAGGATCTGCTGGATGCTGGCAAGCTCGACCGTCTTGGGCGCCTCGCCATTGGCCAGGGTCACCTTGCCATCTTCGGCCGCCTGCAACGACTTGGCTTTTTCGCCGCTGTAGGCGTCCTGCTTGACCAACAGCTGCTGATCGCTTTCAAGGGTCTTGACCTGTTTCCAGTCGATGGGAATCGCACCGGCGTAATCGGTCTGGATCAGCAGTTTGCCGCCATCGAAGACGGTGATCTTGCCGCTGAGTTTGTCACCGTTCTTCAACCAGACGGTATCGGCAAGCAAGGGCATGGACACGCTGGTAACGGCTAGGCATAGCAGGGTTCTGGACAACATAAGCGTATAAAGAGCTCAAGTTTGCGTTGAAAAGGCGGCATTATCCCCCAGGACGACACCTCAGGAACGACTGACCCGAGTATTCCCGTTGAGTTCATTTCTCACCCGGTCCTGTAGGAATTAATCTACAAACGGACTCTTCCTACAGGAACCCTGCACCGTGACTGACAACCCCACGGACACCGAAAGCGCCGCTCACATTCGCCGCACCACCCTTTATCTGACCCTGGCCCAAGTACCGGCGGGCAAAGTGGTCACCTACGGCCAGCTCGCCGAGATGGCCGGTCTCGGTCGTGCCGCACGCTGGGTCGGGCGCACCCTGAGCCAATTGCCCGATGACACCAGGCTGCCCTGGCACCGCGTGCTCGGTGCCGGCGGGCGAATCAGCCTGCCGGCGGGGAGCGTCTCAGGCGATGAACAACGCGCACGGCTGCGCACCGAGGGGATCAGTGTCCTGAATAATCGTGTTGATATTCAGCGCCATGGCTGGCGCCCGGTAGAGGACAGCGGTTAGAGTGCGCGCTTTGTTTTCGCAATTTTTGAGGCAGACTCCAGCCCATGCCCCGTAAAACCTGGCGCGCCGCCCTCGCCGCCTATGCCAGTCCCTCGACGCTCGTGCTGTTGCTGCTTGGCTTCGCCGCTGGCCTGCCCTACATGCTGGTGTTTTCCACGCTTTCGGTCTGGTTGCGCGAGGCCGGCGTGGCCCGCGAAACCATCGGCTATGCGAGCCTGATCGGTCTGGCTTACGCTTTCAAGTGGGTCTGGTCGCCGCTGCTCGACCAGTGGCGCCTGCCTCTGCTCGGCAAACTGGGCCGGCGCCGTTCCTGGCTGGTGCTCTCCCAGTCCCTGGTGATCCTGGGCCTGATCGGCATGGGCTTTTGCGATCCGCAAAAACACTTGTCATGGTTGATCGCCATCGCGGTGATCGTCGCCTTCGCCTCGGCCACGCAGGACATCGCCGTCGATGCCTATCGACTGGAAATCGCCGACGACACCCGCCAGGCCGCACTGGCCGCCAGCTACATGTCCGGTTATCGGGTCGCCGCCCTGCTGGCGACCGCCGGTGCGCTGTTTTTCGCCGAAGGCTTCGGCTCCACCGGTTTCAGCTACAAGCACTCGGCCTGGGCGGGCACGTACCTGTTGTTCGGCGTGCTGATGGTCCCGGCGCTGCTCACCTCGCTGCTCATGCGTGAACCGCCGGTACCGCTGCGCACGCAATTGCAGGCCGGACGCTACACGTTCGTCCACCAGTTGGCCTCGGTATTCGTGCTGATCGTGTTGCTGGTATCAGTCCCGGCGATGTTCACCCAGCTCTATAACACCGACTTCGCCAGCGTACTGTTCGAGGGCGTCAGCCTGCTCGACCTCCTGCTCGAAGACCGCGCCTTCCTGCGGGCGATCCTCTACATCATCCTGACCGCCCTGTGCCTGTCGTCCATGGGCCGCCGCGGCCTGGCGCCAGTACTGACACCGGTCAATGACTTCATTGTGCGCTACCGCTGGCAGGCCCTGCTGCTGCTCGGGCTGATCGCGACCTACCGGATGTCCGACACGGTCATGGGCGTCATGGCCAACGTCTTCTATATCGACCAGGGTTTCACCAAGGATCAGATCGCCAGCGTCAGCAAGATCTTCGGGCTGATCATGACCCTGGTCGGCGCCGGCATGGGCGGCCTGCTGATCGTGCGCTTCGGCATCCTGCCGATCCTGTTCATCGGCGGCGCCGCCTCGGCCGCTACCAACATCCTGTTCCTGATGTTGACCGACATGGGCGCCAACCTGAAGATGCTGATCCTGACCATCTCTCTGGACAACTTCAGCTCCGGCCTGGCGACATCGGCCTTCGTGGCCTACCTGTCGAGCCTGACCAACCTGAAGTTCTCGGCCACCCAATATGCGCTGCTCAGCTCGATCATGCTATTGCTGCCGCGCCTGATCGGGGGTTATTCAGGGGTGATGGTGGAAAAGTTCGGCTATCACAACTTCTTCCTGATTACCGCGCTGCTGGGCGTCCCGACCCTGTTGCTGATTGCGCTGCACTGGTTCCAGGAAAATCGCCGTCAGGGTGAGGCGCCCACCGTCGAACCGGCGCCCACCCGCCCGGCGGAAGAATCGTAGGAAACTTCAGTTTGTCCCTGGCGTCCGGCCACGCGCCTGTACGCCAGGGCATCTCGCCCGTACAATGCTCCGTCATTTCTCGTCATCAGCAACCGACAACGGCCAACCATGCGCACCAGTCAATTTTTGCTCGCCACACAGAAAGAAACGCCTTCCGACGCCGTCGTGATCAGCCATCAGCTGATGCTGCGTGCCGGCATGATCCGCAAACTCGCTTCGGGCCTGTACACCTGGCTGCCGATGGGCCTGCGGGTCATGCGCAAGGTTGAAGCCATCGTTCGCGAAGAAATGGACGCCGCCGGCTCTCTGGAAGTGTTGATGCCGGGTACCCAACCGGCCGAGCTGTGGCAGGAATCGGGACGCTGGGAAGAATACGGCCCCGAGCTGCTGCGCATCAAAGACCGCCACGGTCGTGACTTCTGTGCAGGTCCGACCCACGAGGAAGTGATCACCGATCTGATGCGCAATGAGCTGAGCAGCTACAAGCAGTTGCCGATCAACCTGTATCAGATCCAGACCAAGTTCCGCGATGAAATCCGCCCGCGCTTCGGCCTGATGCGCGGTCGCGAATTCATCATGAAGGACGCTTACTCGTTCCACACCGACCTGGCTTCGCTGCAAGTCACCTATGACCGCATGCACCAGGCGTATTGCAACGTGTTCAGCCGCCTGGGCCTGAAATTCCGCCCGGTCGAAGCCGACAACGGCTCCATCGGTGGTGCCGGCTCCCATGAATTCCACGTACTGGCCGAGTCCGGTGAAGACGACATCGTCTTCAGCAATGGCTCCGACTACGCCGCCAACATCGAGAAAGCCGAAGCCGTGCCACGGGAAACGTCTCGCGCCGCGCCGACTGAAGAACTGCGCCTGGTCGACACACCGAACGCCAAGACCATCGCCCAGTTGGTGGAAGGCTACAACCTGCCCATCGAACGCACCATCAAGACCCTGATCGTGCGCGCCGAAGAAGCTGGCAAGCTGATCGCCCTGATCGTGCGCGGCGACCACGAACTCAACGAAATCAAGGCCGCCAACCAGCCAGGCGTCGCCAGCCCGCTGGTCATGGCCACCGAAGCCGAGCTGCGCGATGCCATCGGCGCCGGTGCCGGTTCCCTCGGCCCGCTGAACCTGCCATTGCCAATCATCATCGACCGCTCGGTGGAACTGATGAGCGACTTCGCCATCGGCGCCAACATCGATGACAAGCACTACTTCGGCGTGAACTGGGAACGCGACCTGCCGGTTCCCACCGTGGCGGACCTGCGCAACGTCGTGGCCGGCGACCCGAGCCCGGACGGCAAGGGCACGCTGGAAATCAAGCGTGGCATTGAAGTCGGGCACATCTTCCAGCTGGGCAACAAGTACAGCAAGGCGATGAAGTGCGAGGTGCTGGGCGAGAACGGCAAGCCGGTGACCCTTGAAATGGGTTGCTACGGTATCGGCGTTTCCCGCGTGGTGGCAGCTGCCATCGAACAGAACAACGACGAGAAGGGCATTATCTGGAGCGACACACTGGCGCCGTTCCAGATCGCCCTGGTGCCGCTGCGCTACGAAACCGACCTGGTGCGCGAAGCCACCGACAAGCTCTACGCCGAACTGACGGCCGCCGGCTTCGAAGTGCTGCTGGACGACCGTGACAAGAAAACCAGCCCCGGCATCAAGTTCGCCGACATGGAACTGATCGGCATCCCGCACCGGATCGTCGTCAGTGACCGAGGCCTGGCCGAAGGCAACCTGGAATACAAGAGCCGCACCGAAGCAGAGCCGCAAGCACTGCCGGTCGCCGAGGTCCTGTCGTTCCTCCAGGCCCGTATCCGCCGCTGAGACCAGATAGAGACGTCATGTTCAAGCGAAACACCTTAGGCCTCGGTGGCGTCGCCCTGTGCGGCGCCCTGCTGGTCAGTGGCTGTGCCAACCACATGTCACAACGCAGCGAGCACGAAGAGCGGGTCGAGCGCAAACTGCTCGACCACAGCCTGCAGATCGATGTTGGCGAACCCAAGGTGCTCGACCTGCCGCAGCGTCGGGTGCGGATCAATGAGCAGAAGACTTTCGAAGTCACGGAGTTCGAGGTCACCCGCCGTTACGATCGCTACACACCGTACCAACCTTGGCGAGAGATCTATGAGATCCCCCTCGGCGCGGTGGCGGTGGTGGCCGGTGTCGGCGCGAACGTGGTCAATGTGTTCGCCCTCGGCAACCTGCCGGAGTCGGTAACCCATGACTGGCTGAGCTATGGTTTCGCCGGGCTCAACCCGTTCATGAACGTCCCGTCCCATGGCCGCGCACAGCAGAATCTGGCGGGTATCGATGAAATCCAGCGGGACAAGCGTACGGAGCATTCGAGCCTGCCCTGGAGCGAGCGCCCGGTGGAGGTCAAGGCCGCCCGGCAGACATTCGAGCTGAGCACCGACCGCAACGGCGTGCTTCGCCTGAACCTGCTGGAAAGCCCGTTCGCCGAGCAGGACCTGAGCCAGTTCGGCAAATTGCAGATCAGCGTCACCGACGCCCAGGACGAGGTCCACACCGACTCATCCCTGAGCCTGAGCAGCACCCTGCGCAGCAAGTTGGTGGAAGCCCACGCCTTGATTTATGACGACCTGGAAGACGACGAGGTGAGCCAATGGGTCCACCGGGTCAAGCGCCTGTCGGAACTGGGCCTCGAAGAAGAAGCCAGCGAACTGGAACAGAGCCTGATCGAACTCACACGCAACGATCCGGAGTTGCAGACTGAATTCATGAAAGCGCTGACCAAGGATGGCGGGCGGTTGGTGGCGGATCCGGGGGCTCACTGAGACACACAGCCCCTGTGGCGAGGGAGCTTGCTCCCGCTGGGTCGCACAGCGACCCTGAAACCGCCGCCTCGGTGTATCAGCCAAATTGAATCCACTGTTTTGGGTCTGCTTCGCAGCCTAGCGGGAGCAAGCTCCCTCGCCACAAAAGCAGATCCATATTGCCTTTCCCGGCAACCTCACCGCTCAAACAACTCCAACTGCTCGAACCCACCGCGCAAATCTTCCAGCCGCACCCCGATCCCCAACAATCGCACCGGTTTGCCACCACGGTTGAACGCCTGGGTCAGCAGCAATTGGTAGCTGCCCAGGTCCCGCCCCGCCCCGGCCTGTTCCAGCGTGGTCTGAGTAAAGTCGTGGAACTTCACTTTGACGAACGGCTTGCCCGGTCGGTAGCTGCTGTCGATCCGCGCCATGCGTCCACTGAGGGTCTGCATCAATTCCGGCAGTTTCGCCAGACAACTGGCCAGATCCGGCAGGTCGACGTCGTAGGTATTTTCCACACTGATGGACTGCCGCCGGCTGTCGTTGTGCACCAGCCGATCGTCGATCCCACGGGCCAGGCTCCAGAGTCGCTCGCCGAAACTGCCGAATTCACGCACCAGCGCCAGCTTGTCCCATTGCCGCAAGTGCAGGCAATCGACGATGCCAAGGCGGTTCAGCTTGTCGGCGGTGACTTTGCCTACCCCATGAAGCTTGCTGACAGGCAGCGCCGCGACGAAATCCTCGACCTGGTCCGGCGTAATGACGAACAGCCCGTTGGGCTTTTTCCAATCGCTGGCAATCTTGGCGAGGAATTTGTTCGGCGCGACCCCGGCGGACACCGTGATGTGCAACTGATTGGAAACCCGTCGGCGAATGTCCTGGGCGATGCGAGTGGCGCTGCCACCGAAATGCGCGCTGGCGGAAACATCCAAGTAAGCCTCGTCCAGGGACAACGGCTCGATCAGGTCCGTGTAATCGCGGAAAATCCCCTGGATTTCCTTCGACGCCTCCCGATAGGCCTCCATCCGTGGTTTGACAATGATCAGGTCAGGGCAAAGCTTCAGCGCATGCCCGGAGGACATCGCCGAACGCACCCCGTAGGCCCGCGCTTCATAGTTACAAGTGGCAATCACACCCCGCCGATCCGCGGAGCCGCCCACCGCCATGGGTTTGCCGGCCAGCCGCGGGTCGTCGCGCATTTCGATGGCGGCATAGAAACAGTCACAGTCGACATGGATGATTTTACGTTGCGTCATAACGAGCGAGATGTGCGACGGATCGGGCGCTCAGTATCGCATCGGTCACTGTATATAGCACCAGTACTGCGAAAGATCCTTCGACTACGCGCGAAAGCGCCTACGTAAATGTGTTTCTTCAATCGCAGCGAACCTTGCGATAGAGCGCCAGCCCTTGCCAGATCTGCGTTACAGCGCTGTCACATTTCATCTCATAGGCTAAACGCTTGAACCGAAACAGGTTTTTTTGCAGTTGGGGTTGACAGTCGCTCGATCCTCTGTAGAATGCCGCCTCACAGACGCGGGATGGAGCAGCCTGGTAGCTCGTCGGGCTCATAACCCGAAGGTCGTCGGTTCAAATCCGGCTCCCGCAACCAAACATCAAAAAAGGCCATTCGAAAGAATGGCCTTTTTTGTGCCTGTAAATCCTTGCAGCTCACGCACGCACCTCCTGTGGGAGCGAGCCTGCTCGCGATAGCGTCGGCACCTTCCACATCAATGCAATCTGATCCAGCGCCAAAATGGGCTGGCGGCGACTTGTGAGCGCCAGTTGTAGGACAATTTCCTTTTTGATTTCGCGCATTTAACCGCGCCGCACGTGAATTGGCCGCTTATTTGAACCTACCCTCGTTTAACGGTTGACACTCAAGCGTTCGCCTGTAGAATGCCGCCACACAGACGCGGGATGGAGCAGTCTGGTAGCTCGTCGGGCTCATAACCCGAAGGTCGTCGGTTCAAATCCGGCTCCCGCAACCAAATATCAAGAAAGGCTGCTCGAAAGAGTGGCCTTTTTTGTGTCTGCCGAAAAAAGGCTACATTACAAATTTTTTGTAATTATTTTCTGCCGCAGGGATTGGTAACTTGGCTGGATAGCCCCATCCTGTCGCGCATAGCTCAAGAGGTGATTGATGCGCGCCCACTCGTCTGACCCGCAAGACCCCGCTACTGCGACACAGCCGATCAAGGCCGAGCGACTGCGTTGGATGGATCGTATCAGCCAGTACCGCCAGCCCATCGGCCTTGCCGTCACGCTGTTGTTGTTTGCGATTGCATTGATTGCCTGCCGCCACCTGTTGAGCGAACTCGACCTATATGCCCTGCACGACTCCATCCTGGACGTGCCGAGGCCTGCCCTGCTCGGCGCGATTGCCGCCACCGTCGCCGGTTTCATCATTCTGCTGGGCTATGAGTGGTCCGCCGCTCGTTATGCTGGAGTGACACTGCCACCGCAAACGATGATCCTGGGTGGATTCAGCGCCTTTGCCATCGGCAACGCCATCGGCCTGTCGCTGCTATCGGGTGGGTCGGTCCGCTATCGTCTGTATGCGCGCCATGGCCTGGGGGCGTCGGACGTCGCCCACATGACGCTGTTCGCCAGCTTGTCCCTGGGTTGCGCACTGCCGCCACTGGCGGCGCTGGCAACGCTCAGTAACCTGCCAGCCGCCTCCGCTGCACTGCACCTGCCTGCAGCCTTGCTGGGCTCGATCGCCCTGGCGGTGTTGTTGCTCACCAGCGTCCTGGCCATCGGCATTTACCGTCGGCGCCTGCCGGAACAGCCCCATCGCGACAGCCTGCTGGTCAAGGCCGGGCGCCGCACGCTGCGCCTGCCGGGCCGCCGCCTGACTTTCCTGCAACTGGTCATCACCGCCCTGGATGTGGCCGCAGCTGCCACCGTGCTGTATCTGTTGCTGCCTGAAGCACCGCCGTTTGGCGCGTTCCTGCTGGTATACCTGTTGGCGCTGGCCGCCGGTGTGCTCAGTCATGTTCCGGGCGGGGTCGGGGTTTTCGAAGCGATCCTGCTGGCCGCGTTTGCCGACAAACTGGGGGCCGCGCCGCTGGCCGCCGCCCTGCTGTTGTACCGCCTGATCTACGTGTTGTTGCCGATGCTGGTGGCCTGTGTGCTGCTGCTGATCAACGAGGCACAACGACTGTTCCAGACGCGCCAGACCTTGCGGGCGGCTTCGGGTTTCGCCGCGCCGATCCTGGCGGTGCTGGTGTTCTTGTCTGGTGTGGTGCTGCTGTTTTCCGGAGTGACGCCGGAAATCGATACTCGCCTGGAGCACATCGGTTTCCTGATCCCTCATCGACTGGTGGATGCCTCGCACTTCGGCGCCAGCCTGGTGGGCGTGCTCTGTCTGTTGCTCGCCCAGGGCCTGCGCCGACGCTTGTCGGCCGCCTGGATGCTGACCACCGTTCTGCTGCTGGTGGGCGCCCTGCTCTCGCTGCTTAAAGGCTTCGATTGGGAAGAAGCCACCCTGCTGACGCTGACCGCCGCCCTGCTCGCGATCTTCCGGCGCTCCTTCTATCGCCCAAGCCGCCTGACAGAACTGCCCTTTTCGCCGCTGTTCCTGATCGCCAGCCTCTGCGTGCTCGGCGCATCGATCTGGCTGCTGTTGTTCGCCTATCAGGACGTGCCCTACAGCCATCAACTGTGGTGGCAGTTCACCCTGGATGCCGACGCCCCGCGTGGCCTGCGCTCGCTGCTGGGCGCTGCGGTGTTGTTGGTGGTGGTGTCGCTGACCTGGCTGCTGCGCACGGCTCGCCCGGTGATCCACTTGCCCACGGCCGAAGAGCTGGAACGGGCCAGGACCATCCTCATGGCCTCCTCGCAGCCCGACGGCGGTCTGGCCCTGACCGGTGACAAGGCGCTGCTGTTCCACCCCGACGACCAGGCATTCCTGATGTATGCCCGCCGTGGCCGCAGCCTGGTGGCGCTGTATGACCCGATCGGCCCGACCCAGCAACGTGCCGAGATGATCTGGCAGTTCCGCGACCTGTGTGACGTCTACCATGCTCGCCCGGTGTTCTATCAGGTGCGCGCCGAGAACTTGCCGTACTACATGGACATCGGTCTGACGGCGATCAAGCTGGGCGAGGAAGCACGGGTCGACCTTAAGCGGTTCGATCTGGAGGCCAAGGGCAAGGAGATGAAAGACCTGCGCTACACCTGGAACCGTGGCACCCGTGACGGCCTTTCGCTGGAGATCCACGAACCGGGCCAGGCGCCGATGGAGGAGCTCAAGGTCATTTCCGATGCCTGGCTGACGGGCAAGAACGTGCGCGAGAAAGGCTTCTCCCTGGGGCGCTTCAGCGATGACTACCTCAAGCATTTCCGCATCGCGGTGATTCGTTTCGAAGGTCGCCCGGTGGCGTTCGCCAACCTGCTGGAAACCCACAGCCATGAGCTGGCGAGCCTGGACCTGATGCGCGCCCACCCCGACGCCCCGAAGCTGACCATGGAATTCATGATGGTCGGCCTGATCCAACATTATAAAAACCATGACTACGCCCGCTTCAGCCTCGGCATGGTCCCGTTGTCGGGCCTGCAACCGCGCCGCGGTGCGCCGCTGACCCAACGCCTGGGTTCGATGGTGTTCCGCCGTGGCGAGCAGCTCTACAATTTCCAGGGGCTGCGCCGCTTCAAAGATAAATTCCAGCCTGACTGGGAACCTCGTTACATGGCCGTGCCCGCCGGACTCGATCCACTGGTGGCGCTGGCCGATACCGCCGCCCTGATTGCAGGCGGCCTGACTGGACTGGTGAAACGCTGATGATGCAACGCTCCTGGCGATATGTAGTGGCCGCCCTGCTGGTACTGGCGGTGATTCTCGGTGGCGGCTACTGGTACTGGAACCGCCCCGCCCCGCAACCGACCCTGGAACAGCTGGCGCCTGCCGACGGCGTAGCCATGACCCGTGTCATCCCCGGCACCAAGCCGCGCGCCCAGGTACTGGTGGCCGTCAATGTAGACCAGAAACTCAGCGACACCCAACTGACCACCCTCAGCCGCAGCGGCTCGGCGCAGATCGTCCAGGTGATCCTGCCCCAGGATTGCATGCTGCAAGGACGCGCCCTGCAAGCCGGCCTGCGCCAGCTCCAGGGACCGGCCACGCTGGTCAGCGGCATCGGCCCGGGTGCCGTGTTGGCCTGGCGCTGGCTGGCCGAGCAGAAGGATGACAAGGCCAAGGCCGTTTCGGTGGACCTGGCCCTGGAAAAACCCGGCTGCACCCATCTGCTGCCTAAAAGCGCAGCCCACGGCCACTGGCTGGTGGCCTGGAACGACAACCCCGACGACACCAGTGCCGGTTTCGTACGGGACCAGAAAAACGCCGAAACCAGCATCAGTGACTACGACATCAACCTGCCGCAAGTGCTGAACAATGAACTGCGCAAGATCCTGGTCGGTGCCGAGAAAGGCAAGGGCGGCCTGGCCATCCCGGTAGTCGAGGTTCCAGCCAGCCAGGCCCGGGACACCGTGACCTTGTTCCTTTCCGGAGACGGCGGCTGGCGCGACCTGGACCGCGACGTGGCCGATGAAATGGCCAAGATCGGTTATCCGGTGGTCGGCATCGACACCCTGCGCTACTACTGGCAGCACAAGAGCCCTGAGCAAAGCGCGCTGGACCTCGCGGAATTGATGCAGCACTACCGGCAGATCTGGGGCGCCAAGCGTTTCATTCTGACCGGCTATTCGTTCGGCGCCGATGTGTTGCCGGCCATCTACAACCGCCTGCCGGCCACCGAACAACAGCGGGTCGATGCGATCATCCTGCTGGCCTTCGCCCGCACCGGCAGCTTCGAAATCGAAGTCGAAGGCTGGCTCGGCAACGCCGGCACCGAAGCGGCCACCGGCCCGGAAATGGCCAAGCTGCCAGCCGAGAAGGTGGTGTGCATCTACGGTGGCGAGGAAGCCGACGAAAGCGGCTGCACCGACAAGACTGCGGTAGGCGAAGCGATCAAGCTACCGGGCGGTCATCACTTCGACGAAAACTACCCGGCACTGGCCAGGCGCCTGATCGATGAGATCAACAAGCGCCAGGCCAAGCCTGCCGATCAGTAAACCGATCGAGCCCGACAGAAAAGCCCTTGCCGTCTCAGGACCGCAGGGGCTTTTTATCTAATAGGCGCTGCAAACCCACCGTGGCGAGGGAGCTTGCTCCCGCTCGATTGCGCAGCAATCGCAAAAAGCGGGGGCCGCTGCGCGACCCAGCGGGAGCAAGCTCCCTCGCCACAGGTGCCTCATGCCACTCACAAAAAAGCCCCCGCTGCCGCAAGACAACGGGGGCTTATTGTGGATCGGAGCTACATCTCCACCTGCGTCCCCAACTCAATCACCCGGTTCAGCGGCAGATTGAAAAAGCGCAGGTTGCCGTTGGCATTCTTCAGCAGGAAGGCGAACAGCAGCTCGCGCCAGCGGGCCATGCCTTCGAGCTTGGAGGCGATGATCGTTTCGCGGCTGAGGAAGTAGGTGGTCCGCATCGGGCTGAAGTCCAGCTCATCCAGGTGACACAACTTGAGTGCCTGCGGGACGTCCGGTTCGTCGGTGAAGCCGAAGTGCAGGATCACCCGGAAGAACCCTTCGCCATAGGCGTCGACCTCGAAGCGGCGCTGCGGCGGGACGCGGGGGATGTCCTCGTATACCACCGTCAGCAACACCACTTGTTCGTGCAGCACCTGGTTATGCAACAGGTTGTGCAACAACGCATGGGGCACAGCGTCCGAGCGCGCCGTGAGGAAAACGGCAGTGCCTTGCACGCGATGGGGTGGCTGCACGCGGATACTGCTGATGAAAATCGGCAGCGGCAACGCGCCTTCGTCCAGGCGCTCGACCAGGATCTGCTTGCCACGCTTCCAGGTGGTCATCAGCACGAACAAGGCAATCCCCGCAACGACCGGGAAGGCACCACCCTGGATGATCTTCGGCACGTTGGCGGCGAAGTACAGGCCGTCTACCAAGAGGAAGCCGATCAGCACCGGGACCGCCAGCAGCGGCGGCCATTTCCACAACAGCAGCATGACCGCCGACACCAGAATCGTGGTCATCAGCATGGTGCCCGTCACCGCAACACCATAGGCCGAAGCCAGCGCGCCGGAGGATTCGAATCCCAGTACCAGCAGCACCACGCCAACCATCAGCGACCAGTTCACCGCACCAATGTAGATCTGCCCCTGTTCGGCGCTGGACGTGTGCTGGATGTACATGCGCGGAATGTACCCGAGTTGGATCGCCTGGCGCGTCAAGGAGAACGCCCCGGAGATCACCGCTTGCGAGGCGATCACGGTCGCCAGGGTCGACAGACCCACCAGCGGGATCAGCGCCCAGCTCGGTGCCAGCAGATAGAACGGGTTGCGCGCCGCCTCCGGATCGCCCAGCAGCAATGCGCCCTGGCCGAAGTAATTGAGCACCAGCGCCGGCAGCACCAGGATGAACCAGGCGCGGGCAATGGGCTTGCGGCCGAAGTGGCCCATGTCGGCGTACAGCGCTTCGGCGCCGGTCAGCGCCAGCACCACGGCGCCGAGGATTGCCACGCCCATGCCCGGATGAACGACAAAGAACCGCACGGCCCAGACCGGGTTCATCGCCTGCAGCACTTCCGGGTGCTGGATGATGCCGTACACGCCGAGGGCGCCGAGCACCAGGAACCAGGTGACCATGATCGGCCCGAACAGAATGCCGATCCGCGCGGTGCCGTGGCGCTGGATCAGGAACAGCGCCACCAGCACCACCAGTGACAGCGGCACCACCCAGTGATCGATGCCGTCAAAGGCCAGACCCAGGCCCTCGATGGCCGAGAGCACCGAGATCGCCGGGGTGATCATGCTGTCGCCGTAGAACAGCGCCGCGCCGATCAGGCCGCAGACCACCAGGAAGGTACGCAGGCGCGCCCTGCCCGCGGCCGCCCGTCGAGCCAGGGCCGTAAGCGCCATGATTCCACCCTCGCCCTGGTTGTCAGCCCGCAGGACGAACATCATGTACTTGATTGAAACGACCCAGATCAGCGACCAGAAAATCAGTGACAGGATTCCCAGCACCCCGTCGTGGTTGACAGGCACGCCGTAGCCGCCGGAAAACACTTCTTTAAGGGTGTACAACGGGCTCGTGCCGATGTCGCCATAAACCACCCCGACCGCCGCGACCAGCATGCTCAGCGGTTTTGCTGCCGAATGCTCGGCACCTGCCGCCTGACTACTTGCATGAGCCATCCAACACTCCCGATTCCCAGACCTGTCTTCTTCAACGAGGCACTATGCTTTTGTAGATGCAGCATGCGCTGTTTTACGCATTGTTACAGACGTTTCCTTGACTCAGTAAACCGTCAGGACACAAAGGCGCGAAGCATAGCGCAGCACTCGTCGTTTTTCCCTGTATAAAGCTGGTCAAGTGCCTCGGCCACCGCTAGAATTGCGCACTTTTTGATCAGAGGCGCGTCAGGCGTCCTGTCTCGGCCAGAGACGATCCCCCTACACCGAGGTTAGACATGTCCACCACTACCGCGCCAGCCAACCCGAAGGTCGGCTTCGTATCCCTGGGTTGCCCGAAGGCTCTGGTCGACTCCGAGCGCATCCTGACCCAGTTGCGCATGGAAGGCTATGACGTCGTGTCCACGTATCAGGACGCCGACGTGGTGGTGGTCAATACCTGCGGCTTCATCGACTCGGCCAAGGCCGAATCCCTGGAAGTCATCGGCGAAGCCATCAAGGAAAACGGCAAGGTCATTGTTACCGGCTGCATGGGCGTGGAAGAAGGCAACATCCGCGACGTGCACCCCAGCGTGCTGGCCGTGACCGGTCCGCAGCAGTACGAGCAGGTGGTCAGCGCGGTGCACGAAGTGGTTCCGCCGAAACAGGACCACAACCCGCTGATCGACCTGGTGCCGCCACAAGGTATCAAGCTGACCCCGCGCCATTACGCTTACCTGAAGATTTCCGAAGGCTGCAACCACAGCTGCAGCTTCTGCATCATTCCGTCGATGCGCGGCAAACTGGTCAGCCGTCCGGTGGGCGATGTACTCGACGAGGCCCAGCGCCTGGTCAAGTCCGGCGTCAAGGAACTGCTGGTGATCTCCCAGGACACCAGCGCCTACGGCGTCGATGTGAAATACCGCACCGGCTTCTGGAACGGCGCGCCGGTGAAGACCCGCATGACCGAACTGTGCGAAGCCCTCAGCACCCTCGGCGTCTGGGTCCGCCTGCATTACGTCTACCCGTACCCGCATGTCGACGAGCTGATCCCGCTGATGGCCGCCGGCAAGATCCTGCCGTACCTGGATATCCCGTTCCAGCACGCCAGCCCGAAAGTCCTCAAGGCCATGAAACGCCCGGCTTTCGAAGACAAGACCCTGGCCCGCATCAAGAACTGGCGTGAAATCTGCCCGGACTTGATCATCCGCTCGACTTTCATCGTCGGCTTCCCCGGCGAAACCGAAGAAGACTTCCAATACCTGCTGGACTGGCTGACCGAAGCCCAGCTCGACCGCGTCGGCTGCTTCCAGTACTCCCCGGTCGAAGGCGCACCGGCCAACGACCTGAACCTGGACGTGGTGCCGGACGACGTCAAGCAGGACCGTTGGGAACGCTTCATGGCGCACCAGCAAGCCATCAGCTCGGCCCGCCTGCAAATGCGCATCGGCCGTGAAATCGAAGTGCTGGTGGATGAAGTGGACGAACAAGGCGCCGTGGGCCGCTGCTTCTTCGACGCCCCGGAAATCGACGGCAACGTGTTCATCGACAATGGCAGTAACCTCAAGCCGGGGGACAAGGTCTGGTGCAAGGTGACGGATGCCGATGAATATGACTTGTGGGCTGAGCAGATCGGCTGACCAATTTCCAGCGTTGTAACGACCACCCGTGGGGAGGGAGCTTGCTCCCGCTGGGTCGCGCAGCGGCCCCGGCTTTTTGCGATGGCTACGCAATCGAGCGGGAGCAAGCTCCCTCGCCACAGGTCCGCATCCCCCGTCACTGTTTCGCCTGTCTCAAAAAAAATCATAAAGCCCCGCTCTTGCGACAAGATGCGGGGCTTTTTTACGACTATCGTGTGGAAACCTCCAGCACAAGGAACAGGCGGGCATGCGCCAGCATTCGGTCATTCATACACCCAAATCCAGCGATTACCAGGAACTGACCGAGGTCTGGGAGGCCTCGGTACGGGCCACCCACGATTTCCTGCCGGACAGCTACATCGAGCTGCTGAAAAACCTGGTGCTCACCCGCTACCTGGACGCGGTGATGCTCATCTGCACCCGGGACGCTCGCCAGCGCATCACCGGTTTCGCCGGGGTGGCCGCCGGCAAGATCGAGATGCTCTTCATCGACCCGCAACATCGGGGCCAGGGCCTGGGCAAACTGTTGCTGAACTATGCCATCGAACACCTGAACGCCGATGAACTGGACGTCAACGAACAGAACCCGCAGGCGCTGGGCTTTTACCTCAAGCAAGGCTTCGAGGTGGTCGGCCGTTCGGCGCGGGACGGCATGGACCAGCCCTACCCACTGCTGCACATGCGTTATAAACAACCTGACCTGAAGGCCCGGCGCGGCTAAAAGCCACACGACGCAAATGGACCCGCGATTAACCGGCGCCAGGCAGGTACAATGCCCACCCCCTTTTTGTTACGGCCCTGTCATGACTGACCCGATTCGCCTCTCCAAACGCCTCATCGAACTGGTCGGCTGCTCCCGCCGGGAGGCTGAGCTGTTCATTGAGGGCGGCTGGGTCACGGTCGATGGCGAAGTGATCGATGAGCCACAATTCAAGGTCACCACCCAGAAGGTCCAGCTCGACCCCGACGCCAAGGCCACCGCGCCGGAGCCAGTGACGCTCCTGTTGAACGTCCCGGCGGGCATGAATGTGGACACTGCCATGGCCTCCCTCGGCCCGCAGACCCTGAGCGAAGAACACCGCTTTGGCAAACGGCCACTCAAGGGCCACTTCCTGCGCCTGACCGCCAGCGCCGACTTGCAGGCCAACGCCAGCGGCCTGCTGGTGTTCACCCAGGATTGGAAGATCCTGCGCAAGCTCACCGCCGACGCGGCCAAAATCGAGCAGGAATACGTGGTGGAAGTCGAGGGTGAGATGGTCGCCCATGGCCTCAATCGCCTTAACCATGGCCTGACCTACAAAGGCAAGGAACTGCCGGCAGTCAAGGCCAGTTGGCAGAATGAGAACCGCTTGCGCTTCGCCATGAAGAACCCGCAGCCGGGCATCCTCGCGCTGCTCTGCCAGGCGGTCGGCCTCAGGGTGGTTTCCATCCGCCGTATCCGCATTGGCGGGGTGTCCATCGGCAAGGTGCCTCTGGGGCAGTGGCGCTACCTGTCCCCTAAAGAGAAATTCTAATTTCCGGCGTCCCGCCGAGCCGGGACGCCCATTGCAGCTTGATCGGGATTGCACACATGATTCACAACGACGTACTGCGCAGCGTGCGCTACATGCTCGACATCAGCGACAAGAAAGTCATCGAGATCATCAAGCTTGGCGGCCTGGACGTCTCCTTGACCGACCTGGCGGGCTACCTGAAGAAAGACGAGGAAGAAGGTTTTGTGTTCTGCCCGGACGAAGTCATGGCGCACTTTCTCGATGGCCTGGTGATCTTCAAGCGTGGCAAGGACGAAAGCCGTCCGCCGCAGCCTATCGAAGTGCCGGTGACCAATAACATCGTCCTCAAGAAACTGCGGGTGGCCTTCGAGTTGAAGGAGGACGACATGCACGCGATCCTCAAGGCCGCCGACTTCCCGGTGTCCAAGCCGGAACTGAGCGCGCTGTTCCGCAAATTCGGCCACACCAACTACCGCCCCTGTGGCGACCAGTTGCTGCGCAACTTCCTCAAGGGCCTGACGCTGCGCGTTCGCGGCTGATTTTCCTGGTTCCAAAATTCCTGTGGCGGGGGAGCTTGCTCCCGCTGGACGCGCAGCGTCCCCTCGTGGCGTGTCAGACAAAACCAGGGGGCCGCTGCGCAGCCCAGCGGGAGCAAGCTCCCTCGCCACGGGACAATGTCGAACTCAGCTCTCGCGTTATCATGTCCTCTCCTCCTCGTCCCCGATCCTAATCCATGACCTATAACGTCTCCCCCATCGGCTTCGTCCGCTCCTGCTTCAAGGAGAAATTCGCCATTCCGCGCCAACCGCAACTGGCTCCGGCCGCACGCGGCGTGCTGGAATTGGTGGCGCCGTTCGACCAGGGTGAGGCGGTGCAGGGCCTGGAGCAGGTCAGCCATGTCTGGCTATTGTTCCTGTTTCACCAGGCGCTGGAAGACAAGCCACGCTTGAAAGTGCGGCCGCCGCGCCTGGGTGGCAACAAATCGATGGGCGTGTTCGCCACCCGCGCCACCCACCGCCCCAACGGCATCGGTCAGTCGGTGGTGAAGCTGGACCGGGTCGAAGCCGGGCGCCTGTGGATCTCAGGCATCGATTTGCTGGACGGCACACCGGTGCTGGACATCAAACCCTACGTGCCCTACGCCGACATCATCGGCTCGGCGTCCAACACCATCGCCAGCGCCGCGCCTGAGTTGATTGCGGTGCAGTGGGCAGACACAGCCCTGCAACAGGCCCACGAGCACGCCATACGACTGCAAGAGCCACTGATGGAGCTGATCGAGCAGTGCCTGGCCCAGGATCCACGCCCGGCGTATCAGCTTCCTGCGGCAGAGCGAGAATATGGCGCGCAGTTCTGGGATCTGGATGTGCGCTGGCATTACCCGCAGCCGGGGTTGATCCGGGTGTTGGAAGTGGTACCGGCCAGATCCTGAGTGTCGGAAACGAAAAAGCCCGCGCTGCCTTTATCAGGCAGCGCGGGCTTTTCTGCGGGTAACTGTTGGATCGAGTCGCTGCCATCGCGAGCAAGCTCGCTCCCACACCCGATCTGGGTTGTTCACCAAATATGACTCAACACAAACCCTGTGGGAGCGAGCTTGCTCGCGATAGCGATCTATCAGACTCCACAAATACGGCTTACTTCTCCACAAACGCCCGCTCGATCAGGTAATCACCCGGCTCGCGCATACGCGGCGAAACGGTCAGGCCGAAGCTGTTGAGCACTTCGCTGGTCTCGTCGAGCATGCTCGGGCTGCCGCACAACATGGCGCGGTCGTCCTGCGGGTTGATCGGCGGCAGGCCGATGTCGCGGAACAGCTTGCCGCTGCGCATCAGGTCGGTCAGGCGGCCTTCGTTCTCGAACGGCTCGCGGGTCACGGTCGGGTAGTAGATCAGTTTTTCCCGCAGGGCTTCGCCAAAGAACTCGTTCTGCGGCAGGTGCTCGGTGATGAACTCGCGGTAGGCGACTTCATTGACGTAACGCACGCCGTGGCACAGGATCACCTTCTCGAAACGCTCGTAGGTTTCCGGGTCCTGGATGACGCTCATGAAAGGCGCCAGGCCGGTGCCGGTGCTGAGCAGGTACAAATGTTTGCCGGGCTTGAGATCGTCCAGCACCAGGGTGCCGGTGGGTTTCTTGCTGATGATGATCTCGTCGCCTTCCTTCAGATGCTGCAACTGGGAAGTCAACGGACCATCAGGCACCTTGATGCTGAAGAATTCGAGGTGTTCTTCCCAGTTCGGACTGGCAATCGAGTAAGCGCGCATAAGCGGGCGGCCATTGGGTTGTTGCAGGCCGATCATCACGAACTGACCGTTCTCGAAGCGCAGGCCCGGATCGCGGGTGCACTTGAAGCTGAACAGAGTGTCGTTCCAGTGATGAACACTGAGGACACGCTCGTGGTTCATGTTGCTCATGTACGGGGACTCCTGGGAATGATGCCTGCGCCGTTGATCTGCGCAATTGCATCGCATTCTAATGGCGACGACAATATCTGTTAACTGAATTATTAAGATAAGGGTTATCGGTTATATCGATATGCGATTTACTCTCCGTCAACTGCAAGTCTTCGTCGCCGTCGCCCAGCAGGAGAGCGTTTCCCGTGCTGCGGGTCTGCTCAACCTATCGCAATCGGCGGCCAGCACCTCCATTACCGAACTGGAGCGCCAATCGAGCTGCCAGCTGTTCGACCGCGCCGGCAAGCGCCTGAGTCTAAATGCCCTGGGCAAACAGCTGTTACCCCAGGCGGTGGCGCTGCTGGACCAGGCCAAAGAAATCGAAGACCTGCTCAACGGCAAGTCCGGTTTCGGTTCACTGGCGGTCGGCGCCACCCTGACCATTGGCAACTACCTGGCAACCCTGTTGATCGGCGGCTTCATGCAGCGTCATCCGGAAAGCCAGGTGAAGCTGCACGTACAGAACACTGCCAATATCGTGCACCAGGTCGCTCATTATGAAATTGACCTGGGTCTAATCGAAGGCGATTGCAGCCATCCGGACATCGAGGTGCAAAGCTGGGTAGAGGACGAACTGGTGGTATTCTGCGCGCCCCAGCATCCACTGGCCAAGCGCGGCCAGGCGACGATGGCGGAGTTGACCCATGAGGCGTGGATTCTGCGGGAGCAGGGTTCAGGCACGCGACTGACCTTCGACCAGGCGATGCGTCATCATCGCAGCGCGTTGAATATTCGCCTGGAACTGGAGCACACCGAAGCCATCAAGCGGGCCGTCGAGTCGGGCCTCGGGATTGGCTGCATTTCACGCCTGGCCCTGCGCGATGCCTTCCGCCGTGGCAGCCTGGTGCCGGTGGAAACCCCGGACATGGACCTGGCGCGGCAGTTCTATTTCATCTGGCACAAACAGAAATACCAGACCTCGGCCATGCGCGAGTTCCTCGAATTGTGCCGGGCCTTCACGGCCGGGGCCCAGCGCAGCGATGAAATCGTCCTGCCGGCCATCGCCTGAGCGGTCAGAGCAGGACCACGCCCCAGACCAGGGCAATCATCGTCAGAGCAACGAGTTGGGCCGCACTGCCCATGTCCTTGGCGTTCTTCGACAGCGGGTGCAGTTCCAGGGAGATACGGTCGATGGCCGCTTCCACCGCCGAGTTGAGCAACTCCACGATCAATGCCAACAGGCAGACTGCAATCAACAGCGCCTGCTCGACACGGCTAACGTTGAGGAAGAACGACAAGGGGATCAACACGACGTTGAGCAGCACCAACTGACGGAAAGCCGCCTCGCCGACGAAGGCCGCGCGCAGGCCGTCCAGGGAATAGCCAGAGGCGTTGAGGATGCGTTTAAGGCCGGTTTGGCCTTTGAAAGGTGACATAGGTTGGGCACTGATCGAAAAGGAATGGAGAAGCTAATGCAAACCCGGTCAAAAAAGCGTGAACACGCACATTAAGTCTGCGATGAAATTGACTCAAGTTGTTGCAGCAGCAAGGCAGCCTGAGTCCGCGTACGCACATTCAATTTGCGAAAGATTGCCGTGACGTGAGCCTTGATGGTGGCTTCCGACACGTTCAATTCATAGGCGATCTGCTTGTTCAGCAGGCCCTCGCAGACCATGGTCAACACGCGGAACTGCTGCGGCGTGAGACTGGCCAGGCCCTCGCTGGCAGCCTTGGCTTCTTCGGAGACGCTCACGGCTTCGAACGCCTGGGGCGGCCAGCTTGCATCGCCATCCAGAACGGCCCTGACGGCCTGCTGGATCATCTCCAGGGAGCTGGATTTGGGGATGAAGCCACTGGCGCCGAATTCACGGGCCTTGACCATCACCGAGGCCTCTTCCTGGGCCGAGACCATGACCACCGGGATCTGCGGGTACTGCCCGCGTAACAGCACCAAGCCTGAGAAACCATAGGCGCCGGGCATGTTCAGGTCCAGCAGCACCAGGTCCCAGTCGGCCTTCTCGGTGAGCCGACCCTCCAGTTCCGCGATACTGGCCACCTCCGTCAACCGGACATCCGGGCCAAGGCCCAGGGTCACTGCCTGACGCAACGCGCTGCGAAAGAGCGGGTGGTCATCGGCAATCAGGATTTCGTATGTGGCCATTGTTCAAATGATCCTGTTTTTAATGGCAGGCCCGATGCATTCGCGCCTCGCCAAGACAACTCAAGACACTGCTCGCCGCAGCCTCCACAGGGGCGCGTCCAACGCCAGAAACGGCGTCTGAAACGTGGGCTGCCCCAAGTCGGCGCCCAGCATGCCCAGCGAAGCCAGGGTGGTCAAGCAGCACGGCCGCTCTTGCCTCCAGTATGGGCCACTATTGGGCCAACATGTTTTGCGGCGGGCGGATAAAGGGCTGCAACTCGGCATGGGCCGGGGTCGCCAGATTCACCTCTTGTTGACGCTTGGCGCCCAGGTAATGCTGGCTGAACACGTCGAAATAGGCATCCAGGGCCGACGCGGCGTCGCTATCGCCCGCCAGCTCCAGGCACAGCGCCGCCACTTCGGCGGTGCACAGGTGATCGCTACGGGTCGACCGGCGCAAGCGATAACGCGACAGTCTGTCGGGAAGCAGGCTCAGGATCGGCAGCCGATCGAAGTATGGGCTTTTACGGAATATCTTCCGGGCCTCGGTCCAGGTTGCGTCCAGCAGGATGAACAGCGGGCGCTTGGACTGATCGAGGTCGACCGTGTGCGTCACCCGCGACGGCTCGACGTATTCGCCAGGAAACACCAGGTACGGCTGCCATTGCGGGTCGTTCAGCAGCGTCAATAGTTGCGGGTCGACATCGGTACGCGACCAGATGAATGCATGATTATCACGGACCACATCGGCAATCAGCCAACCGGTGTTGCTTGGCTTGAACACCTCCTTGTTGGTCATGATCAGACAGACCCCGGAACGGGTCTCGACACTCGGGCGCCAAGCGCACAGGCAATGGCTCTCGATCACCCGGCAAGCGCTGCAACGGGGCGCACGCCAGCCACGGGCCTGGAGTGGCTTGATACCTTCATCGATGCGTTGGTCACGCAGACGGGCAACAGCATTCGGGGCTTGCAGGCTCATGGGCGACGCCGCCAGAAAGAAAAACTCGACACGAACGACACTCGGCAGGACAACAAAGCCCGGCAGTCTACCAGAGCGCGCAAGCCTGTACCGTCCAACCCGCCTCCCCTATAATTCCCGGCCACTGAACGCACAGTCATGTGATCGGTCGAACAACCCGTCACTGAACCAGGAGAGTTTCATGCTGCGCCTTATCGTCCCCACCGTTGCCGTGTTGCTGGCGACGTCCATCAGCGCTCAGGCTGCCTCGCTGAAAGAACTCGAACTGAACAAGATGCTGCAGAACGTCGCCAGGGAAAGCAGCGTCGGTACGCCACGGGCGATCAACGAAGATATCCTCGACCAGGGTTATACCGTTGAAGGCACCGAGCTGATCAACCACCTCAGCGTGCAAAGCAGCCATGCCCAGAAAATGCGTGCCGACCCAAAGGCCGTGTATTTCCAGTTGGGCTCCACGGTCTGCACCAACCCGGGCTTCCGCAAGCTGATGGCCAAGGGCGCAACGATGCGCTACGAATTCACTGAAGTTAAGACCAACCGTCCGGTCGCGACCGAACGCTTCCAGGAATCGGATTGCCCGAAACCGGCCAAGACGAAGAAGTAATCAACCCGAGCGTGCGCGCCGCTGCTCATCGTCGGCGCGCAGTTCTGCTACCAGTGCCTGTAGATAGCGCGAGCGCCATGTCCTCCCTTCCAGTCGGCGGCAGCATTCTTCTTCAAGACTCATCCGATTGGCCTGGGCCGCTTCCAGCAGTGTCAGGTACAGCTGCCTGTCGAGTTCCAGAGTCACCCTCATTTTCTCCCGCCTCCATGCCCGATCCGCTTCAATCCATCGCGTGCCGCCTGGCCCAAGGCGCCGAGGACATTGACACGCTTGCTGATCAGTAAATCAGAACGGTACCCAGCCGGTCGGCAATCTGACGAGCGGCACGGTGCTCCACAGTCTTGGAACTTCGGTTGCCAACGGTCGCTCCCGGGCGCCATGATCAGGTCTGCGAAGATCGGTGCGACGGTCTAGATTCAGAGGTATCTCTTGTGGTGTCGGGCAGAACGAGGCTGCCCAGCCGCGTCATGCCGTGCAATTGTTTTGAATCCAAGGAAAAGCAGGACCTGCTGGATGACCGGGTTGCCCCGCGCAGACCGCGTCGAGCCAGGTCAATGTCCAGGCACCGAGCCTGGGCGGACAACGACACATGGATTGTCGTGGCCCTGACGAATGTCTCGTTCGGGGCGGGAGTCCTGCCAAGAAGGAGAAGCTGAATGCCTTACAAACCGAATGACCTGCTCAACCGTCATTTTGAGAGCCATGGCCACGACCTGATCCACAAGGTCGAAGAGCAACTCAACCTGGTGTCACCCAACAGTCCGAACCTGCCCATCTACCGCGACATGATCCTGACCGTGTTGCGCATGGCCCAGGAGGATCACAACCGCTGGAATGCCAAGATCACCCTCCAGGCCCTGCGGGAGTTGGAGCATGCATTTCGCACACTCGAACAGTTCAAGGGACGACGCAAGGTGACCGTCTTCGGCTCGGCCCGGACCCCCATCGAGCATCCGTTGTATGGCATGGCCCGTGAACTCGGGGCAGCGTTGGCCCGCTCGGACATGATGGTCATCACCGGCGCCGGCGGCGGTATCATGGCCGCTGCCCATGAAGGCGCCGGCCGGGACCACAGCCTGGGCTTCAATATCACCCTGCCCTTCGAACAACATGCCAACCCGACCGTCGAGGGCACGCCGAACCTGTTGCCGTTCCACTTTTTCTTCACCCGCAAACTGTTTTTCGTCAAGGAGGCCGACGCCCTGGTCCTTTGCCCGGGAGGCTTCGGCACCCTTGACGAGGCACTGGAAGTCCTGACGCTGGTGCAAACCGGCAAAAGCCCCCTGGTGCCGGTGGTCCTGCTCGATGTACCGGGCGGCAGATTCTGGCAAGGCGCCCTGGACTTCATCCGTGACCAACTGGAGGAAAACCGCTACATCCTGCCCACCGACCTGAAGCTGATGCGCCTGGTGCACAATGCCGAAGATGCCGTCGAGGAGATCAACCGGTTCTACCTTAACTTTCACTCCAGTCGTTGGCTCAAGCATCAATTCGTGATCCGCATGAATCACAAGCTCAGCGAGCAGGCCATGCAACTGATGCAGGCGAACTTTGCCGACCTGTGCCTGAATGATTGTTTCCGTCAGCACGACTCCAGCGACGATGACCACGACGAAGCCCGGTTCAGTCATCTGACCCGACTGGCCTTTACCTTCAACGCCCGGGATCACGGGCGCTTGAGGGAACTGGTGGACTACATAAATCTGCCGGAAAACTGGGCCGAACCCACCCAGGAAGTCCAACCCCTCACTTGGGAGCCGATCAAGGTGACTTGAGACGCAAAAAAAAACGGCCCGCTATAAAAATAGCGGGCCGTTTCATTCAATCGTCCATGCCGCGACCGCTGAATAAGCGGTTGATCATCTCCATGGAGTACCCTCGGTACGCCAGGAAGCGCCCCTGCTTGGCTCGTTCCCGTGCATCGATAGGCAAATGCCCCGAGAACTTGCGGTGCCAGGTATCAGTAAGCTGCTCCTGCCAATCGATCCCACTTTCGCGCAAGGCAATCTCAATATCCGAACGTTGCAACCCGCGCTGGCCCAGTTCTTCACGAATACGCAATGGTCCGTAACCTGATCGGGCGCGATAAGAGACAAAGCTTTCCAGGTAGCGGGATTCCGACAGCAGACCCTCTTCAGTCAAACGGTCGAGGGCCGGGTCGATCAACTCATCCGGCGCACCGCGCTGACGCAGTTTACGCGTCAGCTCGACTCGACCGTGCTCGCGCCTGGCGAGCAGGTCCATTGCGGTTCGTCGCACCGCGACGAGGGAATCGAGTACGGCGGTCATTGAATCGATCAGATATCAGCGTCAGCCAGATCATCAGCCGTTTCACGGCTTGCCAGTGCCTTGACGTCTGCAACCGGGCTCAGCAGCTTGTCGCGCAGTTGCTTTTCGAGCGCCGCTGCAACTTCCGGGTTGTCCGCCAGGAACTTGGCCGAGTTGGCCTTGCCCTGACCGATCTTGGTACCGTTGTAGGCATACCAGGCGCCGGACTTCTCGACAAAGCCGTGCAGCACACCCAGGTCGATCATCTCGCCATTGAGGTAGATGCCCTTGCCGTAGAGAATCTGGAACTCTGCCTGACGGAACGGCGAAGCCACTTTGTTCTTCACGACCTTGACGCGGGTTTCGCTGCCGACCACTTCGTCACCTTCCTTCACCGCGCCGGTACGACGAATGTCCAGGCGAACCGAGGCGTAGAACTTCAACGCGTTACCACCGGTGGTGGTCTCGGGGCTGCCGAACATCACGCCGATCTTCATGCGGATCTGGTTGATGAAGATCACCAGGCAATTGGCGTTCTTGATGTTACCGGTGATCTTGCGCAGGGCCTGGGACATCAGACGAGCCTGGAGGCCGACGTGCATGTCGCCCATTTCACCTTCGATTTCAGCTTTTGGTACCAGCGCTGCCACGGAGTCGACGATGATCACGTCCACCGCGTTGGAACGCACCAGCATGTCGGTGATTTCCAGGGCCTGTTCACCGGTGTCCGGCTGGGAAACCAGCAGGTCGTCGACGTTGACGCCCAGCTTGCCGGCGTATTCCGGGTCCAGGGCGTGTTCGGCGTCGACGAAAGCGCAGGTCGCGCCAGCTTTTTGAGCCTGGGCGATCACGGACAAGGTCAGTGTGGTTTTACCGGAAGATTCAGGACCGTAGATTTCAACAATACGGCCTTTTGGCAGGCCGCCGATGCCAAGCGCGATGTCCAGGCCCAGGGAACCGGTGGAGATGGAAGGAATAGCCTGACGGTCCTGATCGCCCATACGCATTACGGCACCCTTGCCGAATTGACGTTCGATCTGACCCAAGGCCGCAGCCAAGGCTTTCTTCTTGTTGTCGTCCATTAAAGTCCTCACGTAATCAATAAGGCCTGACGGCCAACACCTGTATAAGTAGCCAGTATTATTCCACAGCGATTGAGGATCGCCTACCCCTGATTTGAGATTTCTCCGCTGGCATGTTGTAACAGCCCCTCTAGCGCGGCCTTCACCGTTTGTCGGCGGATCTCGTCGCGGTTGCCTGGAAAGAATCGCTGCTCGCTGATGACCGTCTCGCCAACGCCCCAGGCCAGCCACACGGTGCCCACCGGTTTATTCGGCGTGCCCCCGTCCGGCCCGGCCACGCCGCTGACCGCCACGGCATAACGCGCCAGGCTTTGCTGCTGGGCGCCCCGTACCATGGCCTCGACCACTTCGCGACTGACCGCTCCCACCGTCGCGAACAATTCTTGCGGCACGTTCAACTGCTGGGTCTTCTGGCGATTGGAATAGGTGACATAACCGGCCTCGAACCAGGCTGAGCTGCCGGGAATACGGGTGATGGCCTCGGCAATCCCGCCGCCGGTGCAGGATTCGGCCGTGGTGACATGGGCGTTGAGCAGTTGCAGGCGCCTGCCCAGTTCAGCCGCCAGTTCGGTAATCTCCCCCATGACCTTCTCCTGATGTCGACGCAATGAGGCCTACCGTACACGAGCACTCGAAGCTTGCAAGGGGCGTCGGACTACTGACCCAACGCTCTGATATAGGCCTGGCAAGCCTGCAAGGCGATCAATCCACGGTCCCCTTCGTCGGTGATGGCGATAATTCGTTGAGCATGCGCCGGGTCAAGTCGGGCGCGTGAGGCGCCATGATCCAGGCCGCCGGGGCCGGCGGTGGCAGGCACCGCACAACCGGCAACATCGTCGGCGTCGAGGAGGACTGACAGCCGGACATCGGCAGTAGCAAGGCGATCGCGCAAGCGATCCTGGTCTCGTTGGGCATCGCTCAAGGCTCGGTAGTGTTTTTGTTCGCTGGCAGAGAGTTTCTGCTCCAGGGCGAGGCGTTTATCCTGTTCGGCTGTTTGTTGCTGCGCTGCCGCCAGGGTGATTTGATTCATGGTTTCGGCCTGGGAGCGGGCCATTTGCGCCAATTGTCGACCATAGCGCCAGTCCTGAAGCCGCCACGCCAGCGTCGCCGGACCACCGATCAACAGCGCCAGCAACGCAACGATGCCGAGCGTGCGCGAAGAAAACGGCATCAGGCCGAAGACTGGCATAGCACCGCCCTCGCCCGTGCCCACAATTCCAGACGATCCTTCAGACCGTTCAATCCGCCGTTGATGCGCCGGGTGATGAGGTTGAACTGGTCGCGGTCAGCCAGTTCGTTCAAGCCGTTCTGCTCCCAGAACCATGCCGCGGATTCGGCTGCCCACTGCGGTTTCTCAAGCAACTCGGGCAGCGCCAGCAAACGCTCGTCGCCAAACAGGCCCAGGCTGCAACGTCGATAATTGTCATGCCCGGTAATCTGTATCAGCCCTCGACCGCAGTATTTCTGACCGTCACCGTCGGCCTGGGGACTGTTACCCAAGCGAACGGCCAACATGCCGGTGTCGTACTTGCTCAGATACTGCTCATTGCCCAGTTCCCGCACGTAACGCAGTTGCCCCGACTCATGACCGACCTGCGCCAGGAACGCAGCGATGCGTTTGGGCGTGACGATATGGTGACGGGACATTGCAGTGTTCAGCGCAGAAACAAAAACGCCCGCTTGGGAGCGGGCGTTGGGCATGATCTTGATGAGTTGCTGTTGGGTGACGTCCATGTTCAGACCGTTGAAAGACAGATTATTGAAGAGAGTGATGCGGACTGACACACCGCTATCGCGAGCAGGCTCGCTTCCACAAGGGCGCAGGCGTCTGGGGGTTATGCCTTGGCATCCAGGCATGTGGCGTGGATCGAGCAGCGATAGCTGCTGGCCCGGTCGCCGCTGGCGGTGACTTTGTCGATGGACCAGCGGCCGCGCATGAAGTCCGGCCAGCTGGGGTCCAGCAGTACGATGCCTTCGGCGCACAGGCTCGGGTTGCCAGGACAGTCGATGGTCACCTTGAGGGATTCGCGCAGCATCCGGCGCACTTCGCCTTCCCCAGCGGCGCGAGCATCGTCGGCACTCTGAAAGCGCTGGCGCAGGGTCTTGAACGGCGCGATGCCGCTCTCTTCGATGCGCAACGTGCCGCTCGCCGCCTCCCACCAGGCGGTCTTGCAGCCCTGGTATTTGGCCCGGGCGGTCTCATCGAACTTGGCCGAGATAAAAGCAGCGTCGCCCGGACGGTTATTGGTGGTCACCGAGAGTTTGATCTCTGGCAGTACCTTGCCCGACAACGATTTCGCCTGGCCGCGCCGGGCCAGCACGTAAAGCTCGTTGATCGGCTTGGCGACCGCGTCGTAACGGTGAGCGAGCCGCGTCAGGAACCCCATGTCGGTTTCGTTGGACTGATCGATGTGTTCGATTTTGATCAGCGACAACTCTGGCGCAACACGAGGGGAAAACCCGTGCCTGGAAGTCAATTCGCGAAACAGCGCCCCCAGCGTCGTCGGACCGTGGCTGACGGAGCGGCGCTGTTTGAATCCGGTCTGATCCGCTGCACTGAATGGCGCCGCCGTGGCGACCAGGGTGAGTGTCAGGGGAAACAACGAAGGCGTGCGCCGAGTAATGACAAACTGGCCTTTATCCACCAGCCCCGATTCCAGGTAGCCGACCCGCAGGCCGATTCTGCCTTCCAGGCTGGGCAAGCCTTCCAGCCCTTCCAGATTGATGAGTAGGGTCAGTTGGTCGGACTCGATGCCCGCCGCGTCGATATGCGTCCATTTGAGCAGGCGTTGATTGATCAGCGCCGCATTGGCGCCGTAGATTTCCACCGCTGGCGTGAAACCCAAAGCCATGTCGCCTCCTTAATCCCAGGCTGAAACGGGGGTGGATGCGGCGGGTTTGAGCTCCAATTCCGGCAGCACCACCCATACGCCCGCCGGCAGCACCGGCCCCCACTCGGCCAGTTGCGGATTGAGGCGCCAAAGCGCCTCCTCGGCCGCATCGTCACCGCGCTCAAGCTCGCGGTACAGCAACAGGTTCACCGAATCACCGGCGATGCTTCGAACCCTACGCATTGGCAAACTCCGTCAATTCAATCGTCCAGCCGACCACCATCGCGGTGCCGTCATCGATGATCTCGCTCTGGGTTTCCGAGACCTTGTTGATCTGCCACAGGCCCCAGTTGCGGCCGATGCCGTCGATCAACGGCACCGGAGCACGCAACGCCTGCAATGCACGCAGCTCATCGAGGCGATCCATGGCCGTCGCGTACATCGACTTGCCGGTGATGGTCAGCCCTTGCAGGCCTTGGCCGACTTGGCTGGACTTGGGTTTGCTGGTGAGAATATCGATGCTCTTCCAACCGCCGTCTGACGTACGTGACAGGCTGTGGTAAGCGAAATCCCTGGACAGTCCGAAGATGAAACTGCCAAGGGCCATTTGTTGGCGCATCAGGTGGCTCCGTCGGTCAGGGCCGCGTCACTGCGCATGGCGAGTGAATCGGGCGTGGTGGTCAGGCCGAACTGGCCCGTGATCTGCTGCACGACCAGGTTGGCCAGCTGACTGGCACTGGCCTGGTCCTGGCCGTTGATGTAGATGTTGGCCGTCATGGTATTTTGTTGGGTGCTGGTCTGGGTGCTGGTCAGGTCCTTGCTGACCTGTTCCGGGGTGGCGAGTTTGTCGACGGGCGCGGCAAGCTTTTCGCCCAGCCAGGAACCGGACTCACCGCCCAGCCAGCTTCCCCCCAGCCCACCGATGATCGCGCCGAGCGCTCCACCGATGGCCGTGCCAATCACCGGTGAGATAAAGGTGCCCAAGGTGGCCCCCACACTCGCTCCGGCCGATGCCCCTGCCCAGCCGCCGCCCGCCGCTCCGAGGCCCGCGCCGACCATCCGGGCATCGCCGCTCAGCGCGCCTTCGACCACCTGCGGGGCGGCAGTTAACACAACCGCCGCAGGAACCATTCGAGTCAATGGTCGCAATGCAGCACTGGCACCGCGCAGGGAACCACTGGCACTCATGCCCGCCTCGGCTTTCGCCACGCTGGTTGGCTCGAGTCGGCTTGTCTCCCTGAAATCCAGCCGGCCCGTAGGCCTGCCCTTGCTGACGTCCTCGGAAATCACCTCACCCAAACGCCCCGGCAGCCGCGTCGCCACACCGCCCAGGACACGCTTGGCCACTTGACTGCCTAATTCGTCCGTGATGGCCTTGAGCAACGCGCTCGCCAGAGGCTTGATCGCGGCTGCTACCAGCACAAGTGCAGCGGCGGCCTTCGGTGAGGTTTCAGCCAGCTCGCTCATGCCGTCCACCAGCGAACCCGACATCTTGAGCGAGCTGTCCATCAATGGCGCCAGGGCATCACCCGTAGCCACCGACAGTCGCTCGCTGCGCGCACTCATGGCGTTCAACTGACCCTGCCGGGTTTGCGACAGCGCCAATGCGTCCTGCCTGACCGAGCCCTGGTTACCTAATTGCGAAGTGGCATACTGCGCGGGGTCTTTTACTTGCCCGAAGGCTTCGTTCACATCGCTGATTTTGCGCGCCATGCGCAGCACGGCTTCATCGCCATTGCTGAACAGCGTGGCGGCAAGCGTCGAGCGTTTTTCGGTCGGTTGCGCGCTCAGTGCCGCCAGCACCGTCATCGAAGTGCCAGGCGCGGTGTCCTTGTCGCGCAAGCCATTGGCTACCGCATCGGGCGCCAGGCCCAATTGCTTCCAGGCCGCTTGTTCGGTGGCGGAGGCGTGCTCTCCCTTGCCCAACGCCGTGGTGAATTTATCGAGGGCTACGCCGGCTTCAGCCTGTTGCGTACCGGTATTGAGCAAAGCCGCCGTCAATGCAGCGGCTTGCGCCGGGGCCAGGCCCGCTTGCGTCGCAGCGGCACCGTCACGCTGCAGGACCGTGCCGATGTCACTCGCTTTTGCGCCACCCTGGATTTTGCCCAATTGGTTGGTGGCATCTGCCAGGTCGAACGCCTCGGCGCCGCTGAGCTTCATCGAGGTGCGCCAGGAGGCCAGCATCTCGGCGACCTCCATAGCCGGTATCTTGAACGCCGAGGCGACCACTCCCACATCGCTGGCAAAACGCAGTAATTCGAACTTGCGGTCCGAGGCATCGGGCAGATTACTGGCGATTCCGGCCCTGGCTGCCAGGCTTTCAATCCGCACCAAGTCCACCGCTTTGGTCCCACCGGCCGACACTAGGGCAGCACTGGCGATGTGCTGCGTGTCCCGAGCCATTTCCTGGCTCTGGCGAGCGGTGAATCGGGTAGCCAGTTTCAAATCGGCGACGGCCGAATCCATTTCTATCGCAGGTTTAAGTAGATCCGGCGGGTCAAAAAAGCCAGAAGTCTTAGCCGCGTCTTTTTGCTGAGCGCCAGCTTCACTTTTGGACCCGGCGGACGTCGTCTGGGACAACAATCGTTGGGTCGAGAGCTTCAACGTCAACGCCTCGATCGCGGTCGTCAGCAGGCCGAGCTTGAGCCCGACGTTATTCAGCGCCAGCCCCAGGCCAGACAGCGGATCCGCGGCGAATAGGCCCGCCTTTTGGGCGGTTGCGCCGCTCATTGCGGCCGGACTGAGGCCGATGTTACCGAACGCCAGGCCACTCTGATCGAAGGCTGCGTACTTGAGCGAATATCTATCGTCCGCCATTGCGCTTTACTCCTGTTTCACGCCGAGGCGAGTGATCGCGATGTCGTAACGGCGCAGTGCCTTGCCGGCGTCCCACTCCAGAATTTCCGCCTCACTTACCGGGTAAATGAGCGGCACTACATCGAGGATCACTTCGATGTCGCGCTCCGAAAGAAGGCCGCCGGTTTGTTTAAAAAATCGTCGATGCGCACCTGCAGCTGGGTCCAGTCAGGCACGCTCAACAAGTCGAGATCGGGGATCATCAGGCCCGTGCAATGGGCGGTGATGAACTCGGCGCGTTCCTTGGCCGTCTTCAGCTTTTTCATCGCCTTGGTAGCGCGCAGCACCGGCATTTCCAGGGTCAGCGACGTCACGCTGCGGCCTGCCACGCTGATCGGTTGCAGCAACTGCACCTGATCGGGGTCAGCCTGTGAGATCTCCAGGAAGTGCGACGTCGGGCGGGTCGACATTTCTTGGACGTACAGGGCGATGCTCACGTAGTCGGGACGCTTGAGCTGCTCCAGCTCCTTGACCGACAGGCCGGTGGCCAGCCTGGCCAGTTCGAAGAACTGATCGTCTTCGTCGTCACCGGCACGCGCCAGCGCTTCTTTCTGCGCGGCGTAGAACAGCGGTTTGAGTTGTAGCTGGTCGATCTGCGTTCCATCGTCGGCAGTGATCGGCGACAACAGGACATGGATGGGAGGGGTCCAGGACATGGATCGGGGTTCCTTGGAGAGCAGAGGGAAACACAAAGCCCGGTGTACAACCTGTGGGAGCGAGCCTGCTCGCGATGGCAGCGGTAGATTCAATATCAAGTGGTCTGATACACCGCTATCGCGAGCAGGCTCGCTCCCACAGGGACTGCGTTTAATTGACGGGCATTGGAAGTGTTGCGGTGATTAAGGCAACAACACCGCACGGCGGGCATCGCCAAGGATGTCGACGCCGTTGAGCACGAACTTCTGAGTGCGCACGTCGATGTCAATCACCGGGACACCGTTTTCCAGGCGGCTGTAGGTGCGGCAGGAGAGCTCCAGGGCGGTGGTCGGTTTTTCACCCATTTTCAGCGCCGTTTCGGTCAGGGATTTCAGCTTGCCACCCACGGTGTGGTAGGTGAACCAGGTGTTGCCATCCTGATCCTGGCCGGCCTCGCGCACATTCAGCAGGATGTCGTCGCCCAGGTTCACACCCAGGGCCAGCATGACTTCCGGCCCCATGCCTTGCAGCGTCAACGAAGCGCCGAGCACGGTGCCGCTCTTGGCCATTTCCTCGGCGATGAAGCGCCCGCCTGTCATCGACTCCATGGCGAACTCGATCTTTGGTGGGGTGAAGGTTTCCACGGTCGCCGACAACGGCAAGCCTTGCAGGGTGGCCGCGATGGCCTGTCTTACGCGGTTGGTAAACATTAGAGAACGTCCTCCAGGAACTGCTCGATGATTTCATCGCGGGCGTTGAGTTGATAAATCATGTGTTCGTTTGGCGCGTAGCGGCCGTAGTCAATCACCACGTACCAGGTGCCGTTCTTGTACTTCTCGACGCTGTTGAGTTCCGGGTGCAGGTAGACGCTGCCGCCAGGGATGGTTTCGTCGGCGACCAGGGTTTGCAGCCAGTCGTTGATGCGCTTGACCTCCTGGTCCATGAACGACTTGGTCAGATTCTTGGCCATGGCTTTCTGCCCGGCTTTCACCAGCTTACGGCTGATCGCATCCTCCAGGCCCACGTAGCTGATGAACTTGCCCGTGACTGAGCGGTTGCCCAGCAACGAAAAGCCGCCCAGGACGGTGCGGGCGTAGTAGCTGACGCCGTAGCGGTTGAGCAGATCGCCTTCGGTGGAGGTGTCGAGGATGTTGTATTCCACGGTGCGGGAAACGTCTTCGGCAAAGGTCACCTGGTTGCCCGGGCTTTCCCATTGCTTGACCTTCGCGAGTGCGGCAATCGCCAGGCTCGACGGCGCCAGGAAAACGTTTTTCTTGGCGGCCTTGGAGTACACCGCCGGCATGTTGTGCACCACCAGGCAACGATCGAAACCCAGGTCCGCACCGCCCAGTTCCTGGCTGTAGGTCACCTGGTCGGCGACCGAGGCGTCCTTGCCGTCGAGTACCACCCGCGCCTTGATGCGCTTGCCGAACGAGGCAAACTCACCGGCCACCGCCTTGCTCCCGGTGAAGCCCGGCGCACCGATGATCGTCAGGTCTTCGGCGACGCCACTCAGTGCGGCCAGGCCCAGCTTGCGACCAGTCTGTGCTTCGATGCCGCCGATGACGTTGTTCTGCGTGTCGGCCAGGGTCGCGCCTTCTTCGACGATGACCACGTAGACCGGCACCTTGACCACTTTGAGGATCTGGTAGACCGCCTGGAACAGCGTCCCCGCCTCGGCACCCGTCGGGTCCAACTGGGCCTGGGTGGTGAAGCTGTTGATGCGGAACGGGGTGTTTTTCGGAATCAGCGGATTGGCATTCGGCGCGGTGCCGACCAGCCCGATGACGTTGTCCCCCAGGCCACCCATGGCCTCGGGAGATTCAGTGGCATTGACGGTAATGCCGTTGTGCTCGAAGTTCAAAACCTCAGCCATGGTTATTCAGCCTTCTTGGTGGCGGCCTTCTTGGCCGGGGTGGTGGGGATAGCTTGCGTGTCGGCGGCCTGCGTGTTGGTTTGCAGAACGCTGGTCAATTCAAGGCGACCGGCACTGCGCAAGGCGCTGGCCTCAACATCCAGCAACTCCAGCTTCTGGTCGACACTCGACCAGTGGCCACCGCCAATGGGGAAAGGCAGCAGCACGGTGTATTGCTTTCGAATGGGCATCTTTGGGTTCCTTCAGACGCAAAAACGCAAAAGCCCCGATCATTGGGGCTTATTGCGGGCGAAAAAAAACCGCTCTCGCGGTCGGGGGTTACTTAATGAAGGTCGGCAGCACAGGCCAGACGAGCTTGGACGGATCCTCGGCCTGCTCGGGAATGTCACGCAACGCCTGACGGTATGCTTTCACCTCGGCTCGCTGGGCGTCTGTCGCAGGATAGTCCAGCAGTTGGGTGAAATCCGTATCTCGCAAAAACTGGTTGCGGCGGGTACGAATGGTGGCCCATTCAATTTCGCGTGACGGTATGGCGAGTGGAAATTCGAAGGTATCTACAAAAGGGGTATCAGACATGTTCGCTCCTTAATTGAAAACGACGGTATCGGACAGCGACAACTTGGTCTTCAAATCGCCCAGGTTGAACAACCGACCGTTGCCGACACGCATGGTGTCAATTCGGATGGTGGTGTAATAAATGTTGGGAATCAGGATGCGCATGACAATGTTACCGCTCGTATCAACGTAGACCGCCGGCGTCATGTTCCCAAAAGTGGAGACACTCTGTAGAACCCGAGACGGCTGATAGCAATATCCGACCAGGGTCTCTTCGATAATTTTTGCCGTGCCGTAGCTATACCCTTTGATGTTGAACCAAAACATTTCCGAGTTGGCATTGACGTTCAATGGCACCTTGAAATGCATGTATACATTTGTGCTGGAACCGAGCTCGGTGGATGTAAAATCGCCTTGCGCGCTAGAACCATAGGTTCCTCCGGTCCCGTTGACATGTCCTTGCAAGACATTGCGCCGAATGGTACCGAGCGCAGTCGGATCTCCTTCCACATCCTTCAGGCTTCGCCATTCATTGAACTGTGCCAATGCGGTCGCCATGGTTGTATTGATACTGCCAATCTTTCCATTGACCACCGTGGTCAAGTTATTGGCCGCTGTGACCAGTGACGCGATAGTAGTTTCCAGACTCACGTTTCAAACTCCTTGTGCAGTTGATTATTTGGCTTCAAGCGTCATGACCCGGAACATCAGGCCGACATGCCGCGCCATGTTGTCGATATTGGCCGTCGCCAGCGCAGCGATCTCCTCGCTGACCAGGATGTTCAGGTTCTCGGAGCCGATAACCACCGTGACGCTTTGCGCCGGTAACGGTGAAATATCCAGCGTAAATTTTTGCAGCACACGCGCCGCAGCCGCCTTGTACGTCAGTAACTTTCCAGCCACCGAATACACCGCCAGCAACGTGCCGGTAGACAAGTAAAAACCGAACTCACCGATTTCGTATTCATCCACCCCATCGAACAACGCAGCCATCCTCAACTGTCCAGGACCTAAGTCTTCGTAATCCACGATCGCCCCACGTTGTCGTTCATCGCGCAGCGCAGTCTCCGATCCGGTCGGATCGTAGCGGGCGGTGCCCGCACCGATGTGGGTGATCTCCCCTTTCAAGCCTTGGCTCTTTGCCTGCAACACTTCCGCCAGGCCGGCGGAAGTGAAGCGAACCAAACGCGTAATATCTTCTGTCATGGCTGCGCCCTGAGGTCGTAATCGTTAATGGTATAGGGTTGAGAAACCCCGATCTGGGTCAGCCTCGCGCGAAGTTCGAGCGCCGGCAGTGCGCCGCATAGAAACAACTCGCCATCGCTCAATGGCCGGTGCATGGCCGCTGTTACCGCGAGAACGCCACTGGTTTGATGCACCACGGTGATGGTGGCCTGGTCACGCTCGCTCTTGGCTGCATTGATTCGTTGGATCAGGCGATTGTGGTCACCGCCGGCCCAGCCTTGGCCGATGATGGCTTGCACATCAAAGGTGTAAGGCTGAGCATTGGGTTGCTGTTCGTACCAGGCGGTGACGCGGGGCGTGAATCCCATAGACTCGACAGCGTGGTTCAACGCCTGACGGGTGCCAGCCTGGCGCTGAATCTGCCAGGACAATGAAACCGTCAGGCGTTTCTCCAGGTCGTTCGCCCCTGCATCCCACTCGCTCACACCACGATCAGCTGCCAGATAAGGCAGGAACGCTGCCGGGGTCTGACTCGGGCTCATCAATTCGGGAAACGGCGGTTGGACACGATCGAGCAGCTTGGCGAACCCCAGGTCCAGCGCCTTCTCCAGCATCGAACTGTTGGCCGGCAGCAGACTGGAGCGAGAAACAGAGTCACTCATAGTGTCGACACCTCCACGTCTACCGACGTGCAGTACGGCGCTTCGAAGGCACTGGCAACGATGGGCTCCAGCGGTTCTAGGACTTGGAGCTGCACCGCACCCGCCGAATGGAGTGTGTAATCGATCCAACTGGGATCCACTCGACCTTCCAGTCGGTGGCAGGCGTGCGCATAACTCTGCAACTGCTGCTGCGCCGCCATGCGGGTCAGCCCCGAGTCCGGCCCACCGTTGATTCGCGCTATCACGCGGATGCGGTAGGGTTTGATCTGCGCCCCCTGTACCGTCACACGGTCGGTTTCCGGCCGGACGTCCGGCCGGGCAAAATGTCGGCGTACACCGTCGAGCAACGCCGAAGAAGGCACGCCATTGCCTTCACGCGACAACACGGTGACCATCACCTTGCCGGGAGCAGTGCGACGTGCGTTCCCATCCTTGACCTGCGCCGCGAGACCATCCGGGTCAAAGGTATAGGTCACCGTCACGACGCCGGCTGCGCTGCTGTCCACCTTCACCGCCGGTCGCTCGCCCAGCGTGAAGATCTCCCGCCGATACTGCATCCGCGAACCTGCCGCCGGTGCATGGGGCGCCAGGTAATAACGCAACCGCGCGTCATCATCGCTCTCGTAGATAGGGGGAATCGGCGGGAACGCCGCCGGATCGCCCGGGTCGATCAACTGGCGCTCCAGGCCCATGTCCGCTAGACGGGCGTCGAGGTTGCTGCCCGTGGCCCACCACGCCAGCATCTGCTTGATCCGGGCGTTGTACTTGCGTTCGTGGGTTTGCAGCCGTACGCAGAACGCTTCGAGGGCCAGGGTCAGCAGCTCGCTTTCGTTTTCCAGGCTATCGACCAGTTTGGCCGCGCTTGCCGGGGAACGCGCGCCGACGTACTCGACCACGAAAGTCTTGAATTCGGCCAGCAGGTCCTCGAACGCCTCGACGGTGACGATAGCCGGTTCAGCCAACTGGTTCTGACCGGGGATCAACATGCTCATGTCACCACCTCGAAGGTCTGCTTGCGGTTTTTCCAGGTGCCGGCGAAGCGCAATAACAATCCGGCGCCCTGCCGGCTGGCCACGATGACTTGCGGTTCGAAATCACCAATGCCGTTGTGCGGGTTGTAGAAGGCTTGCGCCGCATGGCTCTGGGCGAGCATCAGCAGGTCATCGCCCAGGTTCTGGCCCAGCAACCGGGTCAGTGCGCAGCCATACAGTGGCCGCTTCTGCCGGGTGCCCAACGGCGTGGTCAGTGCCCGGGTGGCGCGCTGTACGAACTGCAGCCAATCATCGACTGTCGCGCCGGTGTTGCGATCGATACCAATCATGGGAAACCTCTTATGCGGTACTGATGACGCGGCCCTGGTGCTCCACCAACGGGCCGCTGAAGTGCGCACCGGACGCATCGAGACGAATGCCGACTGCGCCCATTTGCACCTCAATGGACTGCGGCGTCATCGTCAGCCTCGACGGGCCGATGCTCAGCTCCAGGGATTCACGGGAACCACTGAACGCCGCCGGGCCGTTTATCCAGTGCAAGACATGTCCTGCGTGGTCGTAGCCATTTTCCGTACCGTCCTGATAGAGGCGACGCGTCAGCGATGCCTGCGTCGAGACGGGCGGAAACTGACCACCGTTGAGGCCGAACAACGCCACCGACAGCCCGCCGCCATCACCGCCGCCATGGTTGAGCAACAGGCATTGCTCGCCCACGGAAGGGATCCGCGACTCGCTCTGCGCTCCGGCACTCGGGTTGAAGAAGCGGATTGCCGGCGTCAACAGCCCTCCATGGCTGACCTTGCAGGTGTTGCTCACAGCGTCGACCTCCTGGCAGACGCCGATGCGACAGACGCTGTCGGCACGCCGATGCAGGTCTTCGAGCTCGGTTTCCATCTCGGCCAGACGCTCGATGATCGGCGCCAGATGCAGGCGCAAAAGCGCATCGAACATGGCTCAATCCTCCAGCGCGGTGTATTGATCCGGGTCGTCGATGTCCGAAACTTCCCAGGTCCGGGCAAATCTCGGCGTGCCCAACGGGTCCTCCAGCAGCGTCGGACCGAGGTACAAGGTTTGGGTGAATGAAAGAGTCCAGGCGGTATACGGCCGAGTCCCGGCGCTGAAGGCGGACGCAATACCCTCGATGTCTGCTGGCCGGCTGCATTGCTCGGCCGACAGGTTCCAGCGGTTGTCGACGATTACGCGTTTCAACTCACTGGCCAGATCGCACGCCGTCAGGCCCGTGCCGGGCGACACGACCTGCATGGACAGCGTCAGGACATGGGCAATACGTCCGTCGTTGGCACGGTTGCCTGATGCGTCGCGCTCGATGGCGATCAAGACCCAAGATTGATCGCCCGTATCGTCAAAGTCTCGGGGACTCCCGACCTTCAGGCCGGGAAGCGTGGTACGCAGCGTCTCGGCGATGGCGGAAAACAGCTGCGATGGTTTTTCAATGGGAGCGGGCATGGAATAGCCTCTTTCCTGAGGATCGGTGGCACCGGGGCTCAATGTTGGTCGGAACGGGAATCCGGCGGCGGTGCTTCGCACACACCGATCCGCTTGGCGACCCAGCGTTCGTAGAGACCGATAGCCACATCGGCACCGGCCATCGCGGTCAGGCAACCCAGGGCGCAGGCGCTCCAGATCGACATGCCGAGGGCATACAACAGCATGGTCGCCGAGACCCCGCAGACCACGCAGGCACCGGACCGCAGGGCGACACGACGCAGCAATGGCCAGCCGCGGGCGCCCTCCTTGTCGGCGCGCCACATCTCGCCGGACACCCCGCCCACCAGGGCGAGCACGATGACCAGCCAGATCGGCATTTCCAGCAACGCTTGTTGCTCGTTTGTCATTCACGCCTCCTGGGGGGCGACGATTCGAAAGCTCAGGGCCTAATTGCAGGCTCCCGAGCCGTTCAAATTGGATGTAAAACTCAAGCCGGCACGCATTACTCGATGACAATCAGCGAGTGATGAGCATGTCGACGCTGGTCGCGTCGCAGGTGTTGTTGGCCTTACGGTCAATCACCAGATACAGCAAAGACGCAGGCGTGACCGCGACATTGTTGAGCATGAAGGTACTGCTGCCGCCGTTTGCCAGGCTGCCAGACTGGAGCACGGTGTCGCCCAGGTTGACCGACCAGCCAATGCCGTCACCACAAGCGTTGTGCAAGTCATTGACCCGCCCCAACACGTTGATATTGCCGGTGACCGGACTGGCCCAGCGGAAGATGCTCTGGCTGGCGGTCCCTGGATGCGTCGCTACGTCGCCCTGCTTGAACACGAAGCTGGTGCCCGAACCGGTGAAGGTGAAGCTTGCGTTGGGAATGGAAATCCAGGCACCGGTGGCATCGTCCCGCCAACAGGTGGTTGGCTTTCCGTTGCAGACCCCGCCCTGGAACGTCGGGAAAAGCGTGTAGTTGGCCGAAGCATTTATCCCCGATTTGTTTTGCATGAAGGACCAGGGCGACCCGGCAGGCGCGGCTTCGGTCATCAGGTACATGTCCCGGGCCAGATTCCACGACATGGCCGTATCCGCCAGGGCGTTCAGGGAGGAAAAGGACGACAGAAGCGCCGTTGCCAACAGAAGAGTCTTGAGCAGTTTCATTTGTGACCTCGATAGATGTCATTGAGCTATGGTTGTACGGTCTATCCCGCAAACTTTTCGCTCGCCGGCGTTCACTCGAGGCTCAACGGCCTTCACATGATTCAACGTCCCGCATCGGGAGCATTTGATCTGGAGTTCGGTGTTCTCGCCCACGCGGGCCAGAAGTCGATTGCACTGACCGCATCTGAAATCCTTCAGCATTGAAAACCCTCCTTGGGCGACGGCGAGATGCGTTCGGCTCAAGCCTTTGTTGCTCGATTGAACAAGACTGGCTTCACTTCGGAGCGCCGCAGGTCGCGCCTTTGTAAGTCATGGTGTAGGTGTAATGCCTGTCCCACGACAGCGGCAGCGTGCTGGGTGCAGCCCATTCCGCATAGCTACCCGACATCGCACCTGCGGCGGTGATCTTGCCCATGGCGATGGTGGCGAGATTGTTGGCGCTTCCTGCGCCCTTCATTGGCACACTGCCATTCCATTGCAGGTCATCCCCGTTCTGGAACCACGCGCCATTCCAACCGGCCTGCGAACTGGAATACCAAGTGTTGTCCTCCTTGAAACAGATCGTCTGGTTGGCATAAAAGCCACCGCCTGGAACATGGTAGGCAGCGAATTGCCAGGAACCGACAGGCGACGTTTCGGCAAACGCCTGGAAGGTCTGGCTCGCCAGGACCGCCGCGATAAGCACTCCGAACAGTTTTTTCATGGGTCTAATTCCTTTAGGTAAATAGGGTTCGAGACGTGGGTACAACGCTGCCTATTGGCACAGGCATTCCAAAAAGCCCGGTCGCCCAGGCTTTTCAGTAATGCGCTTGATCTTTCGGCGCGACTGGCGCGGTACGGATCCATTCAAATTGTTCCTCCGACCGCGGCCCCTGCCCGCCGGATAACTGCTTCTGGTGCTTTACGCTGCACACCTGGGTCAGTTGCCAACCCTCTGAACCGTCAAGGCCGGTTCATCGCTGCCTGTTGGTGCCACTAAAGAGCTTTGCTGCCAGCCGCTTTGTCGAGCGGCTTGGACACAGAATATGCATGTATGCATATACAGTCAATGCGTAAATGCATTTATTTATGCACCCAGAATGCATTAACGCATCGCAGTTCAATGAACACGGGGATCGGAGGGGAATTCATGGGCGAAAAAAAACCCGCACGGTGGCGGGTTTTATCTGACAGCGATGGGGTTAACGGGCGTACATGCCCCACCAGAAGACGTGGCCGAGAATGACGATCTGCTCGTCCTGCATTTCCTGGAAGCTATAGTCTTCATCCGGATGTTCATCGCGGTTGAAGCTGCGCAGGCGGATACCGGTGGGCAGACGATAGAGTTGCTTCACCCGCAGCTGGCCGTTGTGATTGATGGCGTAGAGATCGCCGTCGACGATGTCGCCGATCCCGCATTTGCCCGCATTCACCCCGACCGTGGCGCCGTCGCGCAGCACCGGCAACATGCTGTTGCCGCGCACCGTTACGCATTTGGCCTGGTCGAACTGCACGCCGTTATGCCGCAGGCTGCGCTTGCCGAAACGCAGGCTGGAGCGCTCGCTCTCCTCGATGACGAATCTTCCTGATCCAGCAGCCAATTCGACCTCACGCAGAAAAGGGACCGACACCTCGTCTTCCTCGACCGGTGTTTCGTCATCCCAAAGGCTTATGTCCTTGAGCTCGGCATGCAAAGCGTCACGACGAACGCCGCCCAACGGCACAACCTCCGCACGCCCGCGCAACTGATCGGTACTCACGGCGAAGTACTCGGCGATTTTCGAGATGTGTTTATCCGAAGGATCGACAATCTTGCCGCTGAGAATCCGTGAGAGGGTGGATTGGGGCACGCCGGTACGACGGTGAAGCTCCGTGGGGGAGATCCCGTGCTGATCGAGCAATGCTCTTAATACGGTAGATACGTTGCGTTTTTGCATAACGCGCATGATGCTTGTTCTTTTTGCGGAAGACAAATGCTGATTCGCATAAATCCGCATATAAATGAAGAAACACTCCGTCCGCAGCGTCCCTGGTCGGTGGTGCTAACCTGACTCGACTGCGAAAGGTCTGGCCCGAATAGTACAGACGTTCGAACTTACATGTAGGAGCGGGTGCTGATGGAGGACGCTGCTTGATGACGCCAGCAGAGCAAAGCCTTTGCGAAGATGCACTGCGTTTCGCTCGCTCGAACAAGAAAATTGTTGCAAGGCGGCGCACCGACAAGCTGCTTTACCCGCCGGAAGAAGCCCCCGTTTCAGTTTTCATGGCAGGATCACCCGGCGCAGGCAAAACCGAAGCTTCAATTGCTTTGGTGAATCTATTTGCGGATGCCGCAATCCTACGTATAGATCCTGATGAACTGCGCCACGAATTTCCAGATTACCAGGGGAAGAACTCCTGGCTCTTTCAGGGCGGCGTATCGATTCTCGTTGAAAAAATCCTGGATTTTGCGCTGGATCAAAGACAGTCCTTCATCCTCGATGGAACGTTTTCAAACATTGACGTGGCCAGAAGAAATGTGGACCGCTCCTTGAAAAAGGGCAGGTTCGTGCAAATTTTATACGTGTACCAGGCGCCGCAACTGGCCTGGGGCTTTGTAAATGCCCGCGAGGCTGCCGAGGGCAGGAGGATTCATAAGGAACATTTCATCGACCAGTACTTTGCCGCACGTGACGTGGTGAACGCGCTTAAGCTAGAGTATCGAGGCGATGTTCATGTAGATCTTCTGCTCAAGCATATCGACAACTCGGGACGACTTTACAAGGCTGGTGTCGATAAAATTGACTACCATATCCCTGAGCAACACACGCGAGCCGACCTAGAGGCTACGCTCGGGCCGCTATCTGGAGCGCACTTATGATCTCGATCAAGCTAGGCTTGTCCAAGGGCACCAAAAGTACATTTGCCGACTTCATCCGTCACGCCAAATCGGATCAAAAAAAACGTGTCTACAGCGAAGTTTTGACTGAGGCTACCAAGCAACAGAACTTGGTGATGATGCAAGCCGAATCGAAACGAGCCTGACATCAAGTTTTTCAGAGACACCCGGCCAAGTGCCGGGTTTTTTAACTCGATATTGAGCTAGCTGATACTCCGCTGTCGCAAACAAGCTTTGCCGCCACAAGTGAATCCAGGTACAGCCAGGGGGCTGGTCGGCTTTTGATCTGGCGCCCCGTTAACCGCTTAGGCCGAACGCAGGCATTACGCGATAGGCATCTCCATACCCTCGACCCCAAATTCACTCATCCCTGGGTCGCCCCCGCCCCCCCATGTTAACCTTGCGCCCATCGCGGAAAAGCCGGGCCGATGCCCCTCCTTTTGCCCTACACCTTTCAACGAGTTTGCCTGACACCGATGAATACCGCCGTGAACGATCTGTCCTCCCACACCCCGATGATGCAGCAATATTGGCGTCTGAAGAACCAGCACCCCGATCAGCTGATGTTCTATCGCATGGGCGACTTCTACGAGATCTTCTATGAGGATGCGAAGAAAGCCGCCAAGTTGCTGGACATCACCCTGACGGCGCGTGGGCAATCGGCGGGCATGGCGATTCCGATGTGTGGGATTCCTTACCACGCGGCGGAAGGTTACCTGGCGAAACTGGTCAAGCTGGGCGAGTCGGTAGTGATTTGCGAGCAGGTTGGCGACCCGGCCACCAGTAAAGGGCCGGTGGAACGCCAGGTGGTGCGGATCATCACCCCGGGGACCGTCAGTGACGAGGCCTTGCTGGATGAACGCCGCGACAACCTGATTGCTGCGGTGCTGGGGGATGAGCGCCTGTTCGGCATGGCAGTGCTGGACATCACCAGCGGCAATTTCTCGGTGTTGGAGATCAAGGGCTGGGAAAACCTGCTGGCGGAGCTGGAGCGGGTCAACCCGGTCGAGCTGTTGATCCCGGACGACTGGCCCAAGGACCTGCCGGCGGAGAAACGTCGTGGGGTTCGGCGTCGGGCGCCGTGGGATTTTGAGCGCGATTCGGCGTTGAAAAGTCTCTGCCAGCAATTTTCCACCCAGGACCTCAAGGGTTTCGGCTGCGAGAACCTGACCCTCGCCATCGGCGCAGCGGGCTGCCTGTTGGCCTATGCCAAGGAAACCCAGCGCACCGCCCTGCCCCACTTGCGCAGCCTGCGCCATGAACGCCTGGATGACACTGTTGTGCTGGATGGCGCGAGCCGCCGCAACCTGGAACTGGACACCAACCTCGCCGGCGGACGGGACAACACCCTGCAATCGGTGGTCGACCGTTGCCAGACCGCAATGGGCAGTCGCCTGTTGACGCGCTGGTTGAACCGACCGCTGCGGGACCTGACGGTTCTTCTTGCGCGGCAGTCTTCCATTACCTGCCTGCTGGATCGTTATCGTTTCGAGCAACTGCAACCGCAGCTCAAGGAAATCGGCGATATCGAGCGGATCCTGGCGCGGATCGGCCTGCGCAACGCCCGTCCCCGGGACCTGGCCCGGCTGCGCGATGCCCTCGGTGCCCTGCCGGAATTGCAAGCGGCGATGACCGATCTTGAAGCGCCGCACCTGCAACAACTGGCACGCACCACCGGCACGTATCCTGAGCTGGCGGCGCTGCTGGAAAAAGCCATCATCGATAACCCGCCGGCGGTAATCCGTGACGGCGGCGTACTGAAAACCGGCTATGACGTCGAACTCGACGAACTGCAATCGCTGAGCGAAAACGCCGGCCAGTTCCTGATCGACCTCGAAGCCCGGGAAAAAGCCCGTACCGGCCTGACCAACCTCAAAGTCGGCTATAACCGTATCCACGGTTATTTCATCGAGTTGCCCAGCAAACAGGCCGAACAGGCCCCGGCAGACTACATTCGCCGTCAGACCCTCAAGGGTGCCGAGCGTTTCATCACTCCGGAACTCAAGGCGTTCGAAGACAAGGCATTGTCGGCCAAAAGCCGCGCCCTGGCTCGGGAAAAGATGCTCTACGAAGCGCTGCTCGAGGACCTGATCAGCCAGCTGCCGCCGTTGCAAGACACCGCCGCCGCCCTGGCGGAACTGGACGTGCTGAGCAACCTGGCCGAGCGTGCGCTGAACCTGGACCTCAACTGCCCTCGCTTCGTCAGCGAACCGTGCATGCGCATCAGCCAAGGCCGGCACCCGGTGGTCGAGCAAGTGTTGACCACACCGTTCGTAGCCAACGACCTGAGCCTGGACGACAACACCCGGATGCTGGTGATCACCGGACCGAACATGGGTGGTAAATCCACCTACATGCGCCAGACCGCACTGATCGTCTTACTGGCCCACATCGGCAGCTTCGTGCCGGCGGCCATTTGCGAGCTGTCGCTGGTGGACCGGATCTTCACGCGGATCGGTTCCAGTGACGACCTGGCCGGCGGCCGTTCGACCTTCATGGTGGAAATGAGCGAAACCGCGAACATCCTGCACAACGCCACTGAGCGCAGCCTGGTGCTGATGGACGAAGTCGGCCGCGGCACGAGTACGTTCGACGGCCTGTCTTTGGCCTGGGCGGCAGCTGAGCGGCTGGCGCAACTGCGGGCCTACACACTGTTCGCCACGCACTATTTCGAACTGACGGTGTTGCCGGAGAGCCAGCCGTTGGTGGCTAACGTCCACCTCAATGCCACCGAGCACAACGAGCGTATTGTGTTCCTGCACCACGTGTTGCCTGGCCCGGCCAGCCAGAGCTACGGCTTGGCCGTGGCGCAACTGGCCGGCGTACCCGGTGAGGTGATCAGCCGCGCCCGCGAGCACCTGAGCCGTCTGGAAACCACCAGCCTGCCACACGAGGCGCCGCGCCCGACCAAAGGTAAGCCGGCCGCGCCGCAGCAGAGCGATCTGTTCGCCAGCCTGCCGCACCCGGTGCTCGACGAGCTGGCCAAGCTCGACCTGGACGACCTGACCCCGCGTCGAGCCCTGGATTTACTCTACACATTGAAGACGCGGATCTAACGCACAGGGCTTTCAAGCTGTTAGAATCTCGCGCGGTTTGGGATGCTGCGGGCTATTAGCCTGGCCCGCAGGCAGACTATCGCTCCCAAACCTGGCGACCCCACCCGTGAAGGGGCTTCGCCGTAGCCGCCTGAGGAGAGAATTAGAAATGACCTTCGTCGTCACCGACAACTGCATCAAGTGCAAGTACACCGATTGCGTAGAAGTCTGTCCGGTGGACTGCTTCTACGAAGGCCCGAATTTCCTGGTCATTCACCCGGACGAGTGCATCGACTGCGCCCTGTGTGAACCGGAATGCCCGGCACAAGCCATTTTCTCCGAGGACGAAGTGCCGGCTGGCATGGAGAATTTCATCGAGCTGAACGCCGAATTGGCGGACATCTGGCCAAACATCACCGAGAAGAAAGACGCTCTGCCGGACGCTGAAGAGTGGGACGGCAAGCCAGGCAAGATCGCTGATCTCGAACGCTGATCGCCCTGCTTTCTCAAAAAAGGCCCCTTGCGGGCCTTTTTGCTTTTCCGGATTTGCCAAAACGCAGGCAAAAAAAAGGGGCGGTTTGACCCGCCCACATTTTTTCCCTAATCCCTTTAATCCTTTTCATCGTCCTGATGAATCGCATCCTGCGATGTCCTTCCTGTCCCATCATCCTTGACGGGTGTGTCTGTCCGTCGACACAGGACTGATATTAGTGTCTTCCTGAGCGAGTGCAATGGAGCCCGGAGCGTCCACAGGCGCTGTAACAGGACGGTCACAAAATAAAAATCTTTATAGATCAGCTAGATATAAATGTCCGACGTATTTTATGGGTGTCTATCCCTGGGCAGGAAATCCGAACGCTTACGCAACAGTAGGCAAAGGCTTACAAACTGAGCTGGAAAATGGAAGGAAGCAGAAGCTGTCTCTCGCGGGAATGGAAAAGCCCTGATGATTCGCCGAGGTCACTTGGGTAAGCCACAGACTCTGTGGCGAGGGAGCTTGCTCCCGTTGGACGCGCCAGCGTCCCCTGCAGTATGTCGGCTGAAAACGCCGGGGCCGCTTCGCAGCCCAGCGGGAGCAAGCTCCCTCGCCACAGGTGGTCTTGAGTCATGCATCATCAAAAACAGAAGAAGGGCGCCTCATAGCGCCCTTCTTCACATGCTCATACAACAATGGCTGCTATTGAAACAGCGACTCACTCGACAAGCCGTTCTTCTCCAGGATCTCCCGAAGACGCTTCAGACCTTCGACCTGGATCTGCCTGACCCGCTCACGGGTCAACCCGATCTCCAGGCCAACGTCTTCAAGGGTGCTGCTCTCATGACCGCGCAAGCCGAAGCGCCGGATCACCACTTCCCGCTGCTTGTCCGTCAGTTCGGAAAGCCATTGGTCGATGCTCTGGGAGAGGTCATCGTCCTGCAGCAACTCACACGGGTCGGTGGGTCGGTCATCGGTGAGGGTATCGAGCAGGGTCTTGTCCGAGTCCGGCCCCAGGGAGACATCCACCGAGGAAACCCGCTCGTTGAGCCCAAGCATGCGCTTGACCTCGCCTACCGGTTTTTCCAGCAGGTTGGCGATTTCCTCCGGCGAAGGTTCATGGTCGAGCTTCTGGGTCAGCTCACGGGCGGCCCGCAGGTAGACGTTCAGCTCCTTGACCACATGAATCGGCAGCCGGATGGTCCGGGTCTGGTTCATGATCGCCCGCTCGATGGTCTGGCGGATCCACCAGGTCGCGTAGGTCGAGAAACGGAAGCCTCGCTCGGGGTCGAATTTCTCGACCGCCCGAATCAACCCCAGGTTGCCCTCTTCGATCAGGTCCAGCAGCGAAAGCCCGCGATTGACGTAGCGCCGGGCGATTTTCACCACCAGGCGCAGGTTGCTTTCAATCATGCGTTTTCGACCGGCCGGATCGCCACTTTGCGAAAGCCGCGCAAAATGAACTTCTTCCTCGGGGGAGAGCAGTGGCGAGAAACCGATTTCGTTGAGGTACAGCTGAGTGGCGTCCAGCGCCCGGGTGTAGTCGATGTACTTATGTTGTTTAAGCGAAGCGGAGTGTCTGGATTTGGCACGAACGGAAGGTGGAGACGACGCCCCTTCATCATTCGACATCGAATCCATAGCGATGCCGGTCTCCATCAGGAGAACCTCATCGTCGATGTCAAACTCCGGCACTTCTTTACTGAGAGCCATTGTTATAGTCCTTTGGTGAGTTCGACCTCAAGCTCAAGCGACGCCTTTATCCTTGGCAACGCTGGAGCCTGTTCCCTCTACGTGACGGAACAGGCTGACAATCAAATCAACGCCGTGGCAGGAATTGCAGCGGATCCACAGGTTTACCTTGTCGGCGAATCTCAAAATGCAGTTTCACCCGGTCCGTTCCTGTCGATCCCATTTCGGCAATTGTCTGTCCGACCTTGACCTGCTGCCCCTCCCGAACCAACAGCCTGCGGTTGTGACCATAGGCACTGACGTAGGTATCGCTGTGTTTGATGATGACGAGTTCGCCGTAGCCCCTCAAACCACTCCCGGCGTACACAACCGTGCCATCAGACGCAGCTAAAACAGGCTGTCCCAAATCCCCGGCGATATCAATTCCTTTATTCAAACTACCGTTTGAAGAGAATTTTCCAATGAGAACGCCATTAGAAGGCCATCCCCAGCCCGTCGGGGCGGGGCCTGCCGGGGGCATCGGCGCCGGGGCCGGTTTGCTCGCGACGGACGGTACTGTCGCCGTTTCCGGCCCGGCCGGACGGCGAATGACCGTGGTTTTACTCGATGACGAAGGGGTCGAACCCGACTGCGTGACGACAGCGGTCGGTGTTGATCCACTACGACCGTCGAAGCGAATCGTCTGACCCGGGTGAATCGTATAAGGCGCAGGAATGTTGTTCCGTGCTGCGAGAGCCTTGTAGTCCCAGCCGTACCGAAAAGCGATGGAAAACAGCGTATCGCCGCGACGGACTACATACTGGCCGGTCGTTACTGTAGGACGCTGAGGTGCTGCACTGTTGCGATCGACCACTCGGACATTACCCGATGGCGTACTGGAGCAACCGACCAGCAAGGTACTCAAGACGAGGCCAGTCACCAGGCGCTGAAAGCTCGTGATACCCATACGCTGCGCAATGACTGTGAGACTCACCCGCCGCTCCCTTTGTGGTGGCTGAAAAATGGAAAACTGCCTGTCCAGGCAGAGGTCACGCAAATCAGGCTGGCTGCAACCCTGCCTCTATTAATGAAGCGAAAAACGCCACCGCACACGTTTGCCTGACACCAACGGACGTTGTTCATGCACACGGTGCCGCTGTAAGACAAAATCGCCGCCGCGCAATTCAACGTTTGTTCATAAATGCTCAGGCCAATGGCCCGTTGAGCAGCGGCACGAAACGCACCGCTCCCAGCACGTGTCGGGAGAAACCCTGTTCTTCGCGCACGATCAGCATCAGTTGCTGCACTTCGCCGGCGCCCACCGGAATGACCAATCGCCCACCCGGTGCCAGTTGGTCCAGCAGGGCCTGGGGCACATCGGTGGCGACGGCAGTCACGATGATGCCGTTATAAGGCGCCAGGGCCGGCCAGCCTTCCCAGCCATCGCCCCAGCGAAACACCACGTTGCGCAGGTTCAGTTCAACCAGGCGCTCCTTGGCGCGATCCTGCAGCACCTTGATCCGCTCTACCGAGAACACCCGTTCTACCAGTTGCGATAACACGGCCGTCTGATAACCCGAGCCGGTACCAATCTCCAGCACCTTGTCCAGCGGCCCCGCCTCCAGCAGCAGCTCGCTCATGCGCGCCACCATATAAGGCTGGGAAATGGTCTGGTTGTGGCCGATAGGCAGCGCCGTGTCTTCATAGGCGCGATGGGCCAGGGCTTCGTCAACGAACAGATGCCGGGGCGTACGGCGGATCACTTCCAGGACCTGGGCGTTGGACAGGCCTTCTTCGTAAAGACGCTGGATCAACCGCTCACGGGTCCGTTGGGAGGTCATGCCGATTCCGCGGCGCAACATATCGTCTTGCTCACGAGGCATCAGTGCAGCCCCTCCAGCCAGCCATCGAGACTCCGAAAGGCATCGTTGAAGGTGCGGTCCAACTGCAACGGCGTGATCGAGACATAGCCTTGCATCACCGCATGAAAATCGGTGCCCGGCCCACCATCCTCGGCATCACCGGCAGCGGCGATCCAGTAACCGGCCTTGCCGCGCGGGTCGACCACGTGCATCGGCTTGGCGGCGCGGGCGCGATGGCCCAGGCGCGTGAGCTGGATACCACGGATATGATCGAGCGGCAGGTTCGGGATATTCACGTTCAACACCGTACGCGGCGGCAAGTCGAGCTCGCCATGGGCCTCCACCAGTTTACGGGCGAAGTAGGTTGCGGTCGGCAGGTTATCGACCTGGCGCGAAACGAACGAAAAGGCAAACGACGGTCGTTCCAGGAACCGCCCTTCCAGGGCGGCGGCCACCGTGCCGGAATACAGCACATCGTCGCCGAGGTTGGCACCCAGGTTGATGCCTGAGACGACCATGTCCGGCTCACGCTCCAGCAACCCGTGGATCCCCAGGTGCACACAGTCGGTCGGTGTCCCGTTGACGCTGATGAAACCGTTATCCAGATAGCAAGGATGCAACGGACGGTCGAGCGTCAGCGAACTGCTGGCGCCGCTCTTGTCCTGGTCCGGAGCGATGACCACGCACTCGGCATAATCGGCCAGCGCAGCATAAAGCGCGGCAAGACCGGGTGCTGTCACCCCGTCGTCGTTAGAAATCAGAATACGCATGGGCTGTCCGTCTGCCCCACCGGCACCAGATCGACGAGTTCGCGCACCAAGACAGTGGCGAAACATCCGGCCGGCAGGACGAATTCCAATTGCAGAATGTCTAGCGAGGGATAATGCCACGACAGCCCGCCAATGGGCAGTCGCAGGATGCGACGTTCGTGACTCATCCCCGCGTTTACCAACCAGTCGCGCAGCTCGGCCTCGCCTTCGGCGACCGCCTGTTCAAGCTCGAAAGTGGCGCCGGCGGCAGGCGAAGGCCCCTCGCCCCACTGTGGCCCGGTCGGGTGCAGGTCCAGAATCGCCAGGCGCGGGTCGCTGCACTCGACCTCGCCAGCGGGGAAAAAGCTGCGGCTGTCGGTGAAGGCCAGCAAATCGCCGACCTGGGCGCGCTGCCAGGAACCATCGGCGACCCGGGCCGCCAAGACCTTGTTGAACAGAAAGCTGCGGGCCGCCGACAGCAGCCGCGAACGCACGTTGCGTTGTTCGGGCAAGGCCTTGCGCGACGCCCAGCCACGGGCATCGACGACATTGCCGCCATCGTGGCCGAACCGCTGGGCACCGAAATAGTTGGGGATGCCCTGGCGGACAATCTGTTGCAGGCGCGCATCGATCGCCGCCGCGTCGCCCTTGAACTGGGTCAGGCGCAGGGTGAAACCGTTGGCCGAGTGCGCGCCGCGTTGCAGCTTGCGTTTATGCCGGGCGGTCTTGAGGATCTTCAGCGTGTCGTTCTCGGCCGCCGACAGGTCCGGATCGGCCTTGCCGGGCAATTGAACGCTGAACCACTGGCGGGTCAGGGCCTGTCGATCCTTGAGCCCGGCGTAGCTGACGGTGCGCAACGGCACGCCGGCGGCCTTGGCAATTCGCCGGGCGGCCTCTTCGGTGTTCAGGCCGCGTTTCTCGACCCAGATCCACAGGTGTTCGCCATCACCGGTCAACGGGATGTCGAGCACTTCATCGACCTGGAAATCTTCAGCGGTGGCCTTGAGCACCGCACTGCCCAGCGACTCGCCATAGGCTCGTGGGCCCAGCAGTTCCAGTTCGGTCATGAGCGCAGCAACAAGGCAACGGAGTGAACGGCGATGCCTTCCTCGCGACCGACGAAACCGAGTTTTTCAGTGGTGGTGGCCTTCACGTTCACCTGGTCCGGCTCCACTTGCAGATCTTCGGCAATCAACTGGCGCATCGCCTCGATGTGCGGCGCCATCTTCGGTGCCTGGGCAACGATGGTGTTATCAACATTGCCGACTTTCCAGCCCTTGGCGTGAACCAGCGAGACCACATGACGCAACAGCACGCGGCTGTCGGCGCCCTTGAATTGCGGGTCGGTGTCAGGGAAATGTTTGCCGATATCACCCAGCGCCGCTGCGCCGAGCAATGCATCGCTCAGGGCGTGCAGCAGGACATCACCGTCAGAATGCGCGAGCAGCCCGAAGCCGTGTGCGATACGCACGCCGCCCAGAGTAATGAAGTCGCCTTCAGCGAAACGGTGAACATCGTAGCCGTGGCCAATACGCATAAAAAAACGCCCCGATTTTTGTCAGGGCGTGATTCTACCTGCATTAGCGGCTCAGGGCGCGTGCATGATGCTGCAAGTGTTCATCAATGAAGCTGGCGATGAAGTAGTAGCTATGGTCGTAGCCCGGTTGCAAACGCAACTCCAGCGGATGATCGGCCGCCTTGGCCGCTTGCTGCAGGGCCTGGGGCTTGAGCTGGTTGTCGAGGAAATCGTCGCGATCGCCCTGGTCCACCAACAGCGGCAGCTTCTCGGTAGCCTCGGCGATCAACGCACAGGCGTCCCATTCGCGCCATTTCGAACGATCCTCTCCTAAGTAACGAGAGAAAGCCTTCTGGCCCCACGGGCAATCCATTGGGTTGTTGATTGGCGAAAAGGCCGACACCGAACGGTAACGCCCGGGGTTGCGCAGCGCGCAGACCAGCGCGCCATGGCCGCCCATGGAGTGACCGCTGATGCCGCGCTTATCCGAGGCCGGGAAATGGGCTTCGACCAGCGCCGGCAACTCCTGCACCACGTAGTCATGCATCCGATAATGCCGCGCCCAAGGTTCCTGCGTGGCGTTCAGATAAAAGCCCGCCCCCAGGCCGAAGTCCCAGGCACCGTCCGGATCGCCCGGCACCTCGGCGCCGCGAGGGCTGGTGTCCGGCGCCACGATGATCAGCCCCAGTTCGGCGGCCATGCGCTGGGCGCCTGCCTTCTGCATGAAATTTTCATCGGTGCAGGTCAGCCCGGACAGCCAATACAGCACCGGCAACTTGCCGCCCTGCTCGGCTTGCGGCGGCAGGTAGACGGCGAACACCATGTCGCAACCCAGCACTTCGGAACGGTGCCGGTAACGCTTGTGCCAGCCGCCGAAGCTTTTCTGGCAGGAAATGTTTTCGAGGCTCATAACTTCACCTCAGCTACAAACTGCACGCTTCAAGCTGCAAGAAAAGCACTGCGCTTCATTTGCAGCTTGTAGCGTGCAACTTGCAGCTGCTCCTTAAAAATGAATAACGGTACGGATGCTCTTGCCTTCATGCATCAGGTCGAACGCCTTGTTGATATCTTCCAGGCCCATGGTGTGGGTGATGAAGGTGTCCAGCGGGATCTCGCCCTTCTCGGCCATGTCCACGTAGCTCGGCAACTCACTGCGCCCGCGCACGCCGCCGAATGCCGAACCGCGCCAGACGCGCCCGGTGACCAGCTGGAACGGACGGGTAGCGATTTCCTGGCCGGCCCCGGCGACGCCGATGATCACCGACTCGCCCCAACCCTTGTGGCAGCACTCCAGGGCGGCACGCATCAACTGGACATTGCCGATGCACTCGAAGGAAAAGTCCACGCCGCCGTCGGTCATGTCGACGATGACTTCCTGGATCGGACGGTCGAAGTCCTTCGGGTTGACGCAATCGGTGGCGCCCAGTTGCCTGGCGATTTCGAACTTGGCCGGGTTGATGTCGATGGCGATGATGCGCGAAGCCTTGGCCTTGACCGCGCCAATCACCGCTGACAGACCGATGCCGCCCAGACCGAAGATCGCCACGGTGTCGCCCGGTTGGACCTTGGCGGTGTTGATCACCGCGCCGATCCCGGTGGTGACGCCGCAACCCAGCAGGCAGACTTTCTCCAGAGGGGCTTCTTTAGGGATCTTCGCCACGGAGATTTCCGGCAGCACGGTGTACTCGGAGAAAGTCGAGGTGCCCATGTAGTGGAAAATCGTCTCGCCCTTGTAGGAGAAACGCGAGGTACCGTCCGGCATCAGGCCTTTGCCCTGGGTGGCACGAATTGCCTGGCAGAGGTTGGTCTTGCCCGACTTACAGAACTTGCACTGGCCGCATTCCGGTGTGTACAGCGGGATCACATGATCACCCACGGCAACCGACGTCACGCCTTCGCCAATGGCTTCGACAATCGCACCGCCTTCATGGCCTAGGATCGACGGGAAAATCCCTTCCGGGTCGGCACCCGACAACGTGTAGGCGTCGGTGTGGCAGACCCCGGACGCGACCACCCGCAGCAATACTTCACCCGCCTTGGGCATGGCGACGTCGACTTCAACGATTTCCAGGGGTTTCTTGGCCTCGAAGGCGACAGCGGCGCGGGACTTGATCATCCGGATTCTCCAGCAAATAAAAACGAGATCGGGAGTGTAATCCGCTGCCGGACAATGAATAATCCAGCCGAAAGCAAAACATTATTGCCGCACAGGGATAATCCTTCATGTCGGATAACCGCTGGGATGGGATCGACGAGTTTGTCGCCGTGGCTGAATGCAGCCAGTTCACTGCGGCGGCTGAGCGTCTGGGGGTTTCTTCTTCCCATATCAGTCGCCAGATCGTACGGCTGGAAGAGCGCCTGCAGACACGCTTGCTTTATCGCAGCACCCGTCGGGTCACGCTGACCGAGGCCGGCCAGACCTTCTTGCAGCATTGCCAACGCTTGCAGGATGGCCGTGAGGAAGCGCTGCGGGCGGTAGGGGACCTGACCAGCGAGCCCAAGGGCATGTTGCGAATGACCTGTGCAGTGGCTTACGGCGAGCGCTTTATCGTGCCGCTGGTGACGCGCTTCATGGGGCTTTACCCGCAATTGCGGGTCGACATTGAATTGAGCAACCGCCCGCTGGACCTGGTCCACGAGGGCTTGGACCTGGCGATTCGCCTGGGTCGCTTGCAGGACTCTCGCCTGGTAGCCACCCGCCTCGCGCCGCGGCGCATGTACTTATGCGCTTCGCCTTCCTATCTGGAACGCTACGGTCGCCCCCACAGCCTGTCGGAACTGAGCCGCCACAACTGCCTGATCGGCAGCTCCGATCTCTGGCAACTGGAGCAGAACGGGCGGGAGTTTTCCCAGCGCGCTCAGGGTAACTGGCGCTGCAACAGTGGGCAGGCGGTGCTGGACGCTGCCCTGCAAGGCGTGGGTTTGTGTCAGTTGCCGGATTATTACGTGCTGGAGCATCTGCACAGCGGGGCGTTGATCTCGCTGCTTGAAGCCCACCAGCCACCCAACACGGCGGTGTGGGCGTTGTATCCACAGCAGCGGCATTTGTCACCGAAGGTGCGCAAGTTGGTGGAGTATTTGAAGGAAGGGTTGGCGCAGCGGCCGGAGTATCGGGGATGACAGTGTTTTTTTGTCGTCCGGGGTGACGCCATCGCGAGCAAGCTCGCTCCCCCAGGGGTTATCGTAGAATGATGGTCAAGTGTTCACACCAACTCACTGTGGGAGCGAGCTTGCTCGCGATGGCGCCGGCCCAGACGATGACAATCTAACGAGGAAACAGATCCGGCTCAATGCCGATTCGCCCAACGCTGGCGCAACCACTCCAGATCCTCGGGACGAGTGATCTTGAGGTTGTCCGACCGCCCTTCGATCAACCGGGGCGCCTGCCCTGCCCACTCCATCGCCGAGGCCTCGTCGGTGATCAAGGCATCGGCCACCAGGCTATCCGCCAACGCCCGATGCAACGCGCCAAGGCGGAACATCTGCGGGGTGTAGGCTTGCCAGATCACGCTACGGTCAACGGTTTCCAGCACCCGGCCCTGCTTGTCGACGCGCTTGAGGGTATCGCGCGCCGGGACCGCCAGCAGGCCGCCGACCGGGTCGTTCGCCAACTCACTGAGCAGCGTGTCCAGGTCGTGCCGGGACAGGTTGGGTCGGGCGGCGTCGTGCACCAGCACCCAATCGTGAACGTCCGCGCCCTGCCCGTGCAGATGCAGCAAGGCATTGAGCACTGAATCGCAGCGCTGCTCGCCACCATCCACGCGCTGGATGCGCGGGTCGCCGGCGCAGGCCAGGGTCGGCCAGTAAGGATCATCGTGTGCGACACTGACCACCACGCCCTTGACGGTCGGATGATCGAGGAAACAGCCAAGGCTGTGTTCGAGAATTGTGCGTCCGCCCAGTTGTAGGTATTGCTTGGGACGGTCAGCGGCCATCCGGGCTCCAACGCCCGCGGCAGGAATCACGGCCCAGAAGGCCGGTAGACGAATACTCATTGGGCCAACTGGTAGAGGGTTTCACCCTCCTTGACCATGCCCAGTTCATGACGAGCCCGCTCTTCGACGGTCTCCATGCCTTTTTTCAGCTCCATCACTTCGGCGTCCATCACCCGATTGCGCTCCAGCAGCGCCTCGTTCTCGGCATGCTGGTCGGCAATCTGCTGAGTCAGCTCGGCCACTTGCGCGAGACTGCCATTGCCCACCCACAGGCGGTACTGCAGACCGGCCAGCAACAGGAGCAAGACAAGAAACAACCAATTGGGACTGCGCATCGAATATCAGGTATCCAGTGGAAAAAGACCGCCATGCCGAACTTTGAAGCGTCTGATAGCACGAAGCCTGGAAGAACCAGGCTTGTGCTTGATAAGGCATCAGATTAGAGGGAAAAGCGCCGTCATGACGACTTTTCCGAGCCAACCCGCTGTCTTTTTATCATTTACTGCTTAACCGCGAAACTCGCCACGACCGTTGTACTTGGCCTTGCCGTTCAACTGCTCTTCGATACGCAGCAGCTGGTTGTACTTGGAAACACGGTCGGAACGGCACAGCGAACCGGTCTTGATCTGGCCCGCCGCAGTGCCCACGGCCAGGTCGGCAATGGTCGAGTCTTCGGTTTCGCCGGAGCGATGGGAGATCACGGCAGTGTAACCGGCAGCCTTGGCCATCTGGATGGCTTCCAGGGTTTCGGTCAGGGTGCCGATCTGGTTGAACTTGATCAGAATCGAGTTGGCGATCTTCTTGTCGATGCCTTCTTTCAGAATCTTGGTGTTGGTCACGAACAGGTCGTCGCCCACCAGCTGGGTTTTCTCGCCGATCTTGTCGGTGAGGATTTTCCAGCCAGCCCAGTCGGACTCGTCCAGGCCGTCTTCGATAGAGATGATCGGGTAGCGTTCGGTCAGGCCCTTGAGGTAGTCGGCGAAACCTTCGGCGGTGAACACCTGACCTTCGCCGGACAGGTTGTACTTGCCGTCTTCGAAGAACTCACTGGCGGCGCAGTCCAGGGCCAGGGTCACGTCGGTGCCCAGCTTGTAGCCGGCGTTGGCCACGGCCTCGGAGATCACTTTCAGCGCATCTTCGTTGGAGGCCAGGTTCGGCGCGAAACCACCTTCGTCACCTACGGCAGTGCTCAGGCCACGGGCTTTGAGCACGGCCTTGAGGTGATGGAAAATCTCGGTGCCCATGCGCAGGCCTTCGGAGAAGGACTTGGCGCCCACCGGCTGCACCATGAATTCCTGGATGTCGACGTTGTTGTCGGCGTGTTCGCCGCCGTTGATGATGTTCATCATCGGCACCGGCATCGAGTAGACGCCCGGCGTACCGTTGAGATTGGCGATGTGTGCGTACAGAGGCAGGTCCTGGTCCTGGGCAGCGGCCTTGGCGGCGGCCAGGGACACGGCGAGAATCGCGTTGGCGCCCAGGGAGGCTTTGTTTTCAGTACCGTCGAGCTTGATCATCGCCAGGTCGAGGGCTTTCTGGTCGGCCGGATCCTTGCCCAGCAACAGGTCGCGGATCGGACCGTTGATGTTGGCGACGGCTTTGAGCACGCCCTTGCCCAGGTAACGGCTCTTGTCGCCATCACGCAGCTCCAGCGCTTCGCGCGAGCCAGTGGAAGCACCGGACGGCGCGCAGGCGCTGCCGATGATACCGTTGTCGAGAAGCACGTCCGCTTCAACAGTGGGGTTGCCGCGGGAGTCGAGAACTTCACGACCTTTGATGTCGACGATTTTTGCCATTGTTGTAAACACTCCAAAGTTGACTAGAACGTTGCAGAAAACGTGCTCACGCTCAGCTGCGATGCAGCCCAGAGCCTGGATGGGGAGCGCTTCGCGCTCCAGCGGGAGCAAGCTCCCTCGCCACAAGAAGCAAGGCTTGCCGACGATGAGCCCTGAAGGACACCATCGCAAGCCATGCTCCCACAAGAGCAATGCGGCCCGCAGGCCAGAGCGATAATCGAGCGGTACTTTACCGGAGAAAACCGCGTTACGCGGTTTCTATCGTCGGAAAACCCTTGACCAGCTCATCCAGAGCCTTGAGCTGAGACAGGAACGGTTCCAGCTTGTTCAAGCGCAGCGCGCAAGGGCCATCGCATTTGGCATTGTCCGGGTCCGGGTGGGCTTCCAGGAACAGGCCGGCCAGGGACTGGCTCATGCCCGCCTTGGCCAGGTCCGTCACCTGGGCACGGCGACCACCGGCAGAGTCGGAACGGCCGCCAGGCATCTGCAAGGCGTGGGTCACGTCGAAGAACACCGGGTACTCGAACTGCTTCATGATGCCGAAGCCGAGCATGTCCACCACCAGGTTGTTGTAGCCGAAGCTGGAGCCCCGCTCGCAGAGGATCAACTGGTCATTACCGGCCTCTTCGCACTTGCTCAGGATGTGTTTCATCTCCTGGGGCGCGAGGAACTGCGCTTTCTTGATGTTGATCACCGCGCCGGTCTTGGCCATCGCGACCACCAGGTCGGTCTGGCGCGACAGGAAGGCCGGCAGCTGGATGATGTCGCAGACTTCGGCCACGACCGCGGCCTGGGCAGGTTCGTGGACGTCGGTGATGATCGGCACGCCGAAGGCTTGCTTGATGTCCTGGAAAATCCGCATGCCTTCTTCCAGGCCCGGACCACGGTAGGAGGTCACGGACGAACGGTTGGCCTTGTCGAAGCTGGCCTTGAACACGTAGGGGATGCCCAGTTTCTGGGTGACCTTCACGTATTCTTCGCAGACCTGCATCGCCATGTCGCGGCTTTCCAGCACGTTCATGCCGCCGAACAGCACCATGGGTTTGTCGTTGGCGATCTCGATGTCGCCGACGCGGATGATCTTCTGGGCCATCGTCTTATGCCTTTTTCTGATGTTGGGCCAAAGCGGCTTTCACAAAACCACTGAACAGCGGGTGACCGTCGCGCGGCGTCGAGGTGAACTCGGGGTGGAACTGGCAGGCGACGAACCATGGGTGGTCCTGGGCCTCGACGACTTCCACCAGCGCGCCATCACCGGAACGACCGGAGATTTTCAGGCCGGCCTCGATCAGTTGCGGCAGCAGGTTGTTGTTCACTTCGTAGCGGTGACGGTGACGCTCTACGATCACGTCCTTGGCGTAGCACTGGTGCACCAGGGAGCCAGCTTCGAGCAGGCATTCCTGGGCGCCCAGGCGCATGGTGCCGCCCAGGTCGGAGGCTTCGGTACGGATTTCCACGGCGCCGGTGGCGTCTTCCCACTCGGTAATCAAACCCACGACCGGGTGGCCGCTGGCGCGATCGAACTCAGTGGAGTTGGCGTCTTTCCAGCCCATGACGTTACGGGCGAACTCGATGACCGCCACTTGCATGCCCAGGCAGATACCCAGGTAAGGCACCTTGTTTTCGCGAGCGTACTGCACGGCGGTGATCTTGCCTTCCACGCCGCGCAAGCCGAAGCCGCCCGGTACGAGGATCGCATCGGCGCCTTCGAGCAGGCCGGTGCCCTGGTTCTCGATGTCTTCGGAATCGATGTAGCGCAGGTTGACCTTGGTGCGGTTGCTGATACCCGCGTGACTCATCGCCTCGATCAGCGATTTGTAGGCGTCCAGCAGTTCCATGTACTTGCCGACCATGGCGATGGTGACTTCATGCTCCGGATTGAGCTTGGCATCGACCACCGCGTCCCATTCGGACAGGTCGGCGCCGGCGCATTGCAGACCGAAGCGCTCGACGACGAAATCGTCCAGGCCCTGGGAGTGCAGGATGCCCGGGATCTTGTAGATGGTGTCGGCGTCTTCCAGGCCGATGACCGCACGCTCTTCAACGTTGGTGAACTGGGCGATCTTGCGGCGCGACGAGATGTCGATCGGATGATCGGAGCGGCAGATCAGCACGTCAGGTTGCAGGCCGATGGAGCGCAGTTCCTTGACCGAGTGCTGGGTCGGCTTGGTCTTGGTCTCGCCGGCAGTGGCGATGTAGGGAACCAGCGTCAGGTGCATCAGCATTGCGCGCTTGGCGCCGATTTCGAAACGCAGCTGGCGGATGGCTTCCAGGAACGGCTGGGACTCGATGTCGCCCACGGTACCGCCGATCTCGACCATGGCCACGTCGGCATCGCCGGCACCCTTGATGATGCGGCGCTTGATTTCGTCGGTGATGTGCGGGATGACCTGGATGGTCGCGCCCAGGTAGTCACCACGGCGCTCTTTGCGCAGCACGTGCTCATAGACACGGCCGGTGGTGAAGTTGTTGTTCTGGGTCATGGTCGTGCGGATGAACCGCTCGTAGTGGCCCAGGTCCAGGTCGGTCTCGGCGCCGTCGTGGGTGACGAACACCTCACCGTGCTGGAACGGGCTCATGGTGCCCGGGTCGACGTTGATGTAGGGGTCCAGCTTGAGCATGGTGACTTTAAGCCCCCGCGCCTCCAGGATGGCCGCCAATGAAGCCGAGGCAATGCCTTTCCCCAATGAAGAAACAACACCGCCCGTGACGAATATGTAGCGCGTCATGAAAAACCCTAGAAGTCTGCGTTAAAGCGGTCCGAGCCGCCGGGGAAAGCGAAGGAAGGCCGAAGCCCCCGATCACCTGCATTAATCACAGTGCACCTTTCAAAAAAACCGCCGCGTTGGGACAGACCGGAAGTGAAATCACCGGTACGTTGCTCGCTACACATTTTTTGGAATCGCCCAGCAAAGACTGCTTGGTAATCGGCAACTCCTGCAATTCAGGCGAATCCACAGAAGTTGTATCAAGAAGGGAGCGTAGTCTACCGGAAACCCCCTATCAGCTCAAACCCCGATCTTGGCCTCCTGGTGCCCAGTTCAATTGCCAACTGTCATCAGTTGCGCTGTCGAGCCTCGGCAGATTGGCCACCGCCAGCAATTGTTCACCTCGAAAAAGCAGCGGCCATCGGCTGCGAATGAACGCCGGCACGGCGCGCTCATTGAGCAAACGCTTGAGATCACGATGACCTCGACCCGATAACTCCATCACCTCGCCGCCCCGACGATAGCGTATGCAAAGTGGCCCCGGCGGCGCGGTGCCGCTGAAGGCCAGCGAGCCATTGCCAGGCAAGTACAACGCTATCGTCGGATCCGGCCAGGGTACGATGCCTGCAACCGGACGTAGCCAGTGGTCGGATAGCCACCAGACCCGCCCGCCGGCCCGATGCAACTCACCTGCCGCCAACCGCCACATGGGTCGGGCATCGCTGTCGGCATCGCGCAGCGATTCCCAGCCAGACCAGTGATCGCTATCGGGCAACGGGGTCATTGACGCCAGCCAGTGGCTCAACGCATTGCGCTGACGAGCCGGCGACAACGCCTGCAACGGTGCCAGCGCCAAGGAGCGCAAACCGAGCCAGTCGAACGCGCAGGGGGTCGAGGCCTGGGCCAGGTCGAGCTGCGCCAGCTCCTCCAGCAAGCCCTGGGCCTCAGCCATGTGCCCGGCGCTACGCGCCAGCGTCTGCGAGCCTTGCGGCCACTGTTCGGCCAATACCGGGAAAACCCGCTGGCGCAGGTAATTGCGGGCGTAGCGGAGGTCGGCATTGGACGGGTCTTCGATCCAGCTCAAGCCGTGCTGCGTGGCGTAACCTTCCAGCTCGGCTCGTGAAACATCGAGCAGTGGTCGCAGCAGCTGTCCCTGCCCCAACGGGCGTTGTCTCGGCATCGCCGCCAGCCCCCGCACCCCTGCCCCACGCAGCAAGCGAAACAGCAGGGTTTCGGCCTGGTCGTCGCGGTGCTGGGCAGTGAGCAGCACCTCATTACTGTGGAGCGCGGCGCAGAATGCCGCGTAACGCGCATCCCGAGCAGCCCGCTCGACACTGGCGCCGGGCAGCACCTGGACATTCACGACCTCCAATGGCACGCCAACAGCCTCGCACACCGAACGGCAATGATCTGGCCAGGCATCCGCCGCCGATTGAAGGCCGTGGTGAACATGGATGGCGCCGAGGGGCGGCAGGGAATGGCGGGTTGCGAGAGACGCGAGCAGGTGCAAAAGGACAGTGGAATCGAGGCCGCCGGAGAAGGCGATGCGCCAGGTGGCGGCGTTGCGCCAGGGGGCAAGATTCAGCAGCAGCCGGGCTACAAGATCAATCGTTGGCTGGCTCATATCGATTACCTTGCACAAAACAAATGTGGGAGCGAGCCTGCTCGCGATGACTGCTTAACATTCAACCTATCTGTTGGCTGTCAGACCGCAATCGCGAGCAGGCTCGCTCCCACATGGGATGAGGCAGGGTCAGGTCAGAGACCGTAGCTCATCAACCGCTCGTAGCGACGAGCCAGCAGCGCGTCGTTGTCGAGTTTCTTCAGCATCGCCAGTTGCGAACTCAGCTCGGTGCGAATCAATGCTGCGGCTGCGGCCGGGTCGCGGTGAGCGCCGCCCACGGGCTCGTTGATCACCTTGTCGACAATGCCCAGGCCCTTGAGCCGCTCGGCGGTGATGCCCATGGCTTCGGCCGCATCCGGCGCCTTCTCGGCGGTTTTCCACAGAATCGAGGCACAGCCTTCCGGCGAGATCACCGCATAGGTGGAGTACTGCAGCATGTTCAACTGATCGCAGACACCGATGGCCAGTGCACCGCCGGAACCACCTTCACCGATCACGGTGGCGATGATCGGGGTTTTCAGGCGGGCCATGACGCGCAGGTTCCAGGCGATCGCTTCGCTCTGGTTGCGCTCCTCGGCGTCGATGCCCGGGTAGGCGCCCGGGGTGTCGATGAAGGTCAGGATCGGCATCTTGAAGCGTTCGGCCATTTCCATCAGGCGGCAGGCCTTGCGGTAGCCTTCCGGACGCGGCATGCCGAAGTTGCGGCGCACCTTCTCGCGGACTTCGCGACCTTTCTGGTGACCGATCACCATGACCGGCTGGTCGTCCAGGCGGGCGACACCGCCGACGATCGCGGCGTCGTCGGCAAAATGACGATCGCCGTGCAGTTCGTCGAACTCGGTGAAGATGTGATCGATGTAGTCCAGCGTGTACGGACGGCGCGGATGACGCGCCAGGCGAGCGATCTGCCAACTGGTCAGCTTGCCGAAGATGTCTTCGGTCAGCGTACGGCTCTTGTCCTGCAGACGAGAGATTTCATCGCCGATATTCAGCGAATTGTCGTTACCGACCAAGCGCAACTCTTCGATCTTGGCTTGCAGGTCGGCGATCGGCTGTTCGAAATCTAGAAAATTCGGGTTCATAGGCGTCCGTCTTGGGTCGACGTCCAAGAGAGCTTGGGCCGGCCGGTTGTCTATTCGCGCCTACCTTAAGGGAGAGGCGCGTTCAGGTCGAGATTAAAATCCGGGTCGAGATCAGGGGCACACAGGTTTGGACAGTGGCCCCTGGCCGTCAACGGTATTGGAGGAAGACGTTGTCTTTGCCGAACTGGTCACGCAAGGCTTGAATCAACGCATCCGCCGGGTCAATTCGCCAGCCTTCGCCGAACTGCAACACCGCCTTGGCGTCGGGGCGCATGTACTCCATGGTGATCGGGCAGGCGCCGCGATGGCGCTTGAACAACTCACCCAACCAGCGTAGCTGATCGCCCTTGAGATCCTGGGTCTGCAATTTCAGGCGCAGGCTCTCGGCAAGGTTGGTGCGGGCATCCTCCATGCTCATCACCCGCTTGACCCGCAGCCTCAGGCCACCGGAAAAGTCGTCGTTGCTGACCTCGCCTTCGACCACCACCATCGCGTCGGTCTGCAAGAGCGATTGCGCCGAGTGGAACGCATCGGCAAACAATGATGCCTCGATGCGCCCGGAGCGGTCATCGAGGGTGATAAAGCCCATCTTGTCGCCCTTTTTGTTCTTCATCACCCGCAGGGCGATGATCATGCCGGCGACGGTCTGGGTGTCGCGGGCCGGCTTCAGATCAATGATGCGCTGGCGGGCGAAGCGACGGATCTCGCCTTCGTATTCGTCGATCGGGTGCCCGGTCAGGTACAGGCCCAAGGTGTCTTTCTCGCCTTTGAGGCGTTCCTTGAGGGTCAGCTCCTTGGCCTTGCGATGGTTGCCATAGACATCGGCATCCTCCTCGACGAACAGCCCGCCAAACAGGTCGGCATGACCGCTGTCGTGAGTGCGGGCGGTTTGCTCGGCGGCCTTGATCGCTTCTTCCATGGCTGCCAGCAACACCGCGCGATTGCGGTCGATGTTGGCCTGATAGGCCTTGGGCTCATCGTGAAAATAGGGACCCAGGCGGTCCAGCGCGCCACTGCGGATCAAACCGTCGAGGGTGCGCTTGTTGATACGCTTGAGGTCAACCCGCGCACAGAAATCGAACAGGTCCTTGAACGGCCCGTCCTGGCGCGCTTCGGTGATGGCCTCCACCGGCCCCTCGCCCACGCCCTTGATCGCGCCGAGGCCATAGATGATGCGACCTTCGTCATTCACCGTGAACTTGAACTCCGAAGCGTTCACGTCCGGCGCGTCGAGGCGCAGCTTCATGGTGCGCACTTCCTCGATCAAGGTCACGACCTTGTCGGTGTTGTGCATATCCGCCGACAGTACCGCAGCCATGAACGGCGCCGGATAGTGGGCTTTCAGCCAGGCGGTCTGGTACGACACCAGGCCGTAGGCGGCGGAGTGGGATTTGTTGAAGCCATAACCGGCGAACTTTTCCACCAGGTCGAAGATGTTGCCGGCCAGGTCTGCATCGATGCCGTTGTTCGCACAACCCTCGATGAAACCACCGCGCTGCTTGGCCATCTCTTCAGGCTTTTTCTTACCCATCGCCCGACGCAGCATGTCCGCGCCGCCGAGGGTGTAACCCGCCATGACCTGGGCGATCTGCATCACCTGTTCCTGATACAGGATGATGCCATAGGTAGGCGCCAGGACCGGCTTGAGACCGTCGTACTGATAATCCGGATGCGGGTACGCCAGTTCGGCGCGACCGTGCTTACGGTTGATGAAGTCGTCCACCATGCCCGATTGCAACGGGCCCGGACGGAACAGGGCCACCAGGGCGATGAGGTCTTCCAGGCAGTCGGGCTTGAGCTTTTTGATCAGCTCCTTCATGCCCCGGGATTCAAGCTGGAACACCGCAGTGGTTTCGGCTTTCTGCAACAGACTGTAGGTCGGTTTGTCGTCCAACGGAATGAACGCGATGTCCAGCGGTTCTTCGCCGGCCTTGGCCCGGTCGCGATTGATGGTCTTGAGTGCCCAGTCGATGATGGTCAGGGTCCGCAGGCCGAGGAAGTCGAACTTCACCAGGCCCGCCGCCTCGACGTCGTCCTTGTCGAACTGGGTGACCAGGCCGTCGCCCTCTTCATCGCAATAGATCGGCGAGAAGTCGGTCAGCTTGGTCGGCGCGATGACCACACCACCGGCGTGCTTGCCGACGTTACGGACGATGCCTTCGAGCTTTCGGGCCATCTCCCAGATTTCCGCCGCCTCTTCGTCGACCTTGATGAAGTCCCGCAGGATTTCTTCCTGCTCATAGGCCTTTTCCAGCGTCATGCCGACTTCGAACGGGATCATCTTTGACAGGCGATCCGCCAGGCCGTAGGACTTGCCCTGCACCCGCGCCACGTCCCGCACCACCGCCTTGGCAGCCATGGAACCGAAGGTGATGATCTGGCTCACGGCGTTACGGCCATATTTCTCGGCCACGTAGTCGATCACCCGGTCACGGCCGTCCATGCAGAAGTCAACGTCGAAGTCGGGCATGGAGACCCGTTCCGGGTTGAGGAAACGTTCGAACAGCAGGTCGTATTCCAACGGGTCGAGGTCGGTGATCTTCTGCACATAGGCCACCAGCGAGCCTGCACCCGATCCACGCCCCGGGCCTACCGGCACGCCGTTGTTCTTGGCCCACTGGATGAAGTCCATCACGATCAGGAAGTAACCGGGGAAACCCATCTGGATGATGATATCCAGCTCGAAATTCAACCGGTCGACGTAGACCTGGCGCTTGGCTTCGTAATCTTCGGTGGTGTCCTTGGGCAGCAGGACGCTGAGGCGCTCCTCCAGGCCATCGAAGGAAACCTTGCGGAAGTATTCATCAATGGTCATGCCATCGGGAATCGGGAAGTTGGGCAAGAAGTGCTTGCCCAGCTTCACTTCGATATTGCAGCGCTTGGCGATTTCGACCGTGTTTTCCAGCGCCTCGGGCAGGTCGCTGAACAGCTCGGCCATTTCCTCGGCGCTCTTGAGGTATTGCTGGTCGCTGTAGTTCTTGGAGCGACGCGGATCATCCAGGGCCCGGCCTTCGCCGATGCAGACGCGGGTTTCATGGGCCTCGAAATCTTCCTGCTTGATGAAGCGCACATCGTTGGTCGCCACCAGCGGCGCGCCGATCCGGTCTGCCAGGGCAACGGCGGCGTGCAGGTGTTCTTCGTCGTTGGGGCGGCTGGTGCGCTGCACCTCGATGTAGAAGCGGTCCGGGAATACCGCCATCCAGTCACGCGCCAGGGTCTCGGCCTCTTCGGCGTTGCCGCTGAGCAGGGCCAGGCCGATCTCGCCTTCCTTGGCCGCCGACAGCATGATCAAGCCTTCGCTGGCCTCGGCCACCCACTCACGCTCGATGATGATCGAGCCGTTGCGCTGGCCGTCGATAAAGCCACGGGAAATCAGCTCGGTCAGGTTGCGATAACCCACGGCGTTCATCACCAGCAGGCTGATACGGCTCAGCGGGGCGTCCGGGTCCTTGTTCGACAGCCACAGGTCGGCGCCGCAGATCGGCTTGATACCGGCGCCCATGGCGGTTTTGTAGAACTTGACCAGCGAGCACATGTTGTTCTGGTCGGTGACCGCCACGGCCGGCATGTTCATGCCCACCAGGGTCTTGACCAGGGGCTTGATCCGCACCAGACCGTCGACCAGGGAGTATTCAGTGTGCAGGCGTAGATGAACGAATGAAGCCGGCATAGTGATCCTGCGTAAAGTCATGAAAACAACAAGGCCCGGATTGTACCGGGCCTGGGGTAAAACATCAGCCAGCAACTCATGCTCTTCAGGACGGAAACCGTGGCGAGGGAGCTTGCTCCCGCTGGACTGCACAGCAGTCCCCCCTTCTTATGGGCGCTTCGCCCGAGACGTCGGACCGCCCCAGCGGGAGCAAGCTCCCTCGCCACAATGAGTCAGGCGAATCTCTCGCTTTCGATCAGCCCTTCGCGCGCTTCATAAGCCAGCCGCACCGGGGCGAATGAGCGCCGGTGGATCGGCGTTGGCCCGAGGCGCGCCAGGGCTTCCAGATGAACGGGCGTCGGATAACCCTTGTGGCCGCCGATGCCGTAGCCTGGGTAGATCAGTTCAAAAGCGCTCATCTCCCGGTCGCGGCTGACCTTGGCCAGAATCGATGCCGCCGCGATGGCGGGCACCTTCGCGTCGCCCTGGACCACCGCCTCGGCGCGCATCGACAGTTTCGGGCAACGGTTGCCATCGATCATCGCCAGTTTCGGCCTGATGTGCAGGCCTTCCACGGCGCGCTGCATGGCGAGCATGGTCGCGTGCAGGATGTTCAACTCATCGATTTCTTCGACCTCGGCGCGGGCAATGCACCAGCTCAGGGCCTTTTCGCAGATCTCGTCGTAGAGCTTTTCACGGCGGGCCTCGGTGAGTTTCTTCGAGTCGTTGAGTCCCAGGATGGGCCGGTTCGGATCGAGAATCACCGCCGCCGTCACCACCGCACCGCACAAAGGGCCACGGCCCACTTCATCGACGCCGGCCACCAGCGCGTCGACTTCAGCGACCAGATTGAAGTCCAGGCCCATCTGTAGCTTCGAGTTAATCATTATTTCGCGCCGATCAGGGTCAGTACCGCGTCGGCGGCCTGATTGGAAGCATCGCGACGCAAGGTACGGTGAATTTCGTCAAAGCCCCGGGTCTGCTCCTGCCCGCCGTCGATCAATGGCGCCAGCGTATCGGCCAACGCATCGGCCGTGGCGGCATCTTGCAACAGTTCAGGCACCAGCAGCCGTTGGGCCAGCAAGTTGGGCAAGGACACGTATGGACTCTTGACCATGCGCTTGAGGATCCAGAACGTCAGCGGCGCCAGGCGATAGGCGACCACCATCGGGCGTTTGAACAGCAACGCCTCAAGCGTAGCAGTGCCGGAGGCAATCAACACGGCATCGCACGCGGCCAGCGCGTCATGGGAGCGCCCGTCGAGCAGGGTCACCGGCAGATCGCGTCCGGCCAGCAGCGCTTCAAGCTGGGCCCTGCGCTCCGGGCTGGCACACGGCAGGACAAATCGCACATCCGGACGCTTCGCCAGCAGACGTTCGGCGGCGTCGAAAAACAGCCCGCCCAGGCGACTCACTTCACCGCCACGGCTGCCAGGCATCAAGGCTACCAGCGGACCGTCCGGCAGGCCCAGCAGTTGCCGGGCAACCGGGCGGTCGGCTTCCAGCGGGATGGTATCGGCCAGGGTATGGCCGACAAACCGCACCGGCACGCCCTTCTCTTCGTAGAACCGGGCTTCGAAGGGCAGCAAAGTCAGCATCAGGTCGCAACCTTCGCGGATCTTCAGCACTCGCTTCTGCCGCCAGGCCCAGACCGAAGGGCTGACGTAGTGCACGGTCTTGATACCGGCCTGGCGTAGCTTGAGCTCGATGTTGAGGGTGAAATCCGGGGCATCGATACCGATGAACACATCCGGTTGTTCGGCGATCAGGGTTTCGATCAGTTTCTTGCGCCGCGCGAGCAGTTCCCGAAGGCGACCGAGGACCTCCACCAGGCCCATGACCGACAGGCGTTCCATCGGGAAGTAGGACACCAGCCCTTCGGCCTGCATCAACGGCCCGCCGACACCGATGAACTGCACCGCCGGATGCTGCGCCTTGAGCGCCCGCATCAGGCCTGCGCCCAAAATGTCGCCGGAAGCCTCTCCTGCCACCAGCGCGATACGCAGATTGGCCATGATTAACGCGTGATGCCGCGGGTCGAAGACTGGATGGAGTCGCGGAATATCGCGACTTCCGGGTGCTGGGCCGCGGCCTCGGCCAGCTCGGTGAGTGCCTGCTCCACCGTCAGGCCCTGGCGATACACAACCTTGTAGGCGCGGCGCAATGCAGTGATGGCCTCTTCGCTGAAGCCCCGTCGGCGCATGCCTTCGAAGTTCATGCTGCGGGCCTCGGCCGGGTTGCCGAATACCGTGACATAGGCCGGTACGTCCTTGCCAATGGCGGTCCCCATGCCGGAAAAGCTGTGGGCACCGATATGGCAATACTGGTGCACCAGGGTGAAGCCGGACAGGATCGCCCAGTCGTCCACGTGCACATGGCCGGCCAGTGCGGTGTTGTTGACCAGGATGCAATGGTTGCCGATCACGCTGTCATGGCCGATATGAGCATAGGCCATGATCAGGTTGTGGTCGCCCAGGGTCGTTTCGGAACGATCCTGGACGGTGCCACGGTGAATCGTCACCCCTTCGCGGATCACATTGTGATCGCCGATGACCAGGCGGGTTTCTTCACCTTTGTACTTGAGATCGGGGGTGTCCTCGCCTACCGAGGAAAACTGGTAGATGCGATTGTGACGGCCGATCCGGGTCGGTCCCTTGAGAACCACGTGGGGACCAATCACCGTACCCTCGCCGATTTCCACACCTGCGCCGACGATCGACCACGGGCCGACCTCGACATCGGCGGCCAGGACGGCCGTCGAATCGATGATTGCGCGAGGGTCGATCAAACTCATAGCTTGCGTTCCGCACAGATGATTTCAGCCGAGCAGACCGGTTTGCCATCGACCGAAGCCTGGCATTCGAACTTCCAGATCTGGCGTTTGCAGCTGATGAACTTGGCTTCCAGGATCAACTGATCGCCCGGGGTGACCGGCTGGCGGAAACGCAGCTTGTCGGAGCCTACGAAGTAGTAGAGCGTGCCGTCGGCAGGCTTTACGTCGAGCATTTTGAAACCAAGGATCCCGGCAGCCTGAGCCATCGCCTCGATGATCAACACGCCCGGCATGATGGGATGCGCGGGAAAGTGACCATTGAAGAACGGTTCGTTGATGCTGACATTCTTGTAGGCGCGAATGCGCTGGCCTTCGACATCCAGTTCCACCACCCGGTCCACCAGCAGGAACGGGTAACGGTGAGGCAGGTATTCGCGAATCTCGTTGATGTCCATCATTTCGGGGGGAAGCCTATGTAAAGATTGGGAGCGCACGAGTGACGCGCACTCCGCTAGCAAATCAAGATGCCCTAACGGCTGTGCACACTTGATATGGAAATGGTATCAGCCATCTGATGAAGCATTACCGTCAGGGGTCACGTCCCCTACACGCTTTTCCAGTTGCCGCAGACGTCGCGCGATGTCATCGAGCTGACGAATGCGGGCCGCGCTCTTGCGCCATTCGGCCGCCGGTTGCATCGCCGTACCGGAAGAATAGGCACCCGGCTCGGTAATCGAGTGGGTCACCATGGTCATCCCGGTCAGGAACACGTTGTCACAGATATCGATATGCCCCACCAGCCCGACGCCACCGGCGAGCATGCAGTGCTTGCCGATCTTGGTACTGCCGGAAATACCCACGCAGGCAGCCATGGCGGTGTGGTCACCGACCTGGACGTTGTGAGCGATCTGGATCTGGTTGTCGAGTTTGACGCCATTGCCAATGATCGTGTCAGCCAGCGCACCACGGTCAATCGCCGTGTTGACGCCGATTTCAACGTCATCGCCAATGGTGACGCCACCAATCTGAGCGATCTTCTGCCAGACGCCCTTCTCGTTGGCGAAACCGAAGCCTTCACCGCCCAACACCGCGCCCGATTGAATCACCACCCGCTTGCCGATGCGCACGTCGTGGTACAGGGTCACACGTGGCGCCAGCCAGCCGCCTTCACCGACTTCACTGCGTGCACCAATGACGCAATGAGCGCCCAGGGTGACACCGGCGCCGATCCGCGCCGCGCTTTCGATGACCACGAATGGACCGATGCTGGCGCTGGGATCGACTATCGCGTCCGGTGCGATCACCGCGCTGGGGTGAATACCGGCGGCCGACTTGGGCTTGGGATCGAACAGATGGGAAATCCGCGCGTACGCCAGGTACGGATCAGGCACGATCAAGGCATCGCCGGCAAACCCGTCGGCATCCGCCGCCTTAAGCAACAGCGCGCCGGCCCGGCTATTGGCCAGGTATTTACGATATTGGGGGTTTGCCAGGAAGCTCAACTGAGCTGGGCCAGCCTCTTGTAAAGTGGCTAGCCCAGTCATTGCCTTCTCCGGGTCGCCACGCAGGGTGGCGCCGAGGAACTCGGCCAACTGGCCGAGCTTGATAGTCGCTGTCATGGATTACTTCAGCTGATTCATGCGCTCGATGACCTGGCGCGTGATGTCGTACTGCGGTTTGACATCGATCACGGCACCCCGCTCGAACACCAGGTCAAAACCACCTTTCTTGATGACTTCTTCCACGGCGCTGTCGAGTTTCGGCTTGAGCTGCTTGAGCATCTCACGGTCGGCAACGGCTTTGGCTTCGTTCAGCTCCTTGGATTGGAACTGGAAGTCACGGGCCTTTTGCTTGAATTCAAGCTCCAGGCGCTCACGCTCGCCCTGGGCCATTTTGTCGCCACCGGCTACCAGGCGGTCTTGGATACCCTTAGCGCTGCTTTCCAGGCTCTTGAGCTTGGTCAGTTGCGGGCCGAACTTCTTCTCGGCATCCACGGCGTATTTCTTCGCCGCATCGGATTCCAGCAGGGCCATCTGATAGTTCAGCACGGCGATCTTCATGTCGGCAAAAGCCGGACCTGCGACCAGTACGGTCGCCAGGAGAACCAATTGAGTCAACTTACGCACGATGCACTCCTACAAAATCCATTGTCGTTGTCTTGGGTCAGGCGTTTAGAACGTCTGGCCGAGGGAGAATTGGAACACTTGGGTTTCAGCGTCATCCGGTTTCTTGATCGGCATCGCCAGGGCGAAGCTCAAAGGACCGAGCGCAGTGACCCAGGTCACACCCACGCCGACGGAACTGGCCATGTTGCTCAGGCTGATGTCGTTGCACGTCGTGTTGGACTTGGTCCCATTGGTATTGGTGGTGGTTTCGCACTTGGAGTCGAAAACGTTACCCACGTCCCAGAAAACCGAGGTACGCAGCGAGCGCTGATCCTTGACGAACGGCATCGGGAACAGCACCTCGAGACCGCCCTGGATGAGCACGTTGCCACCGAACGGCAACGGATCCTGATCCGGGTCCGCAATCGTACCTACGTTGCCTGTGGCGCCTACGCCGCGGCTCGGCGTACTGCGAGGCCCCAGCGTGCTGTCCTTGAAGCCACGAACCGAGTTGAAACCACCGGCGTAGTAGTTCTCGTAGAACGGCAGGCCGTCGGTCGAACCGTAGCCATCACCATAGCCCAACTCTGTGTGCAGGCGCACGGTGTAGTTGTCGGTCAACGGCTGGAACAACTGGCCGCGGTAATCGAGCTTGAAGAACGACAGATCGCTGCCAGGGGTCGTGGTTTCCAATACCAGGCTCTGGGAATGGCCACGCGTCGCCAGCACGCCTTTGTTCAGGGTCGATTCGGACCAGCCGGCCGAGGCCTTGAAGTTCAGGTAGTTGTCGCCTTCACGGTTCACGAAATCGAAGATCTCGTCGACGGTGTAGCGACCGGTATTGATCTTGTCCTGCTGAGCAGTAAGGCCGAAGGTCAGGCGCGAGGTTTCGCTGATCGGATACCCCACGTTGACGCCTGCACCCAGGCTGTCCACTGCATAGCTGGAGATATCGGAGTCGAGCTCGTCATAGTCGGTGGTGCGATAGAAGGCGTTGTAGCCCAGGCTGACGCCGTCGGCGGTCCAGTAGGGGTCCACATAGCCGAAGTTGTAACGGGTCTGGTACTCGCTGCGGGTCAGGCCGATGCTGACCTTGTTACCGGTACCCAGGAAGTTGTTCTGGGTGATCGAGCCACCGAGGATCAGGCCCGCGCTCTGGGCGAAACCGACACTGGCGGTGATCGAACCGGAAGCCTGCTCTTCCACGCTGTAGTTCACATCGACCTGGTCATCGACACCCGGCACCGCCGGCGTCTCGACGTTGACTTCCTTGAAGAAGCCCAGGCGCTCCAGGCGGGTCTTGGACTGGTCGATCAGGTAGGTCGAGGCCCAGCCACCTTCCATCTGGCGCATTTCACGCCGCAACACTTCGTCTTCGGACTTGGTGTTGCCACGGAAGTTGATGCGATTCACATAGGCACGTTTGCCAGGGTCCACGGCGAAGGTGATATCGACGGTGTGGTCGTCATCGTGCGGCTGTGGCACGCCGTTGACGTTGGCGAAGGTGTAGCCTTCGTTCCCCAGGCGACGGGTGATCAGTTCGGACGTGGTGGTCATCAGTTTGCGCGAGAACACCTGGCCCTTCTGCACCAGCAGCAGCGACTTGACCTGGTCTTCCGGGACTTTCAGGTCACCGCTGAGCTTGACGTCACGAACGGTGTACTTCTCGCCTTCATTGACGTTGACGGTGATGTAGACGTGCTTCTTGTCCGGGGTGATGGACACCTGGGTCGAAGCGATGTCCATGTTGATGTAGCCCCGGTCCAGGTAGTAGGAACGCAGCCGCTCCAGGTCACCGGAGAGTTTTTCACGGGCGTACTTGTCGTCGTTCTTGAAGAACGACAGCCAGTTGGTGGTCTTGAGTTCGAACAGGTCGGTCAGGTCTTCGTCAGGGAAAACCGTGTTGCCCACCACGTTGATGTGCTGGATGGCGGCCACGGTGCCTTCGTTGATGTTGACCTTCAGGCCCACGCGGTTGCGCGGCTGCGGTACGACTTCGGCGTCGACGGTGGCCGAGTAGCGGCCCTGGGCGACGTACTGGCGTTGCAGTTCGTTACGCACGCCTTCGAGGGTGGCGCGCTGGAAGATCTCGCCTTCGGCGAGGCCCGATTGCTTGAGGCCTTTCATCAGGTCTTCAGTGGAGATCGCCTTGTTGCCTTCGATCTCGATGCTGGCGATCGACGGACGCTCGACTACCGTGATGACCAGGACATTGCCGTCACGGCCCAGTTGGATATCTTGAAAGAAGCCGGTCTTGAACAGCGCACGAGTGGACTCCACCAGGCGCCGATCATCCGCCTGCTCACCGACGTTCAACGGCAAGGCACCAAAGACGCTGCCGGCGGAAACCCGCTGCAGGCCGTTGACGCGAATATCAGAGATAGTGAAGGACTCGGCGTGAACTTCGGCGATCATCAACACGGTAATAACCGCGGTTAGCAGCAGACGTTTCATGAAGTCCTTTCTTATTCCAACTGGCAATAAACAAACTGCCGCAAAATGCGGCAGATTCGCAATTCAGCAAAGCGTTACAGACGACCCAGATCGTTGACCAAGGCAAGCAACATCACCCCGACCACCAGACTGATACCAATCTGTATCCCCCAACCTTGAACCCGATCCGACAAGGGACGACCACGCGCCCACTCAATCAGATAGAACAGCAGATGCCCCCCATCCAGCACCGGGATGGGCAGCAAATTCAGAACCCCCAGGCTAATGCTCAGATAAGCAAGGAAATTCAGGAAATCAGCGACGCCCGACTGGGCAGAAGCGCCCGCCACTTTAGCAATGGTTATCGGTCCACTCAAGTTTTTTACCGAGAGCTCGCCGAACAACATTTTCTTCAGCGAGTCGAGGGTCAACACGCTCATGGTCCAGGTACGACGCACGCCCTCGCCAATCGCCGCCACCGGACCGAAACTGACTTCGCGGACCATTTCAGGCGGCCAGTCGACGGCCTTGACGCCCGCCCCGAGGTAGCCGGTCGGCGCCTTGCTCTCGCCACGGGCAGCCAGGGCGACCGGGACGTCGATCTGAGCCCCGTCACGCTCGACGCGCAGCACAATTTTGGTATCAGGATGTATACGAACCGCATCGACAACCTGTTGCCAGTCACTCACGGCCTGGCCATCGAGTGCCAGCAAACGGTCGCCGGCTTTGAGACCGGCAGCCTGGGCCGGGCCTTTGGGATCGAGTTCGGCGAGCACCGGCGGCAACGCAGGACGCCATGGGCGGATGCCCAGGGAGCGAATCGGATCCGGCTCGTCCGCACCCTTGAGCCAGTTATCCAGCATCAGCTCTCGCGGCGTGTCTACCGAGGAACCTTGCTCGCGCACCATCAATTGCAACGAGCCGCTCTCACCCAGACGACGCACCAGTTGCAGATTGACTGCGGCCCAGCCCGATGTCGGCTCGCCGTCGATGGCGACGATTTCCTGCCCAGCCCCCAATCCGGCCCGGGCTGCCACACTGCCCGCCTCTACCGCGCCGATGACAGGACGCACCTGTTCGCTGCCCAGCATTGCCAGCGCCCAGAAAAAAACCAGTGCCAGCAGGAAGTTCGCAATCGGCCCCGCAGCGACAATAGCGATGCGCTGGCGGACATTCTTGCGATTGAACGATTGATCGAGCTGATCGGCGGGCACTTCGCCTTCGCGCTCATCGAGCATCTTGACGTAGCCGCCCAGTGGAATCGCCGCCACGACGAACTCGGTGCCTTTCTTGTCGTGCCAGCGCACCAGGGGCATGCCAAAGCCTACGGAAAAACGCAGCACCTTGACGCCACAGCGACGTGCGACCCAGAAATGACCGAATTCGTGAAAGGTAACCAACACCCCCAGTGCGACCAGGGTGCCGACAATCATATAGAGCGCGCTCATCTGTTTTCTCCGCAATCCTGTCCAGGGCGACCCTGGCTAACGTATCGCAGCTTCAACGCCCGTGGCGCTGCAGCCATTGGCCCGCCAATTCACGAGCCCTGGCATCCGCCATGAATACCGCGTCGAGGTCGTCGACCGCGACCACGGCTTCCAGATTCAACACTTCCTCGATGATACTCGCGATCTCGAGGTAACGGACACGCCCATCGAGAAACGCCGCAACCGCCACTTCATTGGCCGCGTTGAGCATGGCTGGCGCACTGTTGCCCGCCTCGGCCGCCTGTCGGGCCAGGCGCAGGCAGGGGAAGCGCTGTTCGTCAGGCGCCTGGAAATCCAGGCGAGCGATGGCGAACAGGTCCAGCGGCGCGACGCCGGAATCGATCCGCACCGGCCAGGCCAGGGCGTTGGCGATCGGCGTGCGCATATCCGGGTTGCCCAACTGAGCCAGCACCGAACCGTCTATGTAGTCCACCAAGGAGTGAATCACGCTCTGCGGGTGAATCACCACCTCGACCTGAGACGGCTTGGCATCGAACAGCCAGCAGGCTTCGATCAGCTCCAGCCCCTTGTTCATCATGCTGGCCGAATCGACGGAAATCTTGCGCCCCATGGACCAGTTCGGATGCGCACAGGCCTGCTCGGGTGAAACATGCATCAATTCTTCCAGCGGTGTCTGCCGGAACGGACCGCCGGAGGCTGTCAGCAAAATCCGCCTGACCCCGACCGCGCCCAGGCCACGGGAAAAATCCTGCGGCATGCATTGAAAAATCGCGTTGTGTTCACTGTCGATGGGCAACAGCACCGAGCCGCTCTTGCGCACGGCCTGCATGAACAGTGCGCCGGACATGACCAGGGCTTCCTTATTGGCCAGCAGGATCTTCTTGCCGGCCTCCACCGCTGCGAGCGTCGGACGCAAGCCCGCCGCGCCGACAATTGCCGCCATCACGGCATCGACTTCCGGGTCGGAGGCTACCTGGCACAGGCCCTCCTCCCCCACCAGCACTCGGGTGGACAGCCCAGCGGCGCGCAGATCATCCTGCAAGGCCTGCGCTACGCCCGCCTCGGGCACCACGGCAAACCGAGGCGCGTGGCGCATGCACAACGCCAGCAACTCACTCAGGCGTGTGAAGCCACTCAGGGCGAATACCTGATAACGCTCGGGATGCCGAGCGATGACATCAAGCGTACTGAGCCCGATCGAGCCGGTGGCACCCAGTACTGTGATTTGTTGCGGCCGACTCACGAAGCCGCCATCCACAGCAGCACGGCGAAGATCGGAATCGCGGCGGTCAGGCTGTCGATACGATCCAGCACGCCGCCGTGACCGGGCAACAGGTTGCTGCTGTCCTTGATTCCGGACTGGCGCTTGAACATGCTTTCAGTCAGGTCGCCGACTACCGACACAAAGACGACGACAGCGGCGCCAAACAGGCCCATCAGCAACTGCGCGACCGTCCAGTCCCGCACGAGACCGACCACGGTCGTGATGACCAGACTCAAGACCAGGCCGCCATAGACCCCTTCCCAACTCTTGCCAGGACTGACCTTGGGGGCCAGCTTGCGCTTGCCAAAGGCCCGGCCGGAGAAATACGCGCCGACGTCGGCGCCCCAGACCAGCACCATGACCGCCATGATCTGCCAGTTGCCCAACGGTCCCTGTTTGATCCAGATCAGGCCTTGCCAGGCGGGCAGCAGGATCAGCAGGCCGATCATCAGTTTGGTGGCCGCATTGGCCCAATGATGAGTGGTGTTCGGATAGGTCAGCACCAGGAAGGTCGCTGTCGCCCACCAGAGCACCGCAGCCCCCAGCACCCAGGGCGCGAGGCCCGGTATCAGATGCATGATGAACAGCATGGCGGCCACCGCCATGGCGTAGGTCACACGTGCCGACTGCGCAGGAAAACCCGCCAGCCGCGCCCATTCCCAAGCGCCCAGTGTCACGACCAGCCCGATGAACAGGGCAAAACTGGCACCTTCGAGCAGGAAAAAGCCGCACAGGGCGATGGGCAACAGGATCAGGGCGGTGATGATTCGTTGTTTGAGCATTAAACCCGGGCTCCAGCCTCGATCTGCTCGCTCGTTTTACCGAAGCGACGCTGACGGGAAGCGAAATCGGCCAGTGCGGTGCGCATGGCTTCGTGTTTGAAGTCCGGCCAGAACAGGTCGGAGAAGTACAACTCGGCGTAAGCCAGTTGCCAGAGCAGAAAGTTGCTGATGCGGTGCTCGCCACCGGTACGGATACACAGGTCCGGCAACGGCAGGTCCCCGGTCGCCAGACAGGTCTGCAACAGGTCCGGAGTGATATCTTCCGGACGCAGATGACCGGCCTGGACTTCCCGTGCCAGCCGCTGGGCGGCTTGGGCGATGTCCCACTGGCCACCGTAGTTGGCGGCAATCTGCAGGACAAACCGGTCGGCACCGGCCGTTGCAGCCTCGGCTTCGCGCATCGCAGCCTGAAGCTCGGGGTGAAAACGCGAGCGATCACCGATGATGCGCAGGCTGATGCTGTTATCGTTGAGGCGCTTGGCCTCGCGGCGCAGGGCCTTGAGGAACAGGTCCATCAAAGCACTGACCTCATCGGCCGGGCGCTGCCAGTTCTCACTGGAGAACGCGAACAGGGTCAGCACTTCGACCCCGGCCTCGGCACACACCTCGATGACCGCGCGAACCGCGTCGACCCCGGCCTTATGCCCGGCAACGCCAGGCATGAAGCGTTTCTTGGCCCAACGGTTATTGCCGTCCATGATGATCGCCACATGGCGCGGCACCGCGAACGGCAAGGCCTGCTTGGTCTTTTCCATGAAAACGAGACCCTTATACGGCCATCAGGTCCGCTTCTTTTTGCTTGGTGGCCGCATCGATGTCAGCCTCTGCCTTGTCGGTCAGCTTCTGGATGTCGGCCGCTGCGCGACGCTCTTCGTCTTCGCTGATTTCCTTGTCCTTGACCAGCTTCTTCAGCTCACCCAGGGCATCGCGGCGGATGTTGCGCACAGCCACCCGAGCATCCTCGGCGGCGCTGCGCGCCTGCTTGGTGAAGCCCTTGCGGGTTTCTTCGGTCAGGGCAGGCATGGAGACCAGCAGCAACTCGCCCAGGTTGGTCGGGTTGAGGTTCAGGCCGGCGCTCTGGATCGCCTTGTCGACCGCCGCGAGCATGTTGCGCTCGAAGGCCACGACTTGCAGGGTTCGCGAATCCTTGACGGTGATGTTGGCAACGCTGCTGATAGGCGTGTCGGCGCCATAGTAAGGCACCATCACGCTGCCCAGGATGCTCGGATGCGCCTTGCCGGTACGGATCTGGCCAAACGCGTGGCTCAGAGACTCCAGGGATTTTTGCATACGCGCTTGGGCGTCTTTCTTGATTTCGTTGATCATTGTTGGCCTTCCTCGATCAGAGTCCCTTCCGCGCCGCCGTGTACGATATTCAGCAGGGCGCCGGGCTTGTTCATGTTAAAGACGCGCAGCGGCATCTTGTGGTCGCGGCACAGACAGATGGCCGTCAGGTCCATGACCCCCAGTTTGCGATCCAGTACTTCATCGTAGGTCAGATGATCGAACTTCTCGGCATGCGGGTCCTTGAACGGGTCGGCAGTGTAGACACCATCGACCTTAGTTGCCTTGAGCACGACATCGGCATCGATCTCGATCGCTCGCAGGCAGGCAGCCGAATCCGTGGTAAAGAACGGATTACCGGTGCCGGCGGCAAAAATCACCACTTCCTTGGAGTTGAGGTGGCGCATGGCCTTGCGGCGATCGTAGTGATCGGTCACGCCAACCATGGAAATGGCCGACATCACGATGGCCGAGATATTGGCACGCTCCAGCGCATCGCGCATAGCCAAGGCGTTCATCACGGTGGCCAGCATGCCCATGTGGTCGCCTGTGACCCGATCCATGCCGGCTGCGCTCAGCGCCGCGCCGCGAAACAGGTTGCCACCGCCGATGACCAGGCCGACCTGGACACCGATGCCGACCAGTTGACCGACTTCCAGGGCCATGCGATCCAACACTTTCGGATCGATTCCGAATTCTTCGGAGCCCATCAGGGCCTCGCCGCTAAGCTTGAGTAGAATGCGTTTATAGCGAGCCTGATAACCACTGCCCTGCTGAGCCATTGCGAATCTCTCCTGCGGCGTATTTTTGAAAATTCTCTGCGGCCGTTTTACAGCCTGCGTTCACTCTAGCTTGGCGCTGACACAGCGCCATCGGAACACGGCTTTGTAAGTCAGTTCCGACAGGAAACCAATAAAAATCGGCATCCTCATCCAAAAAGAGGCTGCGCGCGTGAGCGGGCAGCCTCTTCCGGGCGACAGTTGTAAAAACCTGTCTTATTGCTTGCTGGCAGCAGCTACCTGGGCAGCAACTTCTTCAGCGAAGTTGTCGACCGGCTTCTCGATGCCTTCACCAACCTTGAAGTAGGTGAACGAAACGATTTCGGCACCGGCTTTCTTCGCCAGATCGCCGACCTTGATTTCCGGGTTCTTGACGAACGCTTGCTCGACCAGGCTTGCTTCAGCCAGGAACTTGGAGATACGACCGGAAACCATCTTCTCGGCGATATCGGCAGGCTTGCCCTTGAGCTTCTCTTCGTTCAGTTGCAGGAAGACGTTCTTTTCACGCTCGATCGCTTCGGCCGATACGTCCGAAGGCAGCAGGAACTCAGGGTTGGACGCAGCCACGTGCATGGCGATGTCTTTCGCCAGCTCAGTGTCGCCGCCCTTGAGGACAACAGCCACACCGATCTTGTTACCGTGCAGGTAAGTACCGACCACGTCACCTTCGACGCGAACCAGGCGACGGATGTTGACGTTCTCGCCAGTCTTGCCGACCAGGACCAGGCGTGCAGCTTCCTGGGCTTCGATCAGCGGAGCGGCGTCGGTCATTTTGTCAGCGAAGGCTTTCTCGACGCTGGCAGCGACGAATGCCTTGAAGTCATCCTGCAGAGCCAGGAAGTCGGTCTGGGAGTTGACTTCCAGCAGAACGGCGGCCTTGCCGTCGTCCTTGATGGCGATGGCGCCTTCAGCGGCAACGTTGCCCGCTTTCTTGGCGGCCTTGATGGCGCCCGAGGCACGCATGTCATCAATGGCTTTCTCGATGTCGCCGCCAGCCTTGGTCAAGGCTTTCTTGCAGTCCATCATGCCTTCGCCGGTACGCTCGCGCAGTTCTTTGACCAACGCTGCAGTAATCTCTGCCATTTCAAAATCCTCTTGGATAGGTTTTCAACCATTCCACCCGACCGAACGGGCGATCAATTCTTCCTCGAACCACTGCTTATAGACCGGGACACGTGACAAACAGGTAGCTGCGCCGGCGACAAATGGTTTTCGAGGTGGCAAAAAGGGGGCCAAGCCCCCTTTTTGCTTACTGAGTCAACGCCAGGGCGTCGATTACTCAGCGGCTGCGGCCGGAGCTTCTTCAGCGAAGACTTCGGTGCCGCCATTAACATTGTTGCGACCACGGATAACAGCGTCAGCCATCGAACCCATGTACAGCTGGATGGCGCGAATGGCGTCATCGTTGCCTGGGATGATGTAGTCAACGCCTTCCGGGCTGCTGTTGGTATCGACTACGCCGATGACCGGGATGCCCAGCTTGTTGGCTTCGGTGATCGCGATGCGCTCGTGGTCTACGTCGATCACGAACAGTGCGTCAGGCAGGCCGCCCATGTCCTTGATACCGCCCAGGGAGCGGTCCAGCTTCTCAAGATCGCGAGTGCGCATCAGCGCTTCTTTCTTGGTCAGCTTGGCGAAAGTACCGTCTTCGGACTGCACTTCAAGGTCACGCAGACGCTTGATGGAAGCACGAATGGTCTTGAAGTTGGTCAGCATGCCGCCCAACCAGCGGTGATCGACGTACGGCGAACCGCAACGTGCTGCTTCTTCAGCAACGATCTTGCCAGCGGAACGCTTGGTGCCGACGAACAGAATCTTGTTCTTGCCCTGGGCCAGGCGCTCTACGAAGGTCAGTGCTTCGTTGAACATCGGCAGGGTTTTTTCAAGGTTGATGATGTGGATCTTGTTACGCGCGCCGAAAATGTACTTGCCCATTTTCGGGTTCCAGTAACGGGTCTGGTGACCGAAGTGCACACCGGCCTTCAGCATATCGCGCATGTTGACTTGGGACATGATAGTTCCTTGATAAGTCGGGTTTGGCCTCCACGTATCCCAATGACCAACCAGCAGCTGCATGAGCCGAAGGCACCCAGGTCATCGTGTCGACACGTGTGTGGATTTAAGCTTGCGGGGTCATCCCCGGAAAGCGGCGCATTTTATACCACGGCGTGGGCGAAAACGGAACACGGATTCTGCAGGTAGGCAAAACACCTCAAGCCGGGCACAAAACCGTGGCGAGGGAGCTTGCTCCCGCTGGGCTGCACAGCAGCCCCAATAAAGCGAGGGCCGCTACGCGCCCCAGCGGGAGCAAGCTCCCTCGCCACGGTTTATTTATGGTGCCTGACCGATCTGGTATTGCTGACAGGCGCGGATTGCCAGGATGGTCTGTTAGAATCGCCTCTTTCAGGGCTCGGCGTATCATCACCCGCCGCCCATTTCGCATCGAACAGCGCCGTCGGGCGCAGAGAGAGCCTGTATGACCGTTACCCTCAAGACTCCCGAGGACATCGCCAAAATGCGTGTCGCCGGCAAACTTGCCGCCGACGTGCTGGAAATGATCGCCGATTACGTCAAGCCTGGCGTGACCACCGAAGAGCTGGACCGCATCTGCCATGACTTTATCGTCAACGAACAGAAGGCTATCCCCGCGCCGCTCAACTATAAAGGCTTTCCGAAGTCGATCTGCACTTCGATCAACCACGTGGTCTGCCACGGCATCCCCAACGAAAAGCCGTTGAAGGATGGCGACACCTTGAACATCGACGTCACGGTCATCAAGGACGGCTATCACGGCGACACCAGCCGCATGTTCCATGTCGGCAACGTGCCGGAGTGGGCCCAGCGCCTGTCGAAGGTCACCCAGGAATGCATGTACATGGCCATCGAACTGGTGAAACCGGGCTGCCGCCTCGGGGACATCGGCGAAGTGATCCAGAAGCACGCGCAAAAGAATGGCTTCTCGGTGGTACGCGAGTTCTGCGGTCACGGCATCGGCAAGGTGTTCCACGAAGAACCGCAGATCCTGCACTACGGCCGTGCCGGTACCGGCATGGAACTGCAGGCCGGCATGACCTTCACCATCGAGCCGATGATCAACCAGGGCCGCGCCGACACCAAGGTGCTGGGCGACGGCTGGACCGCCATCACCAAGGACCGCAAGTTGTCGGCCCAGTGGGAGCACACCCTGCTGGTGACCGAGACCGGGTATGAGATCTTCACCTTGCGCAGCGACGACACCATACCTCGCGTTTCTGCCTGAACCGAACCCAGCCTATAGCTATAGATAGAAAGGAAAGCCATTCGATGCCGCAGGTGGATCCCGAACTCTTCGACCGTGGCCAGTTCCAGGCTGAACTGGCCCTGAAGGCAAGCCCCATCGCGGCCTTCAAGAAGGCGATCCGCCAGGCCCACGAAGTGCTCGACCAACGCTTTCGCGATGGCCGCGACATCCGCCGGCTGATCGAGGACCGCGCCTGGTTCGTCGATAACATCCTGCAAAGGGCCTGGGACCAGTTCGACTGGAGCCAGGAGGCCGACATCGCCTTGGTGGCGGTGGGTGGCTACGGGCGCGGCGAACTGCACCCCTACTCCGACATCGATCTGCTGATCCTGCTGGACAATGCCGATCACGAGGTGTTTCGCGACTCCATCGAGCGCTTCCTGACGCTGCTCTGGGACATCGGCCTGGAAGTCGGCCAGAGCGTGCGTTCGGTGCAGGAATGTGCCGACGAGGCCCGCGCCGACCTGACGGTGATCACCAACCTGATGGAGAGCCGCACCATCGCCGGCCCGGAACGGCTGCGCCAGCGCATGCTCGATGTCACCAGCACCGCGCACATGTGGCCGAGCAAGGATTTTTTCCTGGCCAAGCACGCCGAGCAGAAAGCCCGTCACCACAAGTACAACGACACCGAGTACAACCTGGAACCCAACGTCAAGGGCTCGCCCGGCGGGCTGCGGGATATCCAGACGATTCTCTGGGTCGCCCGTCGTCAGTACGGCACGCTGAACCTGCGCGCCCTGGCCGGCGAAGGTTTCCTGGTGGAAAGCGAAAACGCCCTGCTGGCCTCGTCCCAGGAGTTTCTGTGGAAAGTTCGCTACGCCCTGCACATGCTCGCCGGTCGTGCCGAGGACCGCTTGCTGTTCGATCACCAGCGCTCCATCGCGGGCCTGCTGGGTTTCGAGGGTCAGGACGCCAAGCAGGCCATCGAAAACTTCATGCAACAGTACTACCGGGTGGTGATGAGCATCGCCCAGCTCAGTGAGTTGATCATTCAGCACTTCGAGGAAGTCATCCTCGCCCCGGCAGATGAAGAGCCGCCGCAACCGATCAATGCGCGCTTCCAGTTGCACGACGGCTACATCGAAGCGCGTAACGCCAATGTGTTCCGTCGTACGCCGTTTGCCATGCTCGAAATCTTCGTGCTCATGGCCCAGCAGCCGGACATCAAAGGTGTACGCGCCGACACCATCCGCCTGTTGCGGGAAAACCGCCATCTGATCGATGACGGCTTCCGCCACGATATCCGCAACACCAGCCTGTTCATCGAATTGTTCAAGTGCAAGATCGGCGTTCACCGCAACCTGCGGCGCATGAACCGCTACGGAATCCTGGGGCGCTACCTGCCGGAGTTCGGCTTCATCGTCGGGCAGATGCAGCACGACCTGTTCCACATCTATACGGTGGATGCCCACACGCTGAACCTGATCAAGCACTTGCGCAAGCTGCAATACACCCAGGTATCGGAGAAATTCCCGCTCGCCAGCAAGCTCATGGGCAAACTGCCCAAGCCTGAGCTGATCTACATGGCGGGGCTGTACCACGACATCGGCAAGGGCCGTCAAGGCGACCATTCCGAAATCGGTGCGGTGGATGCCGAGGCGTTCTGCCAGCGCCATCAACTGCCGGTGTGGGACAGCCGGCTGATCGTCTGGCTGGTGCAGAATCACCTGGTGATGTCGACCACCGCCCAGCGCAAGGACTTGTCCGACCCGCAGGTGATCCACGACTTCGCCCAGATCGTCGGCGATGAAACCCGTCTGGATTACCTTTATGTACTGACCGTGGCCGACATCAACGCCACCAACCCGACCCTGTGGAACTCCTGGCGCGCCAGCCTGCTGCGCCAGCTCTACACCGAGACCAAGCGCGCCTTGCGCCGAGGCCTGGAGAACCCGGTGGACCGTGAGGAGCAGATCCGTCGTACCCAAAGCGCCGCCCTGGATATCCTGGTGCGCGGCGGCACCGATCCGGACGACGTCGAGCAGCTCTGGTCGCAACTGGGCGATGACTACTTCCTGCGCCACACTGCCGGCGACGTGGCCTGGCACAGCGACGCGATCCTGCAGCAACCGGCCGATGGCGGCCCGTTGGTACTGATCAAGGAAACCACGCAGCGGGAGTTCGAGGGCGGCACGCAGATCTTTATTTATGCCCCGGACCAGCATGACTTCTTCGCCGTGACCGTGGCCGCGATGGACCAGCTCAACCTCAACATCCATGACGCACGGGTCATCACCTCCAGCAGCCAGTTCACCCTCGACACCTACATCGTGCTCGACACCGATGGCGACTCGATTGGCGATAATCCTGCACGGATCAAGCAGATTCGCGACGGCCTCACCGAAGCCCTGCGCAACCCGGCGGACTACCCGACCATCATCCAGCGCCGGGTGCCGCGCCAGCTCAAGCATTTCGCGTTTGCGCCCCAGGTGACCATCCACAACGATGCCCTGCGCCAGGTCACCGTCCTGGAGCTCAGCGCCCCGGACCGCCCGGGCCTGCTGGCGCGGGTCGGGCATATTTTCCTGGACTTCGACCTGTCCTTGCAAAACGCCAAGATCGCCACTCTCGGCGAGCGGGTGGAGGACGTGTTCTTCATCACCGACGCCCATAACCAGCCTTTGTCCGACCCGCAGTTGTGCAGTCGCTTGCAGGAAGAAATGGTGCGGCATTTGAGCGTCAATCAGGAAAACGATATCAACCCGACGCGCATCAGCATCTGAACCCAAGGATTTTTTCCCCTGTGGGAGCGAGCCGGCTCGCGATGGCGGCAGTACATCCAAATTGATGTTGCCTGACCCCCGCAATCGCAAGCAGGCTCGCTCCCACACAGGACAGCGCCCCATTTTGAAGAGGCCCCCGATGAACAACGCTCTGAACCAGTTGCAGCCCTACCCGTTCGAAAAGCTTCGCGCCCTGCTGGGCAGCGTCACGCCGAACCCTGGCAAGCGCCCGATCGCCCTGTCCATCGGAGAACCCAAGCACCGTTCGCCAAGCTTCGTGGCCGAGGCCCTGGCAAACAACCTCGACCAGATGGCGGTGTACCCGACCACCCTCGGCCTGCCGGCACTGCGCGAAGCCATCACCGGTTGGTGCGAGCGGCGGTTCAACGTTCCGAACGGCTGGCTCGACCCGGCGCGCCATGTGCTGCCGGTCAACGGCACCCGTGAAGCGCTGTTCGCCTTCACCCAGACCGTGGTCAACCGTGGCGACGATGCGTTGGTGGTCAGCCCGAATCCGTTCTACCAGATCTATGAAGGCGCCGCGTTCCTGGCCGGAGCCAAGCCGCATTACCTGCCGTGCCTGGACGGGAACGGCTTCAATCCGGACTTCGACGCCGTTTCGCCGGACATCTGGAAACGTTGCCAGATCCTGTTCCTGTGCTCGCCCGGCAACCCGACCGGCGCGCTGATTCCGGTGGATGTGCTGAAAAAACTCATCGCCCTGGCCGACGAGCATGACTTCGTGATCGCGGCGGACGAGTGCTACAGCGAACTCTACTTCGACGAACAGACCCCACCGCCGGGCCTGCTCAGTGCCTGCGTCGAACTGGGACGCAAGGACTTCAAGCGTTGCGTGGTGTTCCACAGCCTGTCCAAACGCTCCAACCTGCCAGGCCTGCGCTCGGGTTTCGTGGCCGGCGACGCAGACGTCCTCAAGGGCTTCCTGCTGTACCGCACCTACCACGGCTGCGCGATGCCGGTGCAGACTCAACTGGCGAGCATCGCCGCGTGGAACGACGAAGAACATGTGCGAGCCAACCGGGCGCTGTATCGGGAGAAGTTCGATGCCGTGCTGGACATCCTCAGCCCGGTACTGGACGTGCAACGACCCGACGGCAGCTTCTACCTGTGGCCGAACGTGGCGGGCGACGACGCGGCATTCTGCCGGGACCTGTTCGAACAGGAACACGTCACCGTGGTGCCGGGCTCCTATCTGTCCCGCGACGTCAACGGCACCAACCCCGGCGCCGGCCGCGTGCGCATGGCTCTGGTCGCGCCGCTGGCGGAATGTGTGGAAGCGGCGGAGCGAATCCGGGCGTTCATCCAACGGCGTGGGTGATAGACCGTTTCGGTTGGACAATGAACCTGTGGCGAGGGAGCTTGCTCCCGCTGGGCGCGAAGCGTCCCTCGCTTTTTTGGGACTGCTGCGCAGTCCAACGGGAGCAAGCTCCCTCGCCACAAGAGCTTTCTGACCGGCATCAAATCTTCACTGCCTGACATTGCCTCATCGCGAGCAAGCTCGCTCCCACACCGGACGGCGGGGCTTACAGCATTCAGAGAACCACTGAGAACTGGAACCTGTTACGAGACACCGGCAATGAACAAACACATTGGATCTGACTTTGACGACTTCCTTGCCGAGCAAGGCATTGCCGAGGAAGTTTCTGCGGCCGCGCTCAAACGCGTCATCTCCTGGCAAATTGCCGAGGCCATGCGACTTCAGAAAGTGACCAAAAAGGCCTTGGCGGAGCGTATGCATACCAGCCGTACCGCGGTTGATCGTGCGCTTGATCAGAACGATGCGGGAATGACACTGGCAACGCTTGCCAGTGCGGCTCGTGCGCTGGGTCAGAGAGTGGAGGTACGGCTGGTTCCTGAGCAGGAAGGGACTCACGCGTAAATGCTGTTGTGGCGAGGGAGCTTGCTCCCGCTGGGCTGCGCAGCGGCCCCAAGGCAGTCTACTCAATTTGCCTGACACATCGGGGTATCAGGGCTTGGGGGCGCTTCGCGCCCCAGCGGGAGCAAGCTCTCTCACCACAGGGGCTTGGTGTCGATTCGTATTTTTGTAAACGACACCAATCCACTGTAGGAGCGAGCCTGCTCCGGGCGGCGTTCCGACGATGGGGCCGGACCTTACTGCATCAAGTCCGAACCTCGACCCGATCCAAAGCCTTGTCCACCAGCAAGCCCCCAAACTCGATCATCTGCACCACCCCCAACGCCACATGCCGCCGCGAGCCGTTCAGGTCGAAGAGCAAGTCGTTGAGCATGGCATTGGCCGAGGCCAGGGTTTCGCTGAGATTGGCCAGCAGGACTTCGGTATCGGCCGTGTCCACCACCTTGAACAACTGCGACGAGGATGGGGGTTCTGATTTGCTTTCCTCAGGCTTGAGGTAGTGATCCAGTGCCCGATCAGCGGCTTCTTGCAGCTTTTCGGGGGCGTAGTCGCCGTAGGGGAACGTGGAGGCTGGTTTTGGAGGATTTGGAGTTTCTTTGATCATGCTATTGCTCCTAGAGAATTGGGAGCCGCCACCGAGTCTTCTCACGGACCGGAAGGTGGCAGCCATACGCGGGGTGAGAATCCGAGTCTCTAGGAACTCGGCCATGCCGAAGCATGCCCGCGCACAGCCGCCATAACAATGCGCAGACGAAAAGCGCCTGCACTTTATATGGTGGGCGCCTGCGCGCCTAGAGGAGATCGGATTCTCCGTCCGGTCGCTGAATTGGCAGCGCCCCCCAGAAGCTAGAGTGCTCGCTTCCGACGGACAACCCTAAAAACTTGTCGGAAACTTCGGCGCGTCTGACAGACCACGACCGGCTGTTCAGACAAAAAACAAATAAAACGTACTACGCTCCAATCCGATGGCTACAAAGAGCTGTGGGTAAAGAAAGGCCTACCTTCCCCTCTGACCCGCACTATTTAACCAACCCCAAATTCGCCTCCGCCAGATCCAACTCCCCCAACACCTCGCGCAATACGTCATCGCCAATCTGATGAAGGCGGCTAAGCCGATACAGCTCCAGCCGCTGCGCCTTCAGTGCCTTCAAGCGCAGCCGGCGTTCCAGCAGGTCCATTTCGAACGCCAGGGCCTGGGCTTCGGCGGAGTCGTTGAAGACTTCCAACTGATGACGGTATTCGGACATCAGTCGCGCCTTGACCTCGGTCGACATGGCCGCAGCCGGCGCGCTGGCAGGCTCGGCTGGTTCTTCCACTTCCAGCGCTCGGATTGCCGCTTCAGCGGTCTTGCGCCAGGCGTCGCGGACTTCGTTGCGACGTTTGTCGTCGGGGCTTTTTTCGACGCCCCGCAGCAGCATGGGCAGGGCGATGCAGGCCGCGACCAGCGACAGCAGGATCACCCCGGCGGCGATGAAAATCAGCAGGTCCCGCTCGGGAAACGCCTCGCCCGCGTCGATCATCAGCGGCACTGAAAGCACACCCGCCAGGGTCACTGCACCGCGCACGCCGCCAAATGTCAGCAGCCAGCATGAACGCGCCGTCGGCACCAGGGTCAGTTCACCCCGACCGCGCCAGCGCCGCAGCAGTCCGGACAGCCGCCAGGTGCTCTGTACCCAGATGAACCGCAGCACCAGCAGCACGAGGAATATCGCCACCACGTCCAGGCAGCGGTAGAACAGCATTGGCCACAGCGCGTTTTCGTGGCTGGTCACGGCCTTGATGATGTCCGGCAGTTGCAGGCCCAGCAGCAGGAAGATCAGGCCGTTGAAGGCGAACTCCAACAGCGCCCAGACACTGCGGTTGAGCAGCCGCGTGCCGGTCTGGCGCGGCAGCAGGTCGAGCCAGCTCTGCATCATCCCTGCTGCCACCGCCGAGAGAATCCCCGACGCGCCCAGCCGTTCAGCCAGCACATAAGCGGCGAACGGCAACAGCAACATGAATACGACATGGGTAGCGGGATCGTCCCAGCCCCGGGCGACCATCCAGGCCCGCAGCCGCCCCACCAGCCAACTCAGGGCCACGCCGACCAGCAGTCCGCCCAGCGCCACCAGAATGAACGTCAGGCTGGCATTGGCCAGGGAAAACGCACCAGTGATGGCCGCTGCCAGGGCGAACTTGAAGGTCACCAGCCCCGACGCATCGTTCATCAGCGCTTCGCCCTGGAGCATATGCATCAGCGGCGCGGGCAAGCGGTCGCGGGCAATCGCCGAGACGGCCACGGCGTCGGTGGGCGACAACACTGCCGCCAACGCGAAGGCCACCGGCAGCGGGATACTCGGCAGCAACCAATGAATGAAGTAACCCGCTCCCACCACGGTGAACAACACCAGCCCCACCGCCAGCATCAGAATCGGCCCGCGCAGACGCCACAACTCGCGCTTGGGCATGCGCCAGCCGTCGGAGAACAGCAAGGGCGGCAAAAAGAGAAACAGGAACAGCTCAGGATCAAGGGCTACATGCAGCCCCAGGGACGGCCAGGCCAGCACAGCGCCGGCGCCGATCTGCACCAGGGGCAACGGCAGCGGGATTAACCGTCCGATCAGGCGCGAGACGCCCACCAGCATCAACAGGATCAGGACGGTATAGGCGCTTTGCATAACGGACTTCCAATGACAGCCATACACATCTGCGGCAACAGCCGGCCGCAGAAGTGCCATATTAACTGCCAAGGTGAACCCCCGCCTTTGCACATTGGTCGCACCTCAGCGGCGTCAATGCGCAATCGCCCCTTGGCCGCTCCTAACCTCCACGCGGCAGGAGCGACCGGCGATTATCCGACGCTAAACAGCTCGCTCGGCGGCACTGAGCGTCGAGCGAGCCGAGACAAAATCGACGCTGTCACCCTCGTTGTCGCTGTCATCCGCGATATGTTCGGTCGTCGACCTTTCGACCAGGGGCAACATTCCCTGCAGCTCATCCGGATGCGCGGGACCGGCCGAAAGCCTGTCCAACGCCGCAGAAGCCTTGTCCGCCAACGGTTGGGTCATCACAGCCGTGGTCACCCAGGCGGCGAGCACCGGGGCCATCGTCGCTGTAACCGTCGCCTTGCCCGCCGCTGCAACACCCGCAGGCGAAATCCCGGCGCTCCTGGCTGCGTTGACAGCGGCGGTCTGGGCCATGCCGATCGCGGTAATACCGCCGGCCAAGGCGCCGAGACCACTGACCAAGCCTGTCGGCGTAACCAAGGCTTGCAGCGATTTGCTGCCATCGCGCATCGCGTCCAGCGGCAGGCTGCCGACCCGCTTCGCAATGCCCATCGCAGCGCTTCCCACGCCGTAATTCTTGAGATCCTTGTAACGCTGATGCCAGTCTTGACGCCCCAACAGGTATTCCGGGCCAATCCGGTGTTTCGATTTATCAATGGAATGTTGCAGGTCATAAGCGGCCATGCCTGAAAGCGGAGAACCGACGGCAGCTATCACCGAGTCCACCTTGCTGCCCGTTTGCGCATCGACGGTCTTCGTCACGACGGGCTGGATGACCGTGCGCAGCACGTTTCGCGCGGAGAAGGTCTGGAAAGTCAGGCTGCCTTCAATAGCCTGGGTCGTCAGGCTCGGCTTCACCGCCTGGGCGGCTTCCTGCATGACCGGCTCCAGATCGGCATTCTCGGCCACCAGCCACTGGGTGTCGCTGGTGGCGCGCTTGATCAGGCCATTGCCGACCGTGTCGGTGGCGCTGCTGACCAGGCCGGCAATCGCCGACAATGCCAATGGCGCGGTAATCGAGCCATTGCCGGTCACCGCCGGGGCGAAGTCCAGCGCGATGGACGCCGCGCCGAAGGGAACCGAACGAATGAATCCAACAGCGTCATGAGACGCGCGATCCAGCCGCGAGCCTTTGGTCAGCACAGCATCGACGCTTTGCGCGGTTTCCCCGTCATTGGCCAAGGTACGCGACCGATCGTCGATCAGTGCTTCGAAGGCCTGGCGATTGGCACCGTTCATATGCGGCTCGAATATCCGGGTGAGCTGGGCCTTGATTGCACCAGTTCGATTTGCCAGGTCCTGTTCAGCCGAGACAGGGCCGATCGGGACGGATGCAGTGGTCCCGGTGGTCGATGTCGTTGAATGGGGCGCAAGCGTCTCTTCAGTCTGAAGCGTCAGTGGTTGGGGCGGTGTCAGGGAGATGGGATCCATGGGCGGGTCTCTTGTGCGAAAAAAGTGCTGGGTTTACCTGTGCTGTGTGGTCACCTCTTTGCTATCGGTTCCGCCTCGCCCGATCCGTCGCGACAGTCAAGGCACTGAAAGGATCGACGTGGCATAATCGTCCGCTGATTTTCAGGACGATACCGGGAACGTTTTGGGGGACCCTACATGCCCAAGGAAAACAAGCACTTACAGCTTTTCGGCATCAAAGCCTGCGATACGATGAAAAAAGCGCGTACCTGGCTCGATGAGCACGCGGTGCGCTATGACTTTCACGACTACAAAACTGCCGGCATCGATCGTGAGCACCTGACCCAATGGTGCAACGAGCACGGCTGGCAGGTGGTGTTGAACCGTGCCGGTACGACCTTTCGCAAGCTCGACGACGAACGCAAAGCCGATCTCGACCAGACGAAAGCCATCGAACTGATGCTCGCCCAACCCTCGATGATCAAGCGCCCGGTGCTGGATCTCGGTGACCGAACCCTGATTGGCTTCAAGCCAGATAGTTATGCGGCAGCGATCAAGTAATCCTGCCCAGTCCATTTTCTAGAGGTAATTTCATGTCCACTACCCTGTTCAGCCTGGCCTTTGGTGTCGGCACTCAAAACCGTGAAGGCGCCTGGCTGGAGGTGTTCTACGCACAGCCACTGCTCAACCCATCGGCAGATATCGTCAACGCCGTCGCGCCGATCCTGAACTACAGCGAAGGCAACCAGGCCATCACCTTTACCACCGCCCAGGCCTCGCAGCTGGCCGAAGCCCTCAAGGGCGTCGACGCGGCACAAGCCAAGCTGCTGACCCGCCTGGCCGAGAGCCATAAGCCACTGGTCGCCACCCTGCTGGCCGAAGACGCTCAACTGAGCTCGACCCCCGAGGCGTACCTCAAGCTGCACCTGCTGTCCCATCGCCTGGTCAAGCCCCACGGCCTGAACCTGGCCGGGATTTTCCCATTGCTGCCGAACGTGGCCTGGACCAGCCAGGGCGCGATCGACCTCGCCGAACTGGCCGAGCACCAGCTCGAAGCGCGCCTGCGCGGTGAGCTGCTGGAAGTGTTCTCGGTGGACAAGTTCCCGAAAATGACTGACTACGTGGTCCCGGCCGGCGTGCGCATCGCCGATGCCGCACGGATCCGCCTGGGCGCCTACGTGGGCGAAGGCACCACGGTGATGCATGAAGGTTTCATCAACTTCAACGCCGGCACCGAAGGCCCGGGCATGATCGAAGGCCGTGTCTCGGCGGGCGTATTCGTCGGCAAGGGTTCGGACCTGGGCGGTGGTTGCTCGACCATGGGCACCCTATCGGGTGGCGGCAACATCGTGATCAAGGTCGGCGAAGGCTGCCTGATCGGCGCCAACGCCGGCATCGGTATCCCGTTGGGCGACCGCAACACCGTGGAGTCGGGCCTGTACGTGACCGCCGGCACCAAGGTCGCGTTGCTGGACGACAACAACCAGCTGGTCAAGGTGGTCAAGGCCCGTGACCTGGCCGGCCAGCCTGACCTGCTGTTCCGCCGCAACTCCGAAACCGGCGCGGTGGAATGCAAGACCCATAAGTCGGCCATCGAGCTGAACGAAGCACTGCACGCGCATAACTAAGCCGCTTCACAGTCACCTGTGGGAGCCGACGTGCTCCCACAGGGTCCGGCTTCACTCCAGCAGGGCCCGAAAGCATGTTGATCCCCTCTCCCTGGCGCGCTGATTTCCCGGCCATCGCCGCCCTGCAACGGCAAGGCCAGACCTACCTGGACAACGCCGCCACCACGCAAAAACCCCAAGCCTTGCTCGACGCCCTGGCGCATTACTACGCCAACGGCGCGGCCAACGTGCACCGCGCGCAGCATTTGCCGGGCGCCCACGCCACCCAGGCGTTCGAAGACAGTCGCCTGAAAGTGGCGCAATGGCTCGACGCGGGCGATTGCGGGCAGATCGTCTTCACCCATGGCGCGACCAGCGCGCTGAATCTGCTGGCCTACGGGCTGGAACACTTGTTCAACCCAGGCGATGAGATCGTCATCAGCGCCTTGGAACACCACGCCAACCTGCTGCCCTGGCAACAACTGGCCGAACGCCGCTCGTTGAAGCTGGTGGTGTTGCCGTTGGGTGCCGACGGCGTGATCGACGTGGATGCCGCCGCCGAACTGATCGGCCCGCGTACCCGGCTGCTGGCCGTCAGCCAGTTGTCCAACGTATTGGGCGCCTGGCAACCGTTGCCGGCGTTGCTGGCGCTGGCAAAGGCCCACGGGGCGCTGACGGTGGTCGACGGCGCCCAGGGCGTGGTGCATGGTCGTCACGACGTGCAGGCCTTGGGCTGCGATTTCTACGTATTTTCCAGCCACAAACTCTACGGTCCCGACGGGCTGGGCGTGCTGTTTGGCCGTACCGAAGCGCTTGGCCAGTTGCGCCATTGGCAGTTCGGCGGCGAAATGGTGCAACAGGCCGACTACCACCACGCCACGTTCCGCCCGGCACCGCTGGGCTTTGAAGCCGGCACGCCACCGGTCGCCAGTGTGATCGGGCTGGGGGCGACCCTGGACTACCTGTCCGCGCTCGATCCGCAAAGCGTCGTCGACCACGAGGCAGCGCTGCATGACTACCTGCTCCACGGCCTGCTGGCGCGCAATGGTGTGCGCTTGATCGGCAACCCGCGCCTGGCTCTGGTCAGCTTCGGGGTCGAGGGCGTGCATAACGCTGACCTGGCCCATCTGCTGACCGAGCAAGGCATCGCCGTACGTGCCGGGCATCATTGCGCCATGCCGCTGTTCAAGCACCTCGGGCTGTCGGGGGCGATCCGGGTCTCGCTGGCGCTGTACAACGACTCCGCCGACATCGAGCGCTTTTTTGAAGCGCTGGATCAGGCCCTGGAGATGCTGCGATGAATCTGCCGACCGACGCCGCCACGGCGTTGCACGTTTTCCAGGATGCCTCGGGCTGGGAACAACGCGCCCGCCTGCTGATGCAATGGGGCGAGCGCCTGCCGCCCCTGAGCGACGCGGACAAATGCGAGGCCAACCTGGTCAGTGGTTGTGAAAGCCAGGTGTGGTTGGTGGGCCGGTTGCAGGATGGGCACTGGCAGTTTGCTGCGGCCAGTGAGGCGAGGTTGATTCGCGGGTTGGTGGCGCTATTGCTGGCACGGGTCAACGGCCTGACCGCCACTGAGTTGCTGCAGGTCGATCTGCCGGGGTGGTTTGCTGAGTTGGGATTGTCGCGTCAGCTTTCGCCTTCGCGCAGTAATGGGTTGAATGCGGTGTTGCAGCGAATGGTTGAGTTGGCGCGATAACGGTGGCGAGGGAGCTTGCTCCCGCTCGGCTGCAAAGCAGCCGCCTCGAGTTCAAGATGATTGATCCCGCAATGGGGGCCGCTTCGCGACCCAGCGGGAGCAAGCTCCCTCGCCACAATGGCAGTCACTGCGCGGGCTTGCCTCGATCAGCCGGCCGTCGAACCCCCGCCACGATCTTATCCACAGCCTTGGTCGCCGCGACCATGCCGAATGTCGCCGTGACCATCATCACTGCGCCAAACCCGCCGGCGCAGTCGAGCTTCACACCATCGCCGACAAAACTCTTCTGCAAGCAGATGCTGCCATCCGGCTTCGGGTAGCGCAGTTGTTCGGTAGAGAACACGCACGGCACGCTGTAGTGGCGGGTCACGGTGCGGGAAAAACCGTAGTCGCGGCGCAGGGTAGAGCGCACTTTCGAGGCCAGCGGATCGTTGAATGTGCGGTTCAGGTCGCAGACCTGGATCAGCGTCGGGTCGATCTGCCCGCCCGCGCCGCCGGTGGTGATGATCTGGATCTTGCGGCGCTTGCACCAGGCAATCAGTGCGGCCTTGGCGTTGACGCTGTCGATGCAGTCGATCACACAGTCGATGTTCGGCGTGATGTACTCGGCCATGGTGTCGCGGGTGACGAAATCCGCCACCGCATGCACGGTGCAGTCGGGATTGATGCCGCGCAGGCGCTCGGCCATCACCTCGACCTTGGGCTTGCCGACGGTGCTGTCCAGCGCGTGCAACTGGCGGTTGGCGTTGCTGACGCAGACATCGTCCAGGTCAAACAGGGAAATCTCGCCCACGCCGCAACGGGCTATGGCTTCCGCCGCCCACGATCCCACACCGCCCACCCCGACAATCGCCACATGGGCCGCTCGCAGGCGATCGAGGCCTTCGATGCCGTACAACCGGGCGATACCGGCAAATCGTGGATCTTCTGTACTCATGACCATTACCCCAAAAACCGGCGCGCATTATAGGGCACCCGTGAGCGATGGCGATGCAGGCCTGTCGAAAACCTTTGTGGGAGCAGGCTCGCTCCCACAGGTTTTATGTTCCAACCGACGGGGCCAAGGCGCCCATCAGGTTGGTTTTGCTATAAGATAACCGCATTTTGTGAGCGTTGGCCGAACACCTATCCAATGGTCGACCTCAGATCCTGTGGGAGCGGGCTTGCTCGCGAATACGGTGTGTCAGGCAATAGATATGTGACTGATACAGCGCTTTCGCGAGCAAGCCCGCTCCCACATGGGTCTATGTCTCTATTCCCTGTTCCCGGAGCTTTCCATGACGGCCCACGCCGACCTCTCGCCGACCCTGCAACTCGCCTGCGACCTGATCCGCCGTCCGTCCGTCACGCCGGTGGATGCCGATTGCCAGAAACTGATGATGCAGCGACTGGGCCAAGCGGGTTTCAAACTCGAACCCATGCGCATCGAGGATGTGGATAACTTCTGGGCCAGCCATGGCAAGCATGACGGGCCGGTGCTGTGTTTCGCCGGGCACACCGACGTGGTGCCGACCGGCCCGGTGCAGGCCTGGCAGCTCGACCCGTTCGATGCGGTCATCGACGAGCACGGCATGCTCTGCGGCCGTGGCGCGGCGGACATGAAAGGCAGCCTCGCGGCGATGGTGGTGGCGGCGGAACGGTTTGTCGCCGATTACCCGGACCACAAAGGCTCCGTGACTTTCCTGATCACCAGTGACGAAGAGGGCCCGGCCCACCACGGCACCAAGGCCGTGGTCGAGCGCCTCAAGGCTCGGCAGGAGCGGTTGGACTGGTGCATTGTCGGCGAGCCGTCGAGCACCACCCTGGTGGGCGACGTGGTGAAGAACGGCCGCCGCGGTTCCCTCGGTGCAAAACTGACCGTGCGCGGCAAGCAAGGCCACGTGGCTTATCCGCACCTGGCGAAAAACCCGATCCATCTGGCCGCGCCGGCCCTGGCGGAACTGGCTGCCGAGCATTGGGACCACGGCAACGACTTCTTCCCGCCCACCAGCTTCCAGATCTCCAATCTCAACGCCGGCACCGGCGCGACCAACGTGATCCCAGGCGAGCTGGTGGCGGTGTTCAACTTCCGCTTTTCCACCGAGTCCACGGTCGAAGGCCTGCAACAGCGGGTGGCCGACATCCTTGATAAACATCAGTTGGACTGGCACATCGACTGGGCATTGTCCGGCCTGCCCTTCCTCACCGAGCCAGGCGCGCTGCTGGACGCGGTGTCGTCGAGCATCAAGGACGTCACCGGCCGCGAAACCCACGCCTCCACCAGCGGCGGCACCTCCGACGGTCGTTTCATCGCTACCATGGGCACCCAAGTGGTGGAACTCGGGCCGGTCAACGCGACCATCCACCAGGTGGACGAACGCGTGCTGGCGGCCGATCTCGACGTGCTGACCGAGATCTACTACCAGACGCTGATCAAGTTGCTCGCCTGATGCTCGCCTGCCCGATCTGCAGTGAACCGCTCAATGCGGTGGACAACGGCGTGGTCTGCCCGGCCGGCCATCGATTCGACCGCGCCCGCCAGGGTTACCTGAACCTGCTGCCGGTGCAGCACAAGAACAGCCGCGATCCGGGCGACAACCAGGCCATGGTCGAGGCCCGCCGGGATTTCCTCAACGCGGGGCATTATGCCCCCGTCGCCCGGCGCCTGGCCGAGCTGGCGGCTGAACGTGCGCCGGGACGCTGGCTGGACATCGGTTGTGGCGAAGGCTATTACACCGCACAAATCGCCGACGCCCTGCCCCATGCCGACGGCTATGCCCTGGACATTTCCCGCGAGGCGGTCAAACGCGCCTGCAAACGCAACCCGCAGTTGACCTGGTTGATCGCCAGCATGGCCCGGGTGCCGTTGGCGGACGGTTGTTGCCAATTCCTGGCGAGCGTGTTCAGCCCACTGGACTGGCAGGAGGCCAAGCGCCTGCTCAGCCCCGGTGGCGGCCTGATGAAAGTCGGCCCCACCAGCGGCCACCTGATGGAACTGCGCGAGCGGCTGTACGACGAGGTGCGCGAATACACCGATGACAAACACCTGGCCCTGGTGCCTGCCGGCATGATGCTGGATCACAGCGAGACCTTGGAATTCAAGCTCACGCTCGACAGCGGCCAGGACCGCGCCAACCTGCTGGCAATGACGCCCCACGGCTGGCGCGCCAGCGCCGAACGCCGCGCCAGCGTGATTGAGCAGGCGGCGCCCTTCGAGGTCACGGTGTCGATGCGCTACGATTATTTCGTTCTTCAATAACCTTTAGATTCCAGGCCTCGGTCATTCGGCCGGGGCCAGATAAATCCGCGAATGGATTTTTCAGGACCGCAGCGAGGACATCCATGCGCCAACCCGATATCGAGATTTACCTCAAGGACGCCGACGTCGACCACAAGGCCATCGCCGCCTGGCTGACCCAGGCGCTGGGCCCGTGCAGCGAATGGACTCAGAAAGGCCAGACCTACAAGTGCAAGGCCGGCAACATCCCGGTGACCTGGCTGCCCAAAGCCGTCGGCAAGTGGAACAGCCTGTACCTGGAAAGCGACCAGACCCCGTGGGACGACGACATCGCCTGTGCCCGCGCCGCCTACGCCGCGCTGAACGTCGAAGTGCGCTGCGCACCGGGGTCATGGGTGGAGGAAGAAGGGGAAGAATCGGCGGACCGCTGGATTCGCATCAGTGCCGATGGGGAAGAGGAGATTACCTGGCGGACGGCTTGATGCAGCCTTTGCGGATGTAAAAGCAGATCCAATGTGGGAGCGAGCCTGCTCGCGATAGCGGTGTATCAGTCGATGATGTGTTGCCTGATACACGCTATCGCGAGCAGGCTCGCTCCCACAGGCGTCCCTGATATGGCTGAAAAAGCTTACAACCCCACCACATCCTCAGCCTGCAAGCCCTTCTGCCCTTCCACCACCGCGTATTCGACCTGCTGGCCTTCGGTCAGCGAGCGGTGGCCTTCGCCGCGGATCGCGCGGTAATGCACGAAGACATCCGCCCCGCCTTCGCGCTGGATGAAGCCATAGCCTTTGGCGTCGTTGAACCACTTCACGTTGCCGGTTTCGCGTGCTGCCATGATGCTCACTCCCATTCTTATTTTTAGCCGACTGGTAGTCGTACGAACTTTCGCCGGCCTCCGACCGTCCATGAGATGCGAAGGCGGCTAGCCGACCGAGTATATGACAGCCGCAAAAACTCTCAACTGACTTTACTTCGGCGCTTTTTTGCCGATTTTCGATGAATCCTGCACACTAGCCAGCCCGAGCAGCCGCTCGGTTTCATCCACTCATGCAGAAGCCGTATGACCCGTTCTCCGTTCCGCCGTCTTGTGTTTGGCACCTTGCGCCGGCTGTTGTACCTCTGGGTTCGCTCCGAGACCATCAACCAGTCGTCCTTCACCCTCAACCTCGACCGCAGCCGTCCGGTGTTCTACGTCCTGCAAGATCCATCGCTGACCGACCTGGCGGTGCTCGACACCGAGTGCACCAAGGCCGGCCTGCCCCGTCCGGTTCTGCCAGTATCAGTAGGTAACTTGCTGGAGCCGGCGGCGTTTTTCTACCTGACCCCGGCACCGGACTGGCTCGGGCGCCAGGACAAACGCGGCGCGCCGCCGACCCTGACGCGGCTGGTCAATGTGCTGAGCCATGATGCCGCCGAGGATGCGCAGATCATCCCGGTCAGCGTGTTCTGGGGCCAATCGCCCGACAGTGAATCCAGTCCCTGGAAGCTGCTGTTCGCCGACAGCTGGGCCGTCACCGGGCGCCTGCGGCGTCTGCTGAGCATCATGATCCTGGGGCGCAAGACCCGCGTGCAGTTCTCCGCGCCGATCCACCTGCGCGAGCTGATCGAGCACGACAAGGGCCACGAACGCACCGTGCGCATGGCCCAGCGGATCCTGCGGGTGCACTTTCGCAACCTGAAGTCTGCGGTCATCGGCCCCGACATTTCTCACCGGCGCAACCTGGTCAAGGGCCTGTTGAACCAGCCGCTGGTCAAGCAGGCGATTGCCGACGAGGCCGAACGGGAAAAGATTGCTCCGGAAAAAGCCAAGGCCCAGGCCCTGCGCTACGGCAATGAAATCGCCTCCGACTACACGTACACCGCGATCCGTTTCCTGGAGGTGGTGCTGAGCTGGTTCTGGAACAAGATCTACGACGGCATCAAGGTCAACCACATCGAAAATGTGCAAGCGATCGCGCCCGGTCACGAGGTCATCTATGTACCGTGCCACCGCAGCCACATCGACTACCTGCTGCTGTCGTACCTGCTGTTTCGCAACGGCCTGACACCACCGCACATCGCCGCCGGCATCAACCTGAACATGCCGGTCATCGGCGGCCTGCTGCGCCGTGGCGGAGCGTTTTTCATGCGCCGCACGTTCAAGGGCAACCCGCTCTACACCGCGGTGTTCAACGAATACCTGCACACCTTGTTCACCAAGGGCTTCCCGGTGGAATACTTCGTCGAGGGCGGGCGCTCGCGCACCGGGCGCATGCTGCAACCCAAGACCGGCATGCTCGCCATCACCCTGCGCAGCTTCCTGCGTTCATCGCGCACGCCCATCGTCTTCGTGCCGGTCTATATCGGCTACGAACGCGTGCTGGAAGGCCGTACCTACCTGGGCGAACTGCGCGGGGCCAGCAAGAAGAAGGAATCGATCTTCGATATCTTCAAAGTCATCGGCGCCCTCAAGCAGCGCTTTGGCCAGGTGGCAGTGAACTTCGGCGAGCCGATCAAGCTGGCGGAGTTCCTCGACGCCGAACAGCCGGACTGGCGTCAACAGGAGTTGGGGCCACAGTTCAAACCGGCGTGGCTCAACGCAACCACCCATCGCCTGGGCGAGCGCGTGGCCCGGCACTTGAACGAAGCCGCGGCGATCAACCCGGTCAATCTCGTGGCCCTGGCCTTGCTGTCCACCAGCCGCCTGGCCCTGGACCACCATGCCATGGCCCGGGTGCTGGACCTTTACCTGGCATTGCTGCGCAAAGTGCCCTATTCCCCCCACACCACCCTGCCCGAGGGCGACGGGCAAGCGCTGATCAAACATGTGAAGGACATGGACCTGCTGTCCGAACAGAGCGACGCCCTGGGCAAAATCCTGTACCTGGACGAGCAGAATGCGGTACTGATGACCTACTACCGCAACAACGTGCTGCACATCTTCGCCCTGCCGGCGTTGCTTGCCAGCTTCTTCCAGAGCACCTCGCGCATGAGCCGCGAGCAGATCCTGCGCTACACCCGTGCGCTGTACCCGTACCTGCAATCGGAGCTGTTCATTCGCTGGTCGCTGGAGGAGCTGGAGGGCGTGGTCGACCAGTGGCTCGAAGCGTTCGTCGAACAGGGCCTGCTGCGTTTCGAAAAGGATCTGTACCTGCGCCCGGCCCCGAGCTCGCGGCACTTCGTATTGCTCACGCTGCTGTCCAAGAGCATCGCCCAGACCTTGCAGCGCTTCTACATGACCGTCTCGCTGCTGCTCAACAGTGGGCAGAACAGCGTCAGCGCCGAAGAGCTGGAAGACCTGTGCACCGTGATGGCCCAGCGCCTGTCGATCCTGCATGGGCTGAACGCCCCGGAGTTCTTCGACAAGAGCCTGTTCCGGCACTTCATCCAGACCCTGCTCGACCTCGACGTACTGCGTCGCGACGAAGCCGGCAAGCTGAGCTATCACGAACTGCTGGGCGAGTTGGCCGAGGGCGCGGCGAAGCGGGTGCTGCCGGCGGAGATTCGCCTGTCGATCCGCCAGGTCGCGTTGCATCGCAGCGAGGACGCGGCGGAGGCCGTCATGACCACGGAAAGCGATGATTCGACACCGCTAAACGGATAAACCCACAGCACTCGAAGAAAAGACCTACAGAAAGCTGCGCAAGTGAGCCCTAGGATGGGCTCGCGTCAATGTCGACGTAATGAAAAGGAAGTCATCATGAAGATCATCACATTAACCATGCGCCTGCCGGAAGGCTTTCAACTGCCGGAAGACGGCCGCCCCGAAGTCAGCGTTCGGGACGCCCGCGGCATTCAGATCAGCGCAAGCGGCGGCCAGGGTTCCAACGTAGCGCCAACGGAACCGGTGGCTGCAAACCCTTGGCAGCATCGTTTCCAGATCGATCCGCAAGCCTTTGACGAAGGGGACGAGCTGTCGGTAAGCGCCCAGATTTACCAAGGGGCCACCGCTGTTTTTCTGGATACCGAACACACCTTCGCCTGGGATGGCACCGATCAACACGTTGACATCCCCTTGAGCCTGGCGCCAGCATCGCAGGCTGAAACTGCCCAGGCACCCGCGTTCGGTTCCTGAACCGCGACGTAACGGCTGGATGCCTGGACGTAAATTTCGCTAGAGGTTCGGGGGGGGGGGGGGGGGGGGGGGGGGGGGGGGAGAAAAGAAAGATCACCAAAAAAAA
>NZ_JBKGGX010000017.1:0-123849 GCF_052041925.1 Pseudomonas sp. SMN5
GTTTTTTCAGCGTGGTATTGCGCTGGGCGTTCCAACGCATCTGCATCCGGCCCTTTTTCACCCCCGCCGCGGTCCCTCTGGCGGCCACGGTTCTGTAACGGTCCACATAGCCCATGAAGCCGTTGACCACGGCGAAAATCGCCCGGATGAAACGCTGCAAGGCGCTCAACAGGCGCGCCCCCACAGCGGCCAGGCGCATCGACAGATAAGCGATCCCGGCCCCTGCGCCAGCGAAGGTCAGGACGACGCCAATCAACAGATCGATCAACAGCTGTACGGTCAGTGTCGAGAGCGCCTGGGCCGTTTCGCCGGCCACCTCGCTGGGCGGTAGCATGTCCAGCCAGAGACTGGCGGCGCGCACCAGCAGGCACAGCGCTGCTTCGTCGCTCGCCAGCAGTTGCAGCCTGGCCATGACCTGCGGCGCCGTCTGCGCCAGTTCGGCCAGTTGCGCCGCGCTCTCGCCCAACCGCCCGACAAACTCTTCAGGATTTTTGAGGATGTCGGAGAGCAGGCTGATGCTGTCCCACACGCCTTCGATCGCCGCCCAGCTTCCGGCCAGCAGGCCGTTGCCCACCGCAGCCGCCGAGGTCGACAAGGATTGCTGCGCCCAATGCGGCTTGAAGCCCTGCCATTCACCCCGCAACCAGTCCGTCAGTTGAGAGCTCAGGCCATCGTAGGAAGAAAACAGCTCGTTGAGCTGCGCTGGCGACACTTCGCCCTGGACACGCACCCGATAGCGCTTTCCCGCCTCGCCGTTGAAGGTCCCCAGGCCCTGAGCATCGAGAGTGACCGGCGTGACCTCGCCACTGTCCACCGCCACCACATCCACCACGATGTCGCCCAGCGGAATGTCGTAGACCGATTCGAGTTTGCTCTCGATGGTCATCACCCCGCCGTTGGGGCACTGCACGACGGTGGAAAGAAAATCGTCGTCACCGGTGCTGACGACCGTGGTGCTGTCAGCGAAGCGGATCAGTCGCTCCATGCCCAACAGCGAAGGCAGGTCGGCCGCGTGGCTGGCAGTGTCCGCAGCCCGGTTGTACCAGCGCTCGAGCTGCTCGCGATAAACAATCAGGACGTCTTTGAAGCTATCGAGCTCCTGCTCGATACGACTGACCTGATCCATCAGGGCACCGCTCGATCAGGGGACACCGGCAAAAAACGGTCGAACATGGGCAAACGTCTCGCAGCGCTCAGGGAGCGCGAGACTTTGCCGAGGATATGAGGAGAAATAAGTCAGCGAAAGAAGCAGTGAACGTAGGGCAATTCGCTAATTCGCCCAATCTGAAAAACGAACAACGCTCGAGAAAGCCGCGCAATTCGCTACGGGTCGCGGGCCTCGAGCCCTTTGAGCTTGATCTCGGCCAATGGATGACCGGCCTTCGCCGCCAGCGCCCACCAATGTGCCGCTTCGACCGGGTCCGGTGCCTTGCTGGCGGAGCCCGCGAGACTGATCACACCGACCTGATAGGCTGCCTTGCCATCACCGGCCAATGCTGCCAGCCGCAGCAGGCGAACCCCTTCTTCTCGCGCACCCAGCCCTTGGCCACGAAACGTCAGGATATGCCCGTAGAAACTTTGCGCACCGACATCACCCAGGTTCGCCATGCGCGAGAACTGGCCCTCGAGCCAGGCCCAGCCGCGTGGCTGGCGGACGAACCAGGACCAATGGAACAACCGACGCGCCAGCCAGTAACCGGCCCGCGCCTTGAGGCGCCAGAGCACTCAGGCCTCCGCCGATTCGGGGTATTCGTATTCAAACACCCGGACCACCTCCGACGCGTGCCAGGAAGCGGCCGCCACCCCATCGGACGGCCCGGAAAAACGGCCCAGGCGCTCAACACACTCGAAGAAGCCGGTGCGCGGCAGTCGACTGGCACCCTGGCTGATCACCAGGGAACTGCGCAGCGGCTGTTCCGCCCGAGCGTCCAGCGCGGCCAGGTGCTCCAGGGCCGCGGTCAAGGTCTGCATGGCCGGGCTGGGCAACTGCAAGCGCTCCAGCAAGGCGCGGTAGGTCAACAGATGGCGCTGGCGGCGCGCCTGGTCCAACTCCCCCAACAATCCATCCCAATGCTGCCGACTGATGCGTACACTCACGACTCATCCCTCCAACCTGGCACCGTCAATTCCCAGGCCAGACTGCGCCGAATCGCGGCATCGGGCTGACGCTCGCCGCTTTCGATCAAGGCCAGATAAGACGGACTGATACCTACCGTGCGGGCCAGCGCCTCAATGGCGATGCCCTTCCCTTCGCGCAAACTTCGTAATTGATCCAGGCCAGGAAGAACCTGGCCGGGTGCCGCCGCATGACGAACTGTCGCTTCGCGCGGCGCAGTTGGGTCGATGCCTGCGGCCCTCAGCAACGACTGGTATTGATCCCACGGCAAAACCGCGTATTCGGGCTCTCCGTCACGAGTGATTATCTGAATATCCATGTCTACCCCGTAGGACAACAACGCTTAGCGAATCAGCCTTTTTTCTTGGAAGTGTAATCCTAATACCGGCTGAGGTCGCGGGGCGATGAATTCCAGGGGCTAGAGAGGCAGGGTCAGTCTTTTTCATGACCCTGTAGCTGGAGTTGTTCGGGGGTGTCGGGCAGCCTTTCGACCTGGGCAAGTTTCTCCGGCGATTGCCGATAACGCCAGGCGCGGAATGCTTCGAGTTCAACGTCAAGGGTTTTCATGACCCAGGCCAGCACGGCGATATCGTCGAACATGCCGAACATCGGCAGGATGTCGGGGATCGCGTCGAGCGGACTGAGGAAATACATGAGCCCAGCAACGATCGAAAGCATCGACTTGGCACTGACGGCCCGGTATTCACCCCGCCAGTAAGCCAGGCACAGCGCCTGCAACAGGCGCAGGTCTTCCTTGAGCTTGCCGAGCCGGCCACCCTCCCGGGCGCCTTTGCTGGCGACGGCGAACAGCAATGTCGGCAGTCGACCGCGGGCCAGCAACCGGCCTGCCAAGGGCAGAAATCGTGCGAAATTCCACGGGGCCTTCATTTTTTTCCCCACTGAAATGTTATCCACACAAATTGTGGATAACCTTGTGAACAGAGCTGCATTTCACCGCTGAAGCCCCCGTTTCATAAGGGCCCGGCTTAGATCGGGCGTTTTTTACTCACATAAAAAAACCCAATATTTCATTGACTTGATTGGGCGGCTGGGTCTAGCACAGCGCCTGTACTGCCTATGACTATAGCCTGCGCGCAGCGTTCGGTTTTTTTGGGAATCACCGTAACCCGGATGCGACAACGCCCCGCATAAGCGAGGCGTTGTCGTGATAGCAGACGCGATTACTTGGCTGCGTCTTCTTTTGCCGGATCCTTGATCGCCAGCAACTCCAGGTCAAACACCAGGACCGAGTTGGCCGGGATGGCCGGGCTCGGGCTCTGGGCGCCGTAGGCCAGATCGCTCGGGATGTACAGCTTGTACTTCTCGCCGACGTGCATCAGTTGCAGGCCTTCGACCCAACCCGGGATCACACCGCTGACCGGCAGGTCGATCGGGCTGCCACGTTCAACAGAGCTGTCGAACACGGTGCCATTGGTCAGCTTGCCGGTGTAGTGAACAGTCACCACGTCGTTCGGCTTGGGCTGTGGGCCATCGGCCTTCTTGACCACTTCATATTGCAGGCCGGAAGCGGTGGTGGTCACGCCGGATTTCTTACCGTTTTCTTCGAGGAATTTCTTGCCGGCGGCTGCCGACTCTTCGCTCATCTTGGCCATGCGCTCTTCGGCACGCTTTTGCAGTGCCGCAAAAGCTTCGACCAATTCTTCGTCTTTCAGCTTCTGTTCTTTCTTGCCGACGGCATCTTCAATGCCCTGGGCAACCGCTTTGGAGTCCAGGTCATCCATACCTTCCTGAGCCAGGCTCTTGCCCATGTTCAGGCCGATACCGTAGGAAGCTTTCTGCGCCGGGGTTTTCAGCTCTACGCTGGTCTGCGAGTCGCAACCCGCGAGTACCAGGCCAACCAGGGCCACCGCCGCCGCCAACCGATGCTGTTTCATGCTATTTCCTTGTTCATGCGCCTAAAGGGCAATCGAGTAAAGCCGCGAGCTTATCAGGCGGCCCCGACCAATGGCTACCGGCATGTGAGCCGCAAAGCAGGGATAAGTTCAGGCCCCCAAATGCTTTTTAGTCTCTGGCAGATGAAGCCTCTGTCATCTGTTGCCTACAAGGGACAGATTGTCGCTTGCCGTGGCATCAAGTAATGGCCACTTGCCCGCCGTGCGGCACTGAGGCATAAGGGCATATCAAAAAAACAAGGATGTCCCCGTGCGCCTTCTTTCTCGCCTGCTCTGGCTGCTTTTCGCCCTGTTGATCCTCGTCGTGGCAGTGGTGCTTTATTACGTCGCAAACCCGCGTCTGCCGCTCTACAACCCGGTCGAACAGGTGCATTACCTGGACCAATGGAGCGCCGCCGAGCGTCAGACTTACTATTTCACACCCCAAGGTACCCAGGTCAAAGGCCTGCGCTACGAGTGGTTCACCGCCCTGGAATTGCCGTTTTCGCGACAGCGCTTCGCCTCACCCGAATACCTGGCGCGCTTTGGCTTCCTCATCGATCCGGCGCAAAAAGCCTCGCCAGCCAATCCTGGCAACCTGCCAGTGGGTTTCGCACGGCACCAGAATCCCGGCAGTAAAGAAGAGTTTCTGGATATTACGTGCGCCGCCTGCCACACCGGCGAACTGCACTACAAGGGCCAGGCGATCCGCATCGACGGCGGCTCGGCCCAACACGTCCTGCCTTCCAGCGTTCCTACATTACGGGGTGGCAGTTTCGGACAGGCCTTGGTCGCCAGTCTGGCGTCAACCTACTACAACCCGTGGAAATTCGAGCGTTTCGCCCGTCAGGTGCTGGGCCAGGATTACGACGCCCGCCACGAAGAACTGCGCAAGGCCTTCAAGGTCTCGTTGGACACCTTCCTGCGCACTGCCTGGAACGATACCCACCGCGGCCTCTACCCCACCGAAGAAGGTCCCGGCCGGACCGACGCCTTTGGCCGCATTGCCAACGCCAGCTTCGGCGACGCCATTTCGCCGGACAACTATCGAGTCGCCAACGCACCGGTGGATTACCCACAGCTGTGGGACATCTGGACATTCGACTGGGTGCAGTGGAACGGATCTGCCCAGCAGCCGATGGCGCGTAACGTCGGCGAAGCACTGGGTGTCGGCGCGACGCTGAGCTTCTTCGACGCCCAGGGCAAACCGTTGCAGGGCGATGCCCGCTATCCCTCCAGCGTGCGGGTGCGTGATCTGAACAAGATCGAAGAAACCCTGCAATTGCTCAAGCCTCCGGCCTGGCCGGAAGCATTGCTCGGCGCGGTCGACAGGCCTCTGGCTGCCAAGGGCCGGACGCTGTTTGCCGAAAACTGCGCCGGCTGCCACGTGCCCAAAGTCATCCAGGGCCCTGACCGGCCGGTCCAGCAACTGCATATGTTGCCGGTGCAAGTCATCGGCACCGACCCAGGCACCGCCAACAACATTGCCGACCATCGCTTCGACCTGACCAGCCTGGGTTGGGACCCGGCCGAACTGGCAAAGCTGGAAGTGCAACTGCACCCGACCCCGACCGAGCCACTGGACCTGAGCCAGATCTCGGTTGCCAAGGGTCTGGCGTATGTCACGGCCTTCGTCGAGAACCGTGCCTATCGCGACGCCGGCGTCACCCCCGTTGAGCGCCCGGCCCTGGACGGTTTCGGCCTGCCTATCGGCGTACGCGAATTGCGTGCGTACAAAGCCCGGCCACTGGCGGGCGTCTGGGCCACGCCACCGTTCCTGCATAACGGCTCGGTGCCGACGATCTATCAGTTGCTGTCGCCGCAGGATGAGCGGGCGACGCGCTTCTATAAAGGCAGCTTCGAATACGATCCGCGGCACTTGGGCTATCGCACCGAAGACTTCACCAACGGCTTCCTCTTCGATACCCGGATCACCGGTAATCACAACAGTGGCCATGAGTTCCGCGCCGGCGAACGCGGCAACGGTGTGATTGGCCGTCTGCTGCAACCAGAGGAGCGCTGGGCCCTGCTGGAGTATCTGAAAGTGTTGGGCGGACCGCTGGAGTCGCAACTGTAATGACAAACCCCACAGGTATAAGGATTTCTGCATGCTGATCACGCTCTGGCTGCGCCTCGGCGCCTTTTTGGGCAAGACGCTCCTGTGGCTGCTGGTAATCGGACTGCTGGGCTGGGCACTGGCCATGGCCTGGTTCGCCTGGCAACACCGCGGGCCAGTGCCAGACCAGGAGCAAGTGCCGCCCGGCGAAGCCGCCATGACTCAGGACGTCATCCAGACCGCGATCCGCATCGTCGACCAGCACCGCGAAGGCACGCGCTACTTGCGCGATGCCCACGCCAAGGCGCACGGCTGCGTGATGGCCGAAGTCCAGGTGCCGAGCGACCTGCCAACCCCGCTGCGCCAAGGCGTGTTTGCCGAACCAGGGAAGGTCTGGCAGGCGACCATACGCCTGTCCAACGGTAACGCTTATCCGCAATTCGACAGCCTGCGCGACGCCCGGGGGATGGCGATCAAACTGCTCGACGTGCCGGGCAAGCAACTGCTGGCGGATCGGCATTCATCCGGCGAGCAGGACTTCGTGATGTTCAATCATCCTAACTTCTTCGTCAGTGATGTCGCCGAGTATCGTCAGAATGTGGCCGCCCAGGCCGACGGAAAAAAGGCCATGGCGTTTTTCCCCAGCCTGGATCCGCGCACCTGGCAGGTTCGCCATTTGTTCATCGCCCTGGCGACCCTTTCGCCGCCTCCGGCCAGCCCGACCCAGACCACGTACTTTTCGGTATCGCCCTACAAGTTCGGTGCAGCCAACGCCAAGTTTCGCGTAGCACCGGATCCGGACAACTGCCCGGCCTATACCCTGCCGAAACAGAACCAGGACCTGCCGAATTTTCTGCGCAGCGCCCTGACGCAGCAGTTATCCACAGACCGGGTGCCAGCCTGCTTCGTCCTGCAGATCCAGCGTCAGGATCCCGCCAAGTACATGCCCATCGAAGACACCAGCATTGAATGGAAAGAAAGCGATGCGCCGTTCGAAACGGTGGCGCGCATCAAGGTGCCGGCCCAGGACTTCGACACACCCAAGCTGAACCTGGCCTGCGACAACCAGTCGTTCAATCCCTGGTTCGGTATAGAGGCGCATCGCCCCATCGGTGGCATCAACCGTTTGCGTAAAGCGGTGTATGAGGCGGTCAGCGATTATCGTCACCGCCGTAATGCCGAACAGTAGCAATCGCCAAATGACAGGCAACAAAAAGCCCGCTCAGTGAGCGGGCTTTTTGTTGGCAACCTGGCGTTCAGTGGGCCAGGTTATCGGATATGGCGCAGCGGACGGGACTCGAACCCGCGACCCCCGGCGTGACAGGCCGGTATTCTAACCGACTGAACTACCGCTGCGCGTAACATTGAAAGTCTGGTGGGTGATGACGGGATCGAACCGCCGACATTCTGCTTGTAAGGCAGACGCTCTCCCAGCTGAGCTAATCACCCTTGGCTTTCGATGCGGGGCGCATTCTCTCACAGTTTTTTGTAACGTGCTGATTTAATTACATAAATCAGATAAAAAAGTGAACGAGGCGCACCGCAGAAACTGTAAACAGCAAAAAGCCCGCGTTAGCGGGCTTTCCGTGGTCATCTGGCGTTCAGTGTTCCAGATAACCGAATATGGCGCAGCGGACGGGACTCGAACCCGCGACCCCCGGCGTGACAGGCCGGTATTCTAACCGACTGAACTACCGCTGCGCGTAACACGTTGAACGAATGGTGGGTGATGACGGGATCGAACCGCCGACATTCTGCTTGTAAGGCAGACGCTCTCCCGGCTGAGCTAATCACCCTTCGCTTTCGGTGTGGCGCGCATTCTACGGAGCACTCCGTAAGCTGGCAAGCACTTTTTAAATTAATTTTTTCAGCCCTTCCAAAGGCTTAGCGAAGGGTTGGCCTATGGCGCCGCTGAGAGAATAATGCCCCCCTTTGTATAAAGGAGAGACTCACCCCATGTGGTTCAAAAACCTGCTTATCTATCGCCTGACCCAAGATCTGCCTTTTGATGCCGAGGCGTTGGAAACTGCACTGGCCAGCAAACTGGCGCGTCCATGTGCAAGCCAGGAGTTGACCACTTACGGTTTCGTCGCGCCATTTGGCAAGGGTGAAGACGCGCCATTGGTGCATGTCAGCCAGGACTTTTTGCTGATCGCCGCTCGCAAGGAAGAACGCATTTTGCCAGGCAGCGTCGTACGCGATGCCCTGAAGGAAAAGGTCGAAGAGATCGAAGCCGAGCAGATGCGCAAGGTCTATAAGAAGGAACGGGACCAGCTCAAGGATGAAATCATCCAGGCGTTCCTGCCGCGGGCCTTCATCCGTCGCTCGTCGACCTTTGCCGCCATCGCGCCGAAGCAGGGCCTGATCCTGGTGAACTCCGCCAGCTCGAAACGCGCCGAAGACCTGTTGTCGACGCTGCGCGAAGTCATCGGCTCGCTGCCGGTGCGTCCGCTGACGGTCAAGACCGCACCGACCGCGATCATGACCGACTGGGTCAAGACCCAGAAAGCCGCGGATGATTTCTTCGTCCTCGACGAATGCGAACTGCGCGACACCCACGAAGACGGCGGTATCGTGCGCTGCAAGCGCCAGGACCTGACCAGCGATGAAATCCAGCTGCACCTGAACACCGGCAAAGTGGTGACTCAGTTGTCGCTGGCCTGGCAGGACAAACTGTCGTTCGTGCTCGATGACAAGATGGTGGTCAAGCGTCTGAAGTTCGAAGACCTGTTGCAAGACCAGGCGGAACAGGACGGTGGCGACGAAGCCCTCGGCCAACTGGACGCCAGCTTCACGCTGATGATGCTGACCTTCGGCGAGTTCCTGCCGGCGCTGGTTGAAGCGTTGGGTGGGGAAGAAATTCCGCAGGGGATCTAAAGGCACAGGATTGCCCTGTGCAAACTTACCTCTGTGGGAGCGAGCCTGCTCGCGATAGCAGTTTCTCAGTCAACATCGACGCTGACTGATCCGACGCTATCGCGAGCAGGCTCGCTCCCACATTGGTTTTGTGTGGTTTCAATGACTGATAACAAGGATCTGGTCATGCGCGCACTGGCTGCACTGAGCCGCTTCGTCGGCAATACCTTCGCTTACTGGGTACTGATCTTCGCCGTCGTGGCGTTCTTGCTACCGCAGTGGTTCGTGGACCTGAAAGTCGCCATTGTGCCCTTGCTGGGGCTGGTGATGTTTGGCATGGGCCTGGCGCTCAAGCTGGAAGACTTTGCCGAAGTGGCCCGCCGTCCAGGACGTGTGGCTCTGGGGGTGATTGCCCAGTTCGTCATCATGCCCGGTACCGCGTGGCTGCTTTGCCAAGTGTTCAGCCTGCCTGCGGAAATCGCCGTCGGTGTGATTCTGGTGGGCTGCTGCCCAAGCGGCACGTCGTCCAATGTCATGACCTGGCTGGCGCGCGGCGACCTGGCCCTGGCCGTGGCGATCTCCGCGATCACGACCCTGCTGGCGCCCCTGCTGACCCCGGCATTGATCTGGTTGCTGGCCTCGGCCTGGTTGCCGGTATCGTTCTCGGCGCTGTTCTGGTCGATCCTGCAAATCGTGCTGCTGCCGATCGCACTGGGCATCATTGCCCAACGCCTGTTAGGCGCCCGGGTGCGTCATGCTGTAGAAGTGCTGCCGCTGATATCAGTGGTGAGCATCGTGATCATCGTGGCGGCGGTGGTGGCAGCCAGTCAGGCGAAGATCGCCGAATCCGGCCTGCTGATCATGGCCATTGTGATGTTGCACAACAGCTTCGGTTACCTGCTGGGGTACTTCACCGGACGATTGTTCGGCCTTCCATTGGCCCAACGCAAGACCCTCGCACTGGAAGTCGGCATGCAGAACTCCGGCCTGGGCGCGGCCCTGGCGAGTGCGCACTTTTCGCCGTTGGCGGCGGTACCCAGTGCGCTGTTCAGCGTCTGGCACAACATCTCCGGAGCGCTGCTCTCAACCTACTTCCGCCGCATGAGCGAAAAGCAGGACCGCGAGACGCTCGCCAGCCAACAGACGGCGGACTGAGGCAGACTTGATCGAGTGCCCGATCATGGGCACTCTGTCTCACCAGTGCGGGGACGACCCCCAGCTTGTATCAACTTTTATCCGGGGACGACCCCATCCACTCAGGGAGGTGTGTAATGTCCTGGATCATTCTGTTTTTCGCCGGCCTGTTCGAAGTCGGCTGGGCCGTCGGCCTGAAATACACCGACGGTTTCAGCCGCCCTCTTCCCACTGCTTTGACGATTGCCGCCATGGGAATCAGCCTGGGCCTGCTCGGCCTCGCCATGAAGGAATTGCCGTTGGGCACCGCCTATGCAGTGTGGACCGGTGTCGGTGCGGTGGGCACGGTGATCGCCGGAATCATTCTGTTCGGCGAGTCGACGGCGCTGGTTCGGTTAGTCAGTGTGGCGTTGATCGTTACAGGGCTGATCGGGCTCAAGGTCAGCGCCTAGGCCACTACCGCTATCGCGAGCAAGCTCGCTCCCACAGGGGATCGCGTCCGCTTTGAACAACTCGGTCAATGTGGGAGCGAGCCTGCTCGCGAAGGGGCCGGCAGCCTCAACATCCTCGTCGACTGACACTCCGCTTTCGCGAGCAAGCCCGCTCCCACAGGGGATCGCGTCCGGCCCGGGCAACTCGGCCACATGTGGGAGCGAGCTTGCTCGCGAAAAATCGAAAGGCCGCAGCCTCTCTATCTGACTGCCCCGCGCAACTCGCTGACTAATGCTTGCAGCTTGATCGGCTCAGCCATCTCCACCGCCACCGCCGGCCCAGCCACCAGGGTCACCCGCGACCACAATCGGCGAAACAGCCCCTTGGCTGGATCGCGACTGAAGAAGCTGCCCCACAAGCCTTGCAACGCCAGGGGAATCACCGGAACCGGGGTTTCCTGGAGAATGCGTGTCAGCCCGCTCTTGAACTCATTGATCTCACCGTCAGCGGTCAATTTTCCTTCAGGAAAGATGCACACCAGCTCACCGTCCGCGAGGTATTGGGCGATTCGCTTGAAGGCCTTTTCATAGATATGGATGTCTTCCTGGCGTCCGGCAATCGGAATCGTCCCGGCGGTACGGAAGATGAAGTTGAGCACCGGCAGGTTGTAGATCTTGTAGTACATCACGAAGCGAATCGGCCGACGCACCGCGCCGCCGATCAGCAGGGCATCGACGAATGACACATGGTTGCAGACCAACAGCGCCGCCCCTTCATCGGGGATCGCGTCGAGGTTGCGATGCTCCACGCGGTACATGGAATGGCTCAGCAGCCAGATCATGAAACGCATGGTGAACTCGGGGACAATCTTGAAGATGTAGGCGTTGACGCCGATGTTCAGCAGCGACACCACCAGGAACAATTGTGGGATCGACAGCTTGGCGAGACTCAGCAGCACGATGGAAACGATGGCCGAGACCACCATGAACAGCGCGTTGAGAATGTTGTTGGCCGCGATGACTCGCGCACGCTCGTTCTCGGCGGTACGGGACTGGATCAGCGCATACAGCGGCACGATGTAGAAACCGCCGAAGACGCCGAGGCCGAGGATATCCAGCAGCACCAGCCAGGCGTGACCGAAACCGAGCACCTGGAGCCAGCCGTGGCCCTCGACACTGGCGGGGATCCCGCCGGAATGCCACCACAGCAGCAGCCCGAACACCGTCAACCCGAACGACCCGAATGGCACCAGGCCGATCTCGACTTTGCGTCCGGAGAGTTTTTCGCAGAGCATCGAACCCAAGGCGATCCCCACCGAGAACACGGTGAGGATCAGGGTCACCACGGTTTCATCGCCGTGCATCCACTCCTTGGCGTAGGCCGGGATCTGCGTCAGGTAGATCGCCCCGACGAACCAGAACCAGGAATTGCCGACAATCGAACGAGATACCGCCGGGGTCTGGCCCAGGCCCAGCTTCAGGGTGGCCCAGGATTGGCTGAATATGTTCCAGTTCAGACGCATCTGCGGCGAGGCGGCCGCCGCCCGTGGAATACCGCGGCTGGCGAGGTAGCCGAGCACCGCAACGCCGACGATCGCGCAGGACACCACCGGTGCGTACTGGGCCGAGGACATCATGATCCCGGCGCCGATGGTGCCGGCTAGAATCGCCAGGAAGGTGCCCATTTCCACCAGACCGTTGCCGCCGACCAGCTCTTCCTCGCGCAACGCTTGTGGCAGGATCGAATACTTCACCGGACCGAACAGCGCCGAATGAGTGCCCATGGCGAACAGCGCCAGCAGCATCAGCCACAGATGATCGAACATGAAACCCACAGCGCCGACCGCCATGATGACGATTTCGCCGAGTTTGATCAGACGAATCAGCGCATCCTTGGCGAATTTTTCCCCGAACTGCCCGGCCAGTGCCGAGAACAGAAAGAACGGCAGAATAAACAGCAAGGCGCAGAGGTTGACCCAGATCGAGCGGTCACCGTCGATGGTCAATTTGTAGAGGATGGCGAGAATCAGCGACTGCTTGAAAATGTTGTCGTTGAACGCGCCGAGAGACTGTGTGATGAAGAACGGCAGGAAACGCCGCGTGCGTAGCAAGGTGAACTGCGAAGGGTGACTCATCTTCCATGTTCCTGAGTGGCGTGGACGCTTATTGGAATGACGCTTTTCGATCCAGGCCACACATTACCTGTCTTTAGCGATTATTTCGCCAGCCCCGCAATGCACGGTGACACAAACAGCTCGCCGTGCCAGGCGCCCAGCAGCGTACGACGGGCGACGATCAGCCACAGCACCACCAGCGTCGCCACCAGCATGCTGCCGAACACACTGAAAAACCCGAGGCCCAGCAGGTCTGCCAGCTTCAGCGTGGTCAGCGCATACACGCCCATTGGGAAGGTAAAGCCCCACCAACCGAGGTTAAACGGGATACCGGTGCGCAAGTAGCGTGCGGTGATCAACAACGCCGTCAACATCCACCAGAACCCGAAGCCCCATAGTGTGATACCGGCCACCAGCCCCAGTCCGGCGGCGATTTCGCCCACGCCTGGCAAGCCGTTGGCGGCAAAGATCAGTGGAGCGTCACCGCCCAGCAACAACATGCCAAGGGCCCCTGTGCCGATGGGGCCGAGGGCCAGCCAACTCGAAGCGGCCATGTTCTCGTGAGGCAGTTTGTGCAGGGCCATGCGCAGCAATAGGATCGTCAGAATGCTGAACGCCAGCGGTAGGGAAAATGCCCAGAGCACATAGCTGGTGACCAGCATGATCAGTTGCGCGTGGGCGCCGGCCAAGTGCGGCGCCAACAGCCCGCCGCTGGCGGCTGCGACTTCGGCGGCAACCACCGGCAACAGCCATACGGCGGTCATCTGGTCGATCCGGTGCTCCTGGCGGGTGAACATCAGGAAGGGGATCAACACGCCGCAGGCAAGGGACATCGCCACATCGACCCACCACAGCGCCTCGGCCACCGCCACCACGCCCTCGCCCCAACGCGGCAAGCCGAACACCAACAGGCCGTTGATGAGGGTGGCGAGCCCCATGGGGATGGTGCCGAAGAACATCGAGACGGTGGAATGTCCGAAAATCCGCCGGGCCTCATCGAAGAACAATACCCAGCGGGCGGCGTACAAACCGCTGCATAACACGAATAGCAGGATATTGAACAACCACAACCCTTCGGCAATGGCACGCAGGCCAGGCGGGTTGTCCGGCCATTGCGCCAAGGCCAGGGCGACTACGCCGGTGCCCATGGTCACGGCAAACCAGTTAGGCGTGAATTGGCGAATGGCTTCCAGCGGCCTGGGCAAATGGCGCAGTGGGCGCAGACGGTTTGTTGCAGGGCAGCATGTCATGACGAACTCCAGTCCCCGGTTGAGGTGGAGTCATCTTAGAGCCGGATCGAATATCGATATAACGGGTAATTTCTCTATATGTTATCGACTTTATAGATTATCCCTCAGACGCTGCCTTCGCTTTCGATCACCAGGATCCTCGCCGCTCCCTGGGGCTTGGCTACATGCTCGGTGCCGACCGATGCGTAGAAAATATCCCCAACTGCCAATAAGGTGTCCTTTTCGACACCCTCCTCGCGATAGCACATCTGCACGAGCCCATCGAGTACCACGAACACTTCCTGACCATCGTTGACGTGCCATTTGTACGGCTGGTCAGTCCAATGCAGGCGTGTGGTGATGCCGTTCATGTTGGCGATGTCCAACGCGGCCCAGGGCCGTTCGCCGGTGAAAGACTTACTGCGAATAATTTTCAAGGAGGTTCAACCGAGATTAGATGGCGAGAGGCCAAGGCTACCTCAATTCAATCGTTTTCATTCAACGGATCAAGGTCGAACGCCACTGGCTGCCGGTTTGGCGGCCTGACGCAACAGCCCCAGCAACGCAGCGATTGCCAACAGAATCAGCACCAAGCCATAACCGTCGGTTGTCGGGATCAAACCGAACACCCGCGTCAGGTTTCCGGCCAGCAGAGACGGCAAGCTGAAGGCCAGGTAGCTGAGAACATAGAACGCCGACATCAAGCCGGCCCGTTCGTGTGGCAACGCCAGCGGCATGATGCTGCGCAGCGCGCCGAGAAATCCTGCGCCGAAACCGCTGCCGGTCACCAGGGTACCGATGAAGAACAACGATAGGCTCCCCGTATGCGCGGCGATCAACACCAGCGCGAGGCCGGTTATCAATAAGCTGGCGGCAAGGCGCAGCATCTTCTCTGCGCCTTGGTTGCGCAGCGTGTAAATAGACAAGGCCCCGGTGAGCGTCAGGGCTGCTACCAGTGCACCGCCAATCAGATTGGATGTCGATCCGGTCGCCGCCCGCACCAGGGAAGGCGCCAACGACAGATAGAAACCGCCCACCGCCCAAGCCGCCAGGTTCAGCGGCAACACCAGCCATAGCGGCCGTCGCGCCTGCGGCGGCACATGCAAGGTTGGACGCAAGGACTGCCAGGCGCCGGGTTGCGGGCTGACACTTTCTCCCAGGCGCCAGAGATAGATCGCCTGTGCCAGAAACAATCCCAGCAGTAGCCAATAGGTCAATTGCAGGGGCAACGGGGCGAACTCCGCCAGCAAGCCACACCCCAGCGCGCCGCAGGCCATCCCCAGCAAGGGCGCGACGCTGGTGATCAGCGGGCCTTGCCTGCGATCGAAGTCCAGCAGCGCGGCCCCCAGTACACTGGTGGCCATGCCCGTGGCGAATCCCTGGATCAACCGCGCCCCGATCAGCCAAGCGATGCTGTCGGCATTGATAAACAGCAGCATCGCCAGCACGTTGAGCAGCAGCGCCACGAAGATCACCGGTTTGCGTCCCAGGTAATCCGATAACGAGCCCACGGTCAGCAAGGCCGCCAACAAACTGAAGGCGTACACGCCGAAGATCAGCGTGAGGATTGCCGGGGAAAACTGCATATGTTCCTGATAAAGGTGATACAACGGCGTCGGCGCGCTGGAGGCGGCGAGGAAACCAAGTAAGGTGACAGCGAGGAAGATCAGGCTGGCACGGGTCGAAGCTGGACGGGACATGGGCACACTCCGCAAAAGCTGTTCACAAAACATCAGCAAAAGCTAATTTTTTGCTTTTGCTGAGTGTGCAACCGACAGGCGCTTAAAGCAAATTCTTTGTGTTAAGGTCCGACCCATGGCTATTAAAGAAGGTTTACGCCCCGGCGGCAGAAGCGCCCGGGTCCAGGAATCGATTCATTCAGCTGTTCGCCAGTTGCTGCAAGAGCAGGACCGCGCGAGCCTGACCGTGCCGCAAATCGCCGCACGTGCCGGGGTGACGCCCTCCACTATCTACCGGCGCTGGGGCGATCTGCCGGCGCTGCTGGCCGATGTCGCCATTGCCCACATGCGCCCGGACACCGAACCGGCCAACACCGGCAGCCTGCGCGGCGACTTGCGAGCCTGGGCCGAGCAATACCTGGATGAAATGAGTTCCGAGCCCGGCCGCAACATGATGCGCGACATCCAGGCCTGCCCCACGCCCGGGCAGTGCGTGGGAATCATCAGTGCTCAATTGCAGATCATCCTGGATCGCTACCCCGACGAACCGAACCCTGGCATCGAGCGCTTGATCAACCTGGTGGTGGCGCCGACGGTATTCCGCATCCTCTTTGCCAGCGAGCCGCTGGAGGTTGGGGAGTTGTATCGGTTGGTGGATATCGCGCTGGGTCAGTAAGGCCGCCATCGCGAGCAGGCTCGCTCCCATATGGGTTCTGCGATGCGCCGCGCTTGTGTGCCAGGCTCAAACCTGTGGGAGCGGGCTTGCCCGCGAAGGCGTCGGGTCAGCAATGAATGCTTCGACTGACACACCGCTATCGCGAGCAAGCTCGCTCCCACAGTAGGTCAACGGTGGACCCGGATTAGCAAACACTCCAAGACCCTGTGGGAGCGAGCCTGCTCGCGATGAGGCCCGCCCAACCGCCTCACGCCCCCGGGATCCTCGCAACCTGCGACGCCCCGCCACGCCTCGACCTTGGTCGACACTGACGAACCCGAGCCGGCATGCGAGACTGTCTTGCCGGGCTCAAGCCCCGGTGTCTTTGTCGGAGAGTCTTCATGTCGTTGTCCAGCGGGCTGATTGCCGTCGTTGCCCTGGCCTACATGGCCATCATGTTTGCCATCGCCTTCTACGGCGACCGGCGCAGCACGCCGCTGCCGCCTCGGGTACGGGCCTGGGTCTACAGCCTGTCGCTGGCGGTGTATTGCACCAGCTGGACGTTCTTCGGCGCGGTGGGCCAGGCCGCCGAACAGCTCTGGTCGTTCCTGCCGATCTACCTCGGGCCGATCCTGCTGCTGGTGCTAGCGCCGTGGGTCCTGCAGAAAATGGTGATGATCAGCAAGCAGGAAAACATCACCTCCATCGCCGACTTCATCGCCGCCCGCTACGGCAAGTCCCAGTCCCTGGCAATCGTGATCGCCCTGATCTGCCTGGTGGGCGTGCTGCCCTACATTGCCTTGCAGCTCAAGGGTATCGTGCTCGGGGTGAACCTGCTGATCGGTGCCGGCGCCGATGCCATGGGCACCCGTGCGCAAGACACCGCGCTGATCGTCTCGCTGATCCTGGCGTTGTTCACCATTGTGTTCGGCACCCGCAACCTCGACGCCACCGAGCACCACCGCGGCATGGTGCTGGCGATTGCTTTCGAATCGCTGGTCAAGCTGTTCGCCTTTCTCGCGGTCGGCGCATTCGTGACCTACGGTCTGTACGATGGCTTCGACGATCTGTTCGACCAAGCGATGCTCGCGCCACGGCTGGAGCAGTACTGGAAAGAAACCATCAACTGGCCGTCCATGGTGGTGCAGACCGGCGTGGCAATGATGGCGATCATCTGCTTGCCGCGACAGTTCCACGTGACCGTGGTGGAGAACATCGAGCCTCAGGATCTGCGCCTGGCCAAGTGGGTATTCCCCGCCTACCTGGCCCTGGCCGCCTTGTTCGTGGTGCCCATCGCTCTCGCCGGGCAAATGCTGCTGCCCAGTTCGGTGCTGCCGGATTCCTTCGTCATCAGCCTGCCGCTGGCCCAGGCCCACCCGGCCCTGGCGATGCTCGCCTTCATTGGCGGTGCCTCGGCGGCCACCGGCATGGTGATCGTGGCGAGTGTGGCGCTGTCGACCATGGTCTCCAACGATATGCTGCTGCCGTGGCTGTTGCGGCGCAACAATGCCGAGCGGCCGTTCGAAGTGTTTCGCCAGTGGATGCTCTCGGTGCGCCGGGTGAGCATCGTGGTGATCCTGTTGCTGGCCTATGTCAGCTACCGCTTGTTGGGTTCGACGGCGAGCCTGGCGACCATCGGCCAGATCGCCTTCGCCGCCGTGACCCAACTGGCCCCTGCCATGCTGGGGGCCTTGTACTGGAAGCAGGCGAACCGCCGTGGGGTGTTCGCCGGCCTCGCCGCCGGAACCTTCCTGTGGTTCTACACCCTGGTGCTGCCGATTGCCGCCCATAGCCTGGGATGGTCGCTGAACAGCTTTCCAGGGCTGGCCTGGTTGCACGGCAACCCCTTGGATTTGCCGATCACCCCACTGACCCAAGGCGTGGTGCTATCCCTGGCCGGCAATTTCACGCTGTTTGCCTGGGTCTCCGTGCTGTCACGCACCCGCGTCTCGGAGCATTGGCAGGCCGGGCGCTTCATCGGCCAGGAAATCAGCGCCCGGCCCAACGCTCGCTCGATGCTGGCGGTGCACATCGAAGACCTGTTGCAACTGGCCGCACGGTTCGTCGGCGAAGAGCGGGCGCGCCAGAGTTTCATCCGTTTTGCCTACCGCCAGGGCAAAGGCTTCAACCCGAACCAGAACGCCGACAGCGAATGGATCGCCCACACCGAACGCTTGCTGGCCGGCGTACTCGGCGCCTCGTCGACCCGAGCGGTGGTGAAGGCTGCCATTGAAGGTCGGGAGATGCAGTTGGAGGACGTGGTGCGGATCGCCGACGAAACCTCAGAGGTGCTGCAATTCAACCGGGCCCTGCTGCAAGGTGCCATCGAGAACATCACCCAGGGCATCAGCGTGGTCGACCAGTCCCTCAGGCTCGTGGCCTGGAACCGGCGCTACCTGGAGCTGTTCAAGTACCCGGACGGTTTGATCAGCGTTGGCCGGCCGATCGCCGACATCATTCGCTACAACGCCGAGCGCGGTCTCTGTGGCCCGGGCGAGGCGGAAGTCCACGTGGCCCGGCGCCTGCACTGGATGCGCCAGGGTCGGGCCCATACTTCGGAGCGGCTGTTCCCCAACGGCCGGGTCATCGAGTTGATCGGCAACCCGATGCCCGGTGGCGGTTTCGTCATGAGCTTCACCGACATCACCGCGTTCCGCGAGGCTGAGAAAGCGTTGACCGACGCCAACGAAGGGTTGGAGCAACGGGTGGCCGAGCGCACCCGGGAATTGTCGCAACTGAACCTGGCCCTGACCGAAGCCAAAGGCACTGCCGAAGCGGCTTATCAATCCAAGACGCGCTTCCTGGCGGCGGTCAGTCACGACCTGATGCAACCGCTCAACGCCGCACGCCTGTTCTCCGCCGCGCTGTCCCACCAGCACGAGGCCTTGCCCAGCGAAGCCCGGCAACTGATGCAGCACCTGGACAGTTCACTGCGCTCGGCCGAAGACCTGATCACCGACCTGTTGGACATTTCCCGCCTGGAAAACGGCAAGATCAACCCCGACCGCAAGCCATTCGCCCTCAACGACCTGTTCGATATCCTCGGCGCCGAATTCACCGTGCTGGCCCAGGAACAAGGCTTGAAGTTCCGGGTTCGCGGTTCGCGGCTACGGGTGGACAGCGACATCAAGCTGCTGCGGCGCATCCTGCAGAACTTCCTCACCAACGCCTTCCGCTATGCCAAGGGACCGGTGCTACTGGGCGTGCGTCGGCGCGGCGGCGAGTTGTGCCTGGAAGTCTGGGATCGCGGGCCAGGCATCGCCGAGGATAAACAGCAGGTGATTTTCGAGGAGTTCAAACGCCTCGACAGCCACCAGACCCGCGCCGAAAAAGGCCTGGGGTTGGGCCTGGCCATCGCCGACGGGCTATGTCGAGTGCTCGGTCATACCTTGCGCGTGCGCTCCTGGCCGGGGCGCGGCAGTGTGTTCAGCGTCAGTGTGCCGCTGGCCCGTTCGCAGGCAGCCGTTCCCAGCGCGGTGGTCGAACCCAACGGGCATCTGCCCAGCGGTGCACAGGTGTTGTGTGTCGATAACGAAGACAGCATCTTGATTGGCATGAACAGCCTGCTGACTCGCTGGGGTTGCCAGGTGACCACGGCGCGCAACCGTGAGGAATGCGAGCGCTGGCTGGCCGATGGCGGGCGTCCGCAACTGGCGCTGGTGGATTTCCATCTGGATGATGGTGAGACCGGCACCGAGCTGATGGCCTGGTTACGCACGCGCATGGGCGAACCGGTGCCGGGGGTGGTGATCAGTGCCGATGGTCGGCCGGAGACGGTGGCGCAGGTACATGCCGCAGGGCTGGATTATCTTGCCAAACCGGTGAAGCCGGCGGCGCTCAGGGCGTTGTTGAGTCGGCATTTGCCGTTGTAGCAAACACACTGGCCCCCTGTGGCGAGGGAGCTTGCTCCCGCCGGGCTGCGCAGCGGCCCCTCTTTTGTGAGTGCTGCGCACTCAAGCGGGAGCAAGCTCCCTCGCCACGGGATTTTGCATTGACCTTGAGTTGTACCTTCAGCCCTGGTTTTTTTCGATGGCTTCTTCCGCCAACTCCGGCAGCCCATCCGCATCCGTCATCGCCCGCTCCAGCAACTCGGCCGGCAGGCTTTTACTGGCCCGGGCGCCGAGAAGCTTGAGTTGTTCACTGCGGCTGATCAGGTTGCCGCGGCCTTCGGTCAGTTTGTTACGCGCCGCGCTGTAGGCTTTGTCCAACTGCTGCAAGCGACTGCCGATCTCGTCCAGGTCCTGGATGAACAACACGAATTTGTCATACAGCCAGCCGGCCCGTTCGGCGATCTCCCGGGCGTTCTGGCTCTGGCGTTCCTGTTTCCACAAGCTGTCGATCACCCGCAAGGTCGCCAACAGCGTGGTCGGGCTGACGATCACGATGTTGCGGTCGAAGGCTTCCTGGAACAGGTTCGGCTCGGCTTGCAGGGCGGCGGAAAATGCTGCTTCGATCGGCACGAACAACAACACGAAATCCAGGCTGTGCAGCCCGTCCAGGCGCTTGTAGTCCTTGCCGGCCAAGCCTTTGACGTGGGCCCGCAGCGACACCACATGTTGCTTGAGCGCGAGCTGGCCGATGGCGTTGTCTTCAGCGGCCACGAACTGCTGATAGGCGGTGAGGCTGACCTTGGAGTCGACCACCACTTGTTTATCGCCGGGCAGGTAAATCAGCACGTCCGGCTGGAAACGCTCGCCGTCCGGGCCCTTGAGGCTGACTTGGGTCTGGTACTCGCGGCCCTTCTCGAGGCCGGCGTGTTCGAGCACCCGCTCCAGGATCAACTCACCCCAGTTCCCCTGGGTTTTCTGGCCCTTGAGTGCCCGGGTCAAGTTGGTGGCCTCATCGCTCAGGCGCAGGTTCAACTGCTGCAGCCGCTCCAGCTCCTTGCCCAGGGAGAAACGCTCCCGCGCCTCGGCCTGATAACTTTCCTCGACACGTTTCTCGAAGGATTGGATGCGTTCCTTCAACGGATCGAGCAACTGACCCAGACGCTGCTGACTGGTTTCGGCGAAACGCTGCTCACGTTCATCGAATATTTTCCCGGCAAGCTCGGCGAACTGTGCCCGCAGCTCGTCTCGCGAGCCTTGCAGATCGTTCAGGCGTTGCTGATGGCTTTCCTGCTGCTCGCGCAGTTCGGCATGCAACGATGCCGCCTGGGCATCGAGCCGCCGTAGCTCCGCTTCCTTGTTGGCGCGTTCAAGATTCCAGGCATGGGCCGCATCCCGGGCGTTGTCGCGCTCGATCTGCAGCAGCTCGACTTCACGGCACGCGGCCGCGAGCTCGGCCTGTCTGGCGCCGTTGGCCTGGCTCAGGTCGCTGATTTCATCGCGGCAGGCGTCGAGTTGCGCATTCAGGCCATCGTGGGCCATGTGGGCCGTGGCCAAGCGCTCTTCAAGCAGCGCCAGTTCAGTCTGTGCAGCACTCGCCTGGCGCTGAAGATGCCAGGCCAGTGCAAGCAACGGCACCGCAGCGCCTGCCAGGCCCAGCACCAGGCTGGTCAAATCCATCGCCATGACAATTCCTGCCGAAATAAAGCCCGAAGGTTAACCAAGCCGCCGAGGGTTGCCCAGCTCGTCTTGAATCAATCTTCGATTTCACCCAAGGCCTGGCGGGCCCGCTGGTCGCCAGCCCGGGCGGCCTGGCGCAGCAGGTCGTGACCGATGCGTCGGTCCCGAGCGTTTCCACATTCACGACACATCAGTTGTCCGAGGCGACTTTGCGCGGCCACCACGCCTTCACGGGCCGGTTGCTTGAGCAGACGACCGGCCAGGTGTTTGACACTGGGGTTTTCCCCCAGGCGAGGGCTGTCGAGCAGCCACTCGGCCACGCGCATGGAAATGCGCTTGGGTGGGGTAACAGCGGAGGGTGTGGAAGTAACAGGAGTTGATACTGAGCGAAACTTCATAAAGCACTGTGGGGCAGATCGGAAGGCGCGCCACTCTACTCCTTTTTTCGCACGGGTAAAGCCGAAATAAACCGGCACGCCCGTGCTAGAGCAAGCGCTTGGGACAATCCACAGAAGCTGTGGATAACTCAGTGGACAACCACCCCTGAACCAGCCGAAAGCCCTATGGAACGGGGCCTGCGCTCAAACTGTCGATTTTTTCACCAGCAAAAAAAAGCGCTATTTTTCATTGACTTAAATTTTGGATACAGGCACCCACTGCAAATTGTTCGCACATGACAGTACGGTGACAAGCGGCGCGACAAGTGTGCACAAGTAACACCCGAAGTGGTTATAACCGCGTGCTTTTTTGGTACGTATGGCGGTAAAGCTGGGGATAACTGTTTGCCTGAGCATTGCCCATCCCTGTGGCGAGGGAGCTTGCTCCCGCTCGGCTGCGGAGCAGCCGCAAAGACCCAGCGACAACGAAGATTAAAGGGCCAGTTGATTGGGGTCTGCTTCGCAGACCAGCGGGAGCAAGCTCCCTCGCCACGGGTAATGCCCACAGCAATTTGAATATTTTTTAACCAACGCCCTTCCCTTCCAAGATCCGATCCGTTACCATCCGCGCCGTTAGTACCAAGCTGAAAGTCAATTCCGGGTCGAACACATCTCTACGGTCAGCCATCCCCACGGGAAGCCTCACCGATAAAAAGGGACCGATCCCCTCGATGGTTTCCAGGTAATCTTGCGTCAACACAGCCTTTGAACGAATGCAAAGGGTGTTGCCAGGCTCGTTACTCTGACCGAACCAACCTGCAAAATTGATCAGGATCTTCACCCAGGGCCCAGAACCTCTGCCCTTGATGTGTTGCCTGCCCTCCTAAGTACCTACCTGCCGGCCCAAGCGCGCACCTTATCTATAGCGCTCAAACTGGCTGCTTTGTTCCAGTCGGGTTCTTCGTTCGACCAATGGTGGTCGATGTTACTGGAACGTTTTAACACTGCACGGTTCTTAATCGTGTCAATTGTAGGAACACCCATAACATGTCTAATCAAATCCATGCACAGGATGCTATCCGCACCCTCACCAACGCTTTTGCTCCAATGAACTGCCTGATCATGGCCGCTCGTAAAGGCTGCTTCAGCTTCACCCTGGTCAACGAACACGGCATCGCTCGTCACAGCGAACGCCTGTACCCCGATCAATACTCCAGCCCAGAACCGCTGCAGGCCGTGATCGAGCGTACCCGTCAGGCACTGGTTGCCTGAGACGCAGCTGAAGACTGAAACCCAAAAGCCCCGCCCCAACAGCGCAATACCGTTCACTTAAGAAAGTCACCGCCCCGTGGCGAGGGAGCTTGCTCCCGCTGGGCTGCATAGCAGCCCCAAAAGCTTGGGACCGCTGCGCGCTCCAGCGGGAGCAAGCTCCCTCGCCACGACAAGTGATAAACGTTAAATGAACAACATTACGCCCCAACAGCGGGGCTTTTTATTGCCCAAGATTTCTGAAACAAGCGAAACGGCGTAAGCACGAAGGGATATAAGGGTTATAACCACTCGCCGAAGATGTTTTAAAAACAGGCCTTTACAGCAGAAATATGACACTACACTTCAAGTCAAGCGGCTTGATCCGCTTCCGGCGGGGCCTGATTCGATTCACCGCTGCCAAGCCCACACTCATCAGGCTCCGCCCTTAACGTTTCGAGGGTCCTATGGGTATCGCTGCCAGCGAACTGTGTCGATATGTAATCCGCCCGACGCTTCTTTACCTGGAGCGTCACAGTGCAACGGCGGAATCGTTGTTGCTGGGCATCGCCGCCAGCCAATCGGCCCTGGGCGCTGCCTTGCATGACCGACGCGGGCATGGACTGTATCGCATCACGGAACCCCGCCACCGGGCGCTCTGGGATCACTACCTGGCGCAGGATCCGGAGCGTGCCAGTCTGGTACGGGGCCTGGCCAGCCAGCACGCTTTCCTCAGCGGTCCACACCTGGAGCTGACCGTCAACCTGCGCTACGCCACCGCCATCGCCTGGTTACTGGTGGAGGAACAGAATACTCCGCTTCCCGAAGCCGATGACCTGCTGGGCATGGCCCGGATCTGGCGTCAGACGTTTCATCCTCAAGGTCGCCTACGCGATTTTACCTACGCCTGGCAAAGCTGCGTCTCACCCTTGAACCAGGTCGCTTGCTGACATGGAATTTGGAAAGTTCCTACAACAGTCGCGAATCTGGTCGGATTGTCCTACAAAACCGCTCTAAATCAAGCCATACACGCTATAGCGCTTGAACGAAAATGTTGGTAATTTTCGCCCCGGTGACCATCAGGAGTTCTAACAATGAAAAAAATCATGCTCAAAACCACCCTTGGCCTTGCCGTTACCCTGGCATCCACTCAGCTTTTCGCCAGTGGCTTTGCCTTGAACGAGCAAAGCATCAGTGGCATGGGCACTGGTTTCGCGGGCCGTTCGTCTTCTGCCGACGACGCAAGCACCGTATTTGGCAACCCTGCCGGTATGTCGCGCCTCAAGCGCCAGCAAGTGACCGGCGGCTTCGCGGCTATTGATGCCTCTACCGATATCGACGATGCCAGTGGTACCAAGTCCGGCACCAACAAGGGCGACATGGTCCCGCTCACCGGTGTCCCAATGGGTTACTACGTCAAGCCGATCGATGATCAATGGGCCTTCGGCCTTGGTGTGTACGCACCGTTCGGTCTGATCACCGATTATGAAAACGGCTTCCAGGGCGGCAACTTCGGCAGCAAGAGCGAAGTGAAGGTCGTGACCTTCCAGCCTACCGTCAGCTATGCCTTCAACGACAAGGTCTCGATCGGTTTCGGTCCTACCATCAACCGCATCTCCGGCTCGCTGGAATCGACGTTGAACACACCGTTTTCGCCGAACGATGGCAATGTAAAGATCAAGGGCGATGACATCGGATACGGCTACAACATCGGCTTGCTGGTCCAAGCGACCGACACCACGCGCGTCGGCATGACCTACCACTCCAAGGTCAAGTACAAACTTGAAGGCCACACCGAAGTGAGCCCGGGCGCCGGCACACCTGCCGTCGTGCTTGCCAATGGTCGCTACGACGCCTCGCTGGACATCACCACACCGGAATCGGTGGACTTCTCGGTGACCCAAGACATCAACGATGCCTGGAAAGTCTATGCCGGCAGCACCTGGACCCGTTGGAGCCGCCTGAAAGAAATCACCGTGAACAACAAGGGCGTGACAGCCGCTGGCGGTATCGCGGCTCCCGCGTTCGTGAGCAGCATCACCGAAGAACAGAACTGGCACGACACCTGGGCCTACGCCATCGGTACTTCCTACCAGTTGAACAAACAGTGGGTACTGCGCACCGGCCTGACCTTTGACCAGGCGCCGACCAACAACCAGGACCGTTCGCCACGCATTCCTACCGGTGACCGGACCATTTTCAGCCTGGGTGCCGGCTGGAGTCCGACCGATGATCTGACCATCGACGTGGCTTATTCCTACCTGAAGGAAGAAAAGGTCAACGTCAGCGGCAGCAACGCCTTGGGCCAATCCTATAACGCTGAATACAAAAACAGCGCCAACGGTTTTGGCGTCGGTGCAACCTACCGCTTCTGATGGTTCACGGCGAAGCTGAACCCTCCGCCGACTGAAGCAAAAAAAGCCCCGCACTCTGCAAAGAGGCGGGGCTTTTTCGTGGCCAGCGGTCAGGGCTTGGAGGCGATGGCGGCTTCCACGGCCTTGATGAACTCGGGGTCATCGGGCTTGATGCGGCTGGAGAAACTGGCGACGACCTTGCCCTGGCGGTCGACGACGTACTTGTAGAAATTCCATTTCGGCGCGCCAGACTGTTCCGCCAGGTGCCTGAACAGCGGGATGGCGTCGGCGCCGCGCACCGGTTGCGGCTCGGTCATGATGAAGGTCACGCCGTAATTGACGTAGCACACCTTGGCCGTTTCGGCGCCGTCCTTGGACTCCTGCTTGAAGTCATTGGAGGGCACACCCAGCACTTGCAGCCCTTGGTCCTTGTAGCTCTGGTTCAGCGCCTCGAGGCCTTTGAACTGTGGGGCGAACCCACAGAAGCTGGCGGTGTTGACCACCACCAGCGGCTTGCCGGCGAAGCGCTGGCACAGATCGATGGTTTCCTTGGCCCGCAGCTTGGGCAGCGAACCTTCCAGCAACGGTGGGCAATCGGCCGCCCAGACTTGCCCGGATACGGCCACCAACAGAGCGGGAACAGCCAGCCAGCGCATCAACATATCGGATTTCCTTGAAAGCACGTCAGACCTCGACGTTACTCCGCCGCATGCAGCCCCGTCCACCGCTCAACAAGTGCCCATGCCCAATTGCATCAAGGCCAACCCCCCCTGATGCCAGCCCCACCAGGCGAGCGCCAGCAGCAGGCCAGCGCCGATGACAAGCAACCACGGGCCGACACGACTCACGCCGCACCTACTTGGGCCTGCAAGCGCGCCACCGGACGTTCACGCACAGGCCAATTCAACGCCGCCGCCAATAGACTGAGCAGGATCGACACCTGCCAGATCAAGTCGTAGCTACCGGTGTGGTCGTACACCACCCCGCCCAGCCAACCGCCTAGGAACGAGCCCAACTGGTGGAACAGGAACACGATCCCACCGAGCATCGACAAGTTTCGTACACCGAACAAGGTCGCCACCGTGCCGTTGGTCAAAGGCACCGTCGACAGCCACAACAAGCCCATCGCCATACCGAACAGATAGGCCGTGGTGGTGGTCACCGGCAGCCACAGGAACAAGCCGATCACCAACGCCCGCAACAGGTACAACCCGGTCAACAAACGCGGCTTGGACATGCGCCCGCCCAGCCAACCGGCGGTGTAGGTGCCGACAATATTGAACAGCCCGACCAGCGCCAGCACAGTCGTCCCGACACTGGCCGGCAAATGCTGGTCCACCAGATAGGCCGGCAAATGCACACCGATGAATACCACCTGGAAACCGCAGACAAAAAAACCGATCGCCAGCAACCAGAACCCGGAATGACTGCACGCCTCGCGCAAGGCCTCGGCCAAGGTCTGCTCATGGCCGGCGGTCGGCATCGGGGTGTCCTTGAGCATGCTCACCAGCGGCACGATCAGCGCCACCAGCAAACCCAGCACCAACAGCGCAGCCGACCAACCGAGCCAGCCGATCAACCCCAGGGTACCGGGCAACATGGCGAACTGGCCGAAGGAGCCGGCGGCGCTGGCGATGCCCATGCCCATGCTGCGTTTTTCCGGTGGCACGGCACGTCCGACCACCCCGAGGATCACCGAGAACGAGGTGCCCGACAGGCCGATGCCAATCAACAGCCCCGCGCTCAAGGACAGCGACCACGGCGAATCGGAAAGGCCCATGAGCACCAGACCGACGGCATACAGGACCCCGCCGATCAGCACCACCTTCGCCGCGCCGAAGCGGTCGGCCAGCGCGCCAGTGAACGGCTGCGCCAAACCCCAGATCAGGTTTTGCAAGGCGATGGCAAAGGCGAACACCCCACGCCCCCAGCCGAACTCGGCGCTCATGGGCGACAGGAACAGGCCGAAGCCATGCCGCACGCCCAGGGACAACGCCAGGATCAGCGCGCTGCCCACCAGGACCCAACCACAGGTACGCCACATCGATGTCATTCTTGTTCTCCGCTCGCGGGTATATACCCGCTTGTAGTCGAACGAACCGGCTTCACGCCAGTTCGTCCAGCAAGGCCAGCAACACCGTGCGCTTCTCGGCGCCCAGCTTATCGATCAAACGTTGTTGCGCCGCTTCCCAGGCCGGCAGCGCTGCCGCCAACCGGGCATGCCCGGCTTCGGTCAGCTCGACGATGCGGTTACGCAGGTCCTCGCCCTCGGCCAGCTTCACCAGGCCTTCGCCTTCCAGCACCCGCAGGTTTCGCCCCAGGGTGCTGCGGTCCAGGCCCATGGCCTCGGCCAGGGAAGAAATACTCGGCTGGTCCAGCCGTGCCAGGTTGTTCAGCAAAGAATACTGGGCAACGTTGATCCCGAAGCCGTCGAGGGCGCCGTCGTAATACCTGCTGACGCCACGGGCGGCGCGACGCAGGTTGATGCAGAGACATTGGGAAGGAAGCATGGGTGCGTGTATATACCCGCGATGGGTGGAATGCAAATTTAAATCATGGAAGACCGCTCCCCTGTGGCGAGGGGATTTATCCCCGCTGGGTCGCGCAGCGGCCCTAAAAACCTAGGTGCAATCCAGCTATTACGCCGCAGGTGACTGACGTGAGGGCCGCTTCGCAGCCCAGCGGGGATAAATCCCCTCGCCACAATGAAGCGGTGAAACCGGGAAAATTTCCTTGCGATATCAAGCGCTTCAGCTCGCAGCTTTTTCAACAGCTCCTCATTGGAGTCCTCGCACCTGTCATGTCTGACAGGTTTCAGCGGGTTTGAATCGAGCTATAACGAACCCGTGCCTCCAGCCCTACAAGGTTTGAAGCCGGGCCGTGCGAACCATCCCATTCAGTAGTAGGAAGATTCCGCCGCCCCCACGCCATCAATGATGATGAATGGGAGATTTTCCATGTATCACAGCACCGTCGTTCCTGGACATCCATCGCCCTACCAGGCTCGCTTTAACCAGCTCGAGGACAAACAACCTCCGCCCATCCGATTGACCAACCGGGAAAAAGAATTTCTGCAGTGGAGCGAGGCCGGCAAATCGTCCTGGGAAATCGCCGTGATCGTCGATTGCAGCGAGGCCAACGTCAATTACCACTTCAACAACATCCGCCGAAAATTCGGCGTCAGTTCGCGTCATCTTGCGGGGAAAATTGCGCGTGAGCAGGGGTTGATTTAGGCCCTTGAGTACACATCTAAATCGGACAGAAAGTTGCTTGAACATCTCGCTCAGCTCAACTGCGGTGAAGGCTCCAGCTGATATAAGCACACCGTCATGGACAAGTTAGAGCTTGACCATGACGGTGGTTTGACGGATTTTTCTGAAGCACTGAATCATGTAAACGAGGTCACTAGCCACCCAACCTGATGAGTTCTGCCTTCCAGCTGTTGTATTTCTTTCTGTCCACTTGCGACGTTTCCCAGCGTTGATTGTCATCAACCCTAATTTTTTCCTTTAGTCTTGCTATTCTTTTCAGGACTTTTTCAGACACTTGGGGTTGAAGGGTTGGAGGTTCAGACGGTGGTTGAACCGATTTAGGCGCCGACCTGGAAACCGATTTCGGCGCGAACTGGGATGAGCTGGGAAGAGGCATCGGCGGCCTCCCGGTTTGATCGATATATCGATCACTTCTTCGGTTTTTTGCGAGCTCAGAAATGGAGCCTTTTTCAAAGTTCTGGTTCTTGGGCGGGATAATGCGGTTAGCTCGACTTTTTGCAAGATCTGCGATGCTGCCACGCTCAACGACTATTTTACTGGGCTGAATGGCTGTTGCCGCAGGAACGTTAGCGGGCATCGCTGCCTGTGATGCACCAACTGAATGATCGCCGACCGGTTGGCTTGCATTCCGAGTCACGCTGGCTGCTGATATAGTTTTCACAACAGGTCTGGGCATCACATTGGGTAATTTATATATTACATGCCCCGTTGGATCCGAAAAGCTGACCGGATCCCCCTCGCAATAGGCATAGGCATTCATCCCCCCCTCCCCAAACGGACTCCAACTGTCCGGACTATGAAACCTCATCAACGACGGATTGAACGCCCGATAGCCTTTTCCCAACAAATACCAACCGGTTTGCGTCTCCCGCCGTTCACCGTTGTAGCCCAAGTGGCTGCCGACCGCAGCCTCTTCAGCGCGATGGCCGTACGGTGTGTAAGCCACCGACTGGGCGGTATCCTGCCCGATTTCGCTGAGCACGGTGTTCTTGTTATCCCCGGCCAGCAATAACGACTTTGGGTCAGCACCAGCCTGATGCTCGGCGAGCACCACGTTATCTGCACGCAGGAATGTGCTGCTATTGGCGCCCTTGATCTGGTTCGTCAGTTCTCCGTCCTGATAGAAGCGCTGCTCTTGCCCGCTTCCATCGTCCAGGCCAGTCAGCGTATCCAGCGGATCGTAGCTGTAGCCAGCTGGGGGTTCGCCCGATTGGCCGCTGACGGAAATCAGCCGTCCGAGGGGGTCGTACTCCAGCGTACGGCTCTCTTCGTCGCGGATAAGGTGACCGTCCAGGTTGTATTCCAATTCAATGATCTCAGGATAATCCTCATGAGTGTTGGTGACTTCGCGCAGTTGCGTAGGATCGGGCAAATCCTGGTACTTATAAATCGCCCGGTTGAATCCGCCGGTAAAGTAGGTCAGCACTAGCTTGAGGTTATCCAACGCGTCGAACTGGAACATCTGGCGGTCGATGGGTTTGCCATACGGATCAACGGGCGGCTGGGTGCCGGTACACGTGTAGTCAGTCAGACGCCCACGCAGATCATAGGTGTAGTTTTCGTCCCGCAGCACGACAGCCCCCTGAGTCAAGGTCCGCTGTTTCAGGCCATCAACATCGTTGTAGACCTGGCTCAGTTGCTGTTCGACCCCATCGAGATCAAAGGTGCGCAAGGTTTCACGACCGAACTCGTCGTACTGCAGGGTGATGCCGACGCTTTGTCCACTGAGGCTGTCGTGAGTGTGGATACTGGCGGTCTGGCCCAACGCGTCGTAGGTAAATGTCGACGCAGTAGTGCCCAGTTCGGTGTACTCCAGCCGCCCCTGGTCGTCATAGCGATAACTCTGCTCCTGACCCAGGACATCGGTGTAGCCAAGCAAACGACCGAGTCGGCTGTAACGGTAATGCATGGTGTATTCGCGGCCTTCTACGCTTCGTTTCTCAGTTTTCGGTTCTCCGGTACTGTAATACTCACGAGTGAGCTGCAAGCCTTGTTCCTGGCAACTGGTCAAGCGTGCGTTCTCCCGGTCGTATTCATAGTCGGCGGCAATGCTGCCCGCCAGGTTGCGTCGCAGAGGTTCGGTGCCCAGCTCGGGTTGATACTCGTACTCGATGACCTTGCCACTGGGTGTGGTGACCGTATGGGGCTGCGTTTGCCCGGGTTCGTAAGTGAAAACCTGCTCACGACCGCCAGTCGTCGACTGGATCATCCGGTCGAGACCGTCGAATACCTGGGTCCCGAGCTCAATTTCATTGACGCTGATTAAAGTAGGCAGGTCCTCGCGGCTGTGTGTGGCAAAGCTGCGCCGAACCACGGCGGTGTCCGGCAGGGTGTTTTCCGTGAGCCGGTCGAAAGCGTCGTAGGTATAGAGCGTGACACGTTCGAAATCCGGGAATCCGACCACCTCTTTTGCGGTCCGCCCCAGCCCGTCATAAAAATATCGATGCAGGCTGATGGGTTGATCGGACAAATCGCGCCGTTCGGTGCGGGTGGGTTTCTCGAAGAGGTTGAGCCATGTCTCGGTGACGCCACTGACTTTCGGGACGGGTACGAGGCCTTCGCGCCAGCTGCGCTGGATCGGCCCTTGCGACTCGGACGTACCGATCGGGTCGGTCTGCTCGAAGGTCTTCACGCCATCCGGGCCAGTGACACAGTATTGCGCGCCCCAGTCGTCGTACTCATATTCCGTTGCCAGGATCCGTACGTCCTCACCCAGCCAGTCGTACTCGACATCCTTGATCAGATTACCCAATGCGTCGTACTCAGCGGCGTAGACCTGACGCGGTGTGCTGGCGCGACTGGGATTATCCGCGTCGTCCCGTTCTTCGTAGATGGCTCGGTTGAGCCCGTCGAACTTCGTACAGGTCTTAACCCGTTTCACGTCATACAGCCGTTGTTCGGCCTGTTCTCCCGCATTGGCACACAGAAAATATTCATAGCTGCGGAACGCCGCGAAAGCGGTGCCGGGCGCTACCGTTTCACGGGTCACGCGTCTGAGCGCGTCATAGGCGTAGTGGATTTCCACATTGTTGTCATCGCGGTTGAGCAGTGGCTCGCCGTTGAGCACCGAATGCCACAACGTGACGACTTTCTGCACATTCCTGTCATCTTGCTCATGATCAAAACCCGTCAGGGTCTCGACCGTTTGCAGCACGCTTTCCTTGAACAGTGGGCTATCGAGGGTGCTGTAGGCAAATTCGGTGACAGTCTCCTTGCCACCCAAGGTCACCGTCTGGCCTGAAACACGCCCATGGAGGAACGCATCGGTCCGGTCATCGAAATGCTCGAAAAGTGTCCTCTCCAGCTCGGCTTCAGTGCTACCAAGCTGCACCAGCGTCTGGCTCTCGATGGTGAGCCATTTCTTGAGAGAAGATTCCCCTACTTCAGACAATGCCTTGTAGCGATAGCGGGTGGCCAGCGTCGGGGCCTGGCCATCGGACGAGGAAGCCGGGTTGACGTTTTTCTCTTTCAGGTTGCGCACGAAGCCTTCGGGATCGGCCGGACACCCATCGCTTTCTGTGGAGGGATACCAGGTACTGGTTTCGATAACACCATTGGCCAGGGCCTGCACCCGAAGGTTGCCGTATATGTCATACGTATTGCTGACGACTTCACTGCGCCGGTGGTTCGGATTGTTGACTAACGACCAACTGGTTCTCACCGTCTTCGGCAATTGGCAATACTGGACTTGCCCGTCGAACTCGACATCTGGATCAACGTAGTACGTGGTTTCAACCGTCTGGACGTTATTGTTCTGGATAGTCGTTTCGTGGGTCAGCAAATGGAACTGATTGAACCGACGTTCAATTTTCCGTGCCTGGCGCGGCTCCGGTCCCGAGTCACCAGGGACCCAGTGGGTTTCGATGCAGCCGTATTCGTAGGCGCCGATGTGCTTGTAGAGGTTATCGAGACCGTCGTTGTCCCAGGACAGAGGCAAGCCGCCACCCAGAAAATTCGTTTCGATGTCACTGTCAGGCAGTTGATAGGTGTAACGAACATCCACCGGCGGCTGGCCGAATCCCGGCTCGGTGAGGTGCCGGGTCACCCGAGGCAACGGCGTGCGGCCGCTGTTGTCCGGGAATTGATGACCGGTGTCTTGATAGAATATTTCCTCGAGCGCGCCGGTAGGGGTTTCTACCCGTGTGATGCACACATGATCGCGGATGCGGTTGTAGCCAAAACGCCAGGATGCTTCGTTCTCGGTCGGCAGGGTGATGCGACTGACGTATTTGTCAGAGCCTTCCAAGGTCATGGCAAAACGCGCCAATGGGCCACCGTCGGGGCCGGCGAATGGTTGTAGCAGCACCTCGAGGGACGTACTCTGGCGCTCGACCGTCAGCAGAGTCTGGTTGGCGTCATCTTTGACCCATGCCAGTACCTGATCGGTGCCACTGAACGGGGTATAGCCGAGCGTGACCGCGTGCCCCGTGGCTGCACGAATCTCAACAGGCAGGGCTACCTCGCTCTGAGAGCTGCCCAGCACCTCCAGTATTTCCACCAGGCCGGACTTGTGCACGACCCGGTAATGCCTGTCGTCATCTTGGTAGAAGTGAAAACTGTCCAGTTTTTTTTCCTTCATCACCAGCTGACCGGTGACGGTGTCGCTGCCGGTGACCTTGAAGGTTTCCCCCGTGCTCAGGGACAGAATCTGGTTGGCGGGCGTGTATTGGGATAATTGCAGATTCCAGCCATGACCATAACCGCTGTCTCTGGTATTGAGCGGGTTATATATCAAGTTCAGCGGAACATCCGGTCCGCGCAATAAATTGGCTTTGATGTCGGGCAAGCTGATTGCAAATGTATATTGCCCGGTGCGTGGATCGACACCGCCCTCCATAAAGCTCATGAAGTTGAAAGCATTGGAATGTACGGAATTCGAGGCGGCCATTTTTCAAGTCCTCATCTATTTTAATAACGCCTAGCCCACAACAGGGAATAGCCGTCAATATCTTAGGTCTGGCAAAGTCTGGATATGCCGGTATTTTTCAACCGGGCGTAAACATTTATTATCTGTCCGCAATAGCTTAAGGAGTGAACAACGAGTTTTCCAAATAGTTGCGATCCCCCACGATGCTTGGCGGGAGGAAGGCAATTCGTCGCCAGTGTGGATTGCCTCGCCGGTCTATCAATAGCACCGCCAGGTCACGAGACAGTTTGTCACGTGACATATTTCCCCTGGGGATATACGGGATGCGATCAGAGCGATGCAATGTAATGACCAATGTGCCTTGCTCAAACTTGGTCTGATTAACGCCAACATCAAGACTTTCGTTCTTTACAACATCCTTTAAGACACTGTCAAATTTAACCTTTTCAATGCTTTCATCTTTTAACGGATCCTTGAATATATAGCCCGTCCAACTGAACATTGTCTCAGCCAGTTGCTCGCTTTCCCAACGAATGGTCGAGGTCTGGGGAGCTAGATAAATATCGCTTCCGTCGACGGAAACAAACTCCAGCGTTTCAAACGCAGTCCCCGGGATCGCTCCAAGCGCGCCCTTATATCGTAACGTCCAGTAATCGACAGTACGCAAATGAAAGTCAAAATCATCCTCTTCCGGCTCCCCCGGGGCATGGGACCCACCATCAACCCTGGCCCTGGCGAAATCGTAGTCATCCGGCACGAACGACGGGATGCCCAGGGCGGTAACTTCGATTGTTTTGTTGTTATCGGTGAAATCGGTCGACTTCCACCATTTCTGGTCGCTGTCCGCCTGGAATGTCGCATGAAACTTCCTTACCGAATTGGCGCTTGCTCGGGTGTGGAGATAGATATCCTGATTGCTGACGCTACCGCGCGAGCTGTCTGGCGCAGCAGCTCTGGGTGAGGCCAGTTCAAAACGATTTTGATACAAGCGACTGCGCCATGTCTCACCATCCCATGCCGGAATACCTTCGAGCGGCTCTTCAACAGGTTCTATTTCATCCTTCGTGTCGTCATCCACCAACCTCAGGCTGGCCTTCTCGGTGACGCTCAACGGGTACTCGACCTGATCGACGGGGGCGGTCTCGATCACTATCTGGGCCGCGAGCTGCTGGTAGCCATTGGCATACAACGAACCCAATCGCCCCCCTTCGAGCCCGCCAGCCACTTTCACGGTAAATTGTGAAAGCGATTTCCAGCTGGGCTCGGGCTCAAGTTCAGAAAGCTCAACGACGCTGTAACCACTGGACAAAACCACGCCATTGCTGACTATTTCGCATTGTACGACGCTGCTGGACGCCAGGCCCTGCGCCAATGCGGTGAAACGTCCCGTGGCACTGACGGCGCCGGCGCCACTGATGACTTTCCAACGCCGGGGGAGACCGGGCAGCAGCGTAGCGTCATCCCTGAGTTGTATCTCTACGGATTTTCGTACCGCCGGGACATAAGCAGGATCGATCCGCAGTTGTTGCTGTGCATTCACCAGCACCAGGGATACGCGCCGTGCCTCCGGACCTGTCACCTCAATCTGTTGAACAGCCAGGCCTTTGGTTCTGGATCGGGCATCCGGTGTGAACGTTGCCTGGTTGCCTTGCTGGCTGAGCGTCCCGTATTCAGGGGACAGCGGAGCCCATGTCACGCTCGTGGCGTCCGCCGTAGAGGCTTTCAGCACAATGGGTTGCGATTGCGTCCTGACCGGATAAACCGCGCTTCGCGGCGCCACCGTCACGCTGTCATACACCACCAGAAGCAAGGCCGATGCGGTATAGGTAACGCCCCCAGCGAGATACTCGGCGGTGACGACCACATGCAGGGAATCATGTCCGATAACGCTTCTGGAGGCTGCGGTATAAAGCCCGGCCGCGATTGAGCCATGCCCTGCAGCGCGATGGCTCTGCAGACTGACCGCTTCCCACTTCTTGGCCTGAATCTCGCTCCCGTTCCAGTCCAGCAACCGGAAGCGCTGGCTGCCTCCGGCCTGGATGGTCTGGAAAGCAGGTTCCAAGCTAATGCGGGTGCGTTTGGCAGCGATGTTGCCGAACACCGCCAGGTCGGCCGGCACATGTCGCTCGCGCTCTACGAAAATATTGTCCCCAGGAAACAGCAGGTTATTGAGCACGTCCAGCTGGTTGTCTTCGATGTGCGGAATCATCGCTTGGGAAAGAACCAGCGCAGCGGTATAGCGATCACTGCCATCGGGCTCCTGATCATCGGGAAGCAGATAGGGAAAGTCGCCCGTCGGAGGAAAGTTGCCGTCGGCCGTATTGCCCCGCAGCCGAATGAAAATCACCACCCCGCCCTCACCGAAGTTCAACGCTCCCCGGATCTTCGCGCCCGGAGCCGCCTGGGTAAGAATGTGAAAGGATGTCGGGGTCAAATAACTGTAGCCTTTAAGTTCAAGCATCCCCAATTGAAAGACACTTCGATGCGCTGGCAACTCCTCGAAACTTTGTTTGAAGAAACCCGATAGGTATGTATTCGTTGACTCATCCTCACTGAGATTACAGCGAAAATTTACCCCTTCAGACAAGTTCAATTTCACCTTGCCTTGCTTGTCGATTTCACCAACGACCATGGACAAGTCAATATCCATTTCGAGCGTGTAACCCTGTGCTTCCGTGATATTGAATATCGACGACAGCGTCTTCGACGCACCAGCAGCTTGACGAGAAGCGGTATAGCGACCGCTTAAAATATTCATCGTCACGACCGCTGTGGAATTGGTCAGTGACGCGGTGTTGAACGACAACCGCGGCTGGCCCAGCGTAATACTCTCCAACTCGACATAACGGCTTTGAAGTTCATCCAGAAAAACTTTTCCGCCAAAAGGCGGGAGGAAGCCGAGCCCATTGAAACGTTCGATATATTGCTGTTCCAACAAACGATTCAAGCGTTCCCGACTGAATATTGAGACAGCGCCCCAGCCTTGGGTCACCGAACCCTGCTGCATACGCCTAAGCAGACTTTCCAACGAATTGACAGACATGATATTGCCCTCTGACTCACTTAAGAAGCAAAGCAATAAAACTATGGCCGTTCGCTATTGACTCAGCGCCTGTAGCACGGTCGGGTAATCGGAAAGGGGCAGCGGCAGGATGATATGGCCTTCGAAAATACCGAAGTCACCGCCGTCCACCGAGACAGCAATCAAAACGAATCGCTCTTTAGCTCCAGGGCTGTCGCTGTACAGACCCGTCGACGCATCGATCGAACCCGGCCCACCGAGCGGGAGCGACCACTCGCCATCCCGGCGTTGATTGTTGACAAGAACCTGCAATTGAACCTGCCCGCCCGGCAAGTCCGGATTGTCTACCAGCTGTACGATGGCTCCGGGCTCAGACTGAAGAACCAGAACGTAGGCAGACTGGCTTTGCGTACCCTGGCTTACCTCGATTTCATCAAGCACATAGGCTTTCGTGGACACCTGTGGGCCAGCGATGTACGCGTGATCACCACCAGGCTTGTCGCTGACGACCACGGTACCGCTTTCACCCTCGACGGGATTCTTGATGTCCCACTCAAGCACGCCCCCTTCCAGGTGACCGGCCGACAACTCGACCCGCTGGCCGTGATAACACATCTGGATTTGCGGGTTAGCGGTAATCGGGTTCGCCAGGACCGTCAGCACCGTCATGCTTCGCTCACTGGTGAGTGGATCCAAGGCCACGATCAGTACCCGGTTATAGGTGCCGGCGATCGCGTGGGCGGGTGGCGCTTGGTAAAGGCCTGTCTGGGCGTCGATTTCACCAGGATCGCTGACGCTTCCGGAAAAATTCTCCACCGACCAGCGCAGGCCGGCATGTTCAGGCGTCGTGCTCAATTGAAAAGGCCTGCCGGCGGCGACCCTGGGTTGCTGCTCGACGATGGAGAACGACGAGCCGGCGGCATTGATCCGGCCGAACATTGCCAAATCGAAAGGCAAGGCGACATGGGTCGGTTGCGCGACGCTGCGGCCTATCAACTCCATGCCGGTCAGGAAAGTTTGCGACGAAGTCGTCGTCAGGGTGGTAGAGAACCGCTCAAGAATTGCCCTCTTCACCGTATTGGCGACGAAGTCCTTGATCTGCTCCAGTTCCCCGGGCTCGATCGACCCAGGAAGTCCGGAGACGTGACTCACCTCTTGCGTATCGGTGTACGGCACGAACAACTGACCTTCCATGGCCGATGCGCCGGACTCATCCGCCGACAACCGGAACTCATGGTGCAGGTTGATGGTGAAGGTTGCCGTCTGCGTACGCCAGGCCGTGCCGCCTGAAGGACGGTATCTGAAAGCCAGTGAGAACTCGCCCTGCCAGCGCTGAACCACCTCGTCCTGGCCAAACTCGACGGTCAATGGCAATGCCCCGTCTGCCGCCGAAAGGGTGAAAGGCTCGGACTCGAACTCGTAATCAAGGGTGTTGTAAGTCCCTGCTCCCACCTGCAGGGCACCGCGCCGGGCCACCATCCTGGCCAACCCGCCGTCCTGGTCCTCGGAGCGCTGGAAATCAGCATCCTCGAGTAACTGTACGAGTGCATGACCGTATGCAGCGCGATGAATCAACGGCAAGGAAAACAACGCCGTGGCCGAATAGAATTGCTGGGCATCATCGTCGGGGATCAGGTACTTGAAGCCGGAGTCATCGCCAGGGAAGCTCCCCGCGCGACCATCGGCCATGCGCCCGAACAGCAATACCGCGCCGTCCTCGGTTCCGGGAGTCAACGCCTGTTCATCGCGAACCTGGGTCCGCACATCGACGCTACTGGCGAACATGAACGGATTTCCCTCTTCGGGAAAGGTGGCCAGGGCATAGACCCGCCGGTCTACCTCCAATCCCTGAAACCAGTCCTTGAAAAGCTGCCCGGCTTCACGCTGTTCCGTCGGGGTGTTGAACGATTTGAGCAAGACCTCCTCGCTGTCCGCCAGGTCCCACCTCACGCCGTGGGCATCTGCGCGCAATGCCAAGTCCAGCGCCAACTGTGAGCCATTCACAGGATCGAAGGCGGAGACGCTGGTGATTTTCTTCCGGCCCTGGACCGTCTCCACCATCATATGGGTCCCCTCCACCACCGCCAGGCTCAAGGATGTCTTGGGGTGCTGGAAACTGGCGCGTTCAAAGGACTGCACCGGCGCGGCCAATCTGAAACCGGTGAGGTAATGAGTAATGTTGGTCTCGGGGATCTCCATGGAGCCGGTGATAGCGCCCAGGTCCATGTCCTGACTTAACCGAGTGATGTAATCCTGCTGTAATCCAACGTTGAGTTCACGGCCCTCCAGGGCAACGATCAGGTCCCACCCTCGCATTTGGGAACTGCCGTTCATCCACGCCAACAGACTTTCCAGCGAATTACCGGCCATGACATTGCCTCCAGAGAGATGTGGGCGAATAACGGGGATCGGGACGGCTGCTTGATGACCGACGTTCATGGGCTCGGCACCTGAAGCAACTGGGGTAGCTCAACCAGAGGCAGTGGCAAGATCAGGTGGCCTTCGAATTTGCCCCAATCCGGATCATCGACCACAGTGAAAATCAGTACGAATCGTTCAGTGGCCGCGGGGTCGGCCTGGTACAACCCCGTTGAATCGATGGAACCCGGGCCACCCAAGGGAAGCTCCCACACAGCCTGCTCCTTGGGCTTGTTATTCACGATGGCCTCCAGTTTGACCCGCCCCAGGGCGAGGTCTGTGCTGACAATCCTGACCGTTGCGCCGGGTGTGCCCTGCAGCGCCAGGACGTGAACGGATCGGGTCTGGTTGGTCCGGGTGTTTTTGACGGCTATCTCATCGATGACATAGGTTCTATCGGGGACAACCGGGCCATGATGGTAGGTATGATCACCCTCGGGTTTATCGCTGGGCAGCACCTCGCCACTTTCGTTGGCGACAGGGTTCTTGATCGACCAGACCAGTTCATCCTCCCCTAGTACGCCTGCCGCCAATTCCACACTGGTGCCAAGGTCACAGATCTGGATTAAAGGATGAACAGACAGTTCGTTGACCAATACGGTCACCAGGGCTGAACTGTAGTAGCCCGAAACAGGGTCGGTCGCCGTGATCCGCACCCGTTTGAAACGCCCCTCGATTGAGGAGGCCGGTGGCGAACGATATAAGCCATCGGTACTGATGGATCCCGGATCGCTGGCGTCTTCAGCCAAATTTTCCACGTTCCACCGCACCCTGCTGATGACAGGGGTGGTGACGAATTGCTGGGTATCATCCTGCGACATCAGCGGCTGGATCGGGCTGATCACGAAGGAAGTCTGGGTTGGGTCAACGCGACCGAAGTAACCGATATCGTTAGGCGAGCGGATATGGATGGGTTCTATTGCCCGCCCGAAATTCATCTTGATAATGGATTCGATAAGAGGTTTGACCGAGATCTGTAAACGAAACTGGAGGTATAGTGCAGCCCGGACTAAGGCTATACCTGCGCTAGTGTGCAGCGTTTCAAGTGCTTTTACCAAGATAACGACTACCAGCGCTATCAGTAGATCTGCAATATCTTTGCCCGCTCCAGGAGCGCCATTTCCCTGCCCAGTTGGTTCTTTAGGTAATGGCTCTACGGATAGATCGAAAACGACAGGTTTCAGGACTGGCTCCATAGCGCCATTGCTGTCGGTGACATCCACCAACTCAAATGCAGCCTCCAATTTGTAGAGTACAGACATCCCAATATCAAAAGGCCCAGCCTCCTCGTAGTACATCTTTAGATCTTCGACACACTCCGACTCCCAACGCATGGAAGCCCCACGCAGATCAAAAGTCAATGTAAAGGGCTGAGTGCCATTTGCATAAACGGAGGAGACTTTTCGCTTCACAATCACAACAACCGGCCTGTCCATGGCCACCAGGTTATACACATACTCGGCATCTGCACCCACACTGATCTTCCCACTTTTTAAGGTCACTGATTCAAGCCGATTATCGTTATAGACATATTCCAGGTCATCAGTGCCAAATAATTGCTTCACTGCATCAATCAGCTTTTGCTGCCACCCCAGAATGGGCGATAAACGTTTCCAGTCAAATAACACTGTGGCCGAGTAGTCCTTACCAGCATCATCTGGAATCAAATACTTGAAATTCGTTCCGGGGTAGTCACCTTCCTCACTACCCTCCATACGCACAAGAGCCAGAATAGCGCCGTTGCCGTGCTCGGATGAGCGCGGATCCCGGGCCGCCACTCCGCTCGCTTGGGTACGCAGAGCAAATGACTGCGGCCGCATCAGTTCGCTGGTTCCACGTTCGATCCGGCCCAACGGCCAAATACGTTGTTCCGCGGGCAGTTCGTTGAATAAGTCCCGGAAAAAATTTCCGCCCAATCGCTGTTCTTCTGCCGTTTGGCCAAAGGTCAATCTGAACTGATCGCTCTTGCTTAAATCAAGTATGATGCGCCCGTCGTCTTCCACATCGCCCGGCACCTGATTAAGCAGTAAATCCAAAAACAACTTCGGCCCTTGCAGCGGATCGATCTCATCTACTTTTTGCGCCTTCCAACCGACGCTCTCCCGTTTTAACGTCAATTGGCTCCCGCCTACGACGGCCATGGACAACATGGCTTTGGAATCATTCAGATCGGCATTTTCGAATGACAACAACGGAACATCCATTACAAAATCGTTGATAAGCTCCAGCCATTGATTTTCGACCATCGGCACTTCGCCCCTGATCGGAGGCAAATAGCTTCCACTGTCAAAGCGACGTATATATTCCTGGCGCATCAATAAATTCGCCTTGTTCCGTTCCAGGGCAACAATCATTCCCCAGTCGAGCAACCGCGAAGTCTCTTTCATCCAGGCGAGCAATGAATCGAGCGAATTACCTGACATAATTCCGTCCTCATTCAATTGAGTAACAACCCGCCGCGCTATTCGATCAGCTGCGGGGATATCAAGGGAAAGCTTTTATAGGTAAAACCCTCGTCAAAACTGGTCATGACGAACACATCGAACTGGTTACCAAGTTGTAATCTTTCAAGAAAGGAACGCGGCAGCGTCGCGAATAGCTCGCCTGCGTTATATTCGTCCTGGGTGACGACTTCCTCATCGCCTGCGCGAAGATCTATCGCTTCTTCTCCACCTCCAGGCAGAACCCCATTGGCATGTATCTTCACCCGTTGGCCCGCTGCCATGAACATCCATGACCCCAAGCGAAAGGTCACGCCATTCTCCGTTACTGTAGCCAAGGAAATTCTATTTCCCGAAGAAGGAGGGGCGCTGATCTGCAGAACCGGCCATCCTCTCTCGATGTCCTTGATTTCCAGGTCGAAAACCCCGGACGTATACGGCTGCTCTCCCGGTGGTGTGACTTTATAAAAAACGTCCAGACGCTTGCCCATGTTTGCCGGCACAGCGCGCGGGGGGATTTTGAAACGCCTCGGGTTACCAGCCGTAGGATCAGCGATATGACTGCCGGTATTGCCATAGCCTTCCCAGTGCATTTGAACCTGGTCGTCGTTACCGATCACCGCTTCTTCCGGGACGTCGATATCAACTCCGCCCGTGAGGGATGCGGCCAGGAGATAACCTCGATATTCGTCGTCCTCACCGTCCCATACCACATTATCGATAATGGGGTGTGGCAGGTGCAGGGGCCTGCGTAACATCAGTGACAACGGCATGGATGTGCCGGCATTTCCCTCCCGGGCATACTGATAGATCAGTTCCACCGTTTTGCCGTTGTTGGCCGTCAGCCAGTCATAGTCAACGCTGGGTTCGAGTAACTGGCTATCGATCGTTGACTGATCGACGCGCACCGTCTTCACAGCCCGTGGATCACCCCAGGCGTACAACACCACGTCGTCACCCACCTGGATGTCGGGGTAAACCTCGATGACCAACACCAGGCCATCGGGGTACGCCTCAGGGTCCAGCATGTCGCCGGTAAAATCCTTGATTCGCGGAGCCGGCAAAAACGGGGCCTGTGGCGTAACGATACGCAGCGCCTGTTCCCGCGACTCGGTGGGCACTGTCGGGGTAGCGTAGACGATGCTGTAGCTCATCAGCGCGGAGCCATCTTCAATGATTTGCAGCTCGCTGAGGGGCACTGTCCATTGCACGGGTCGCCCGATGTCGGGTCGGGCCAGGACTTTTTCGCCGGTATAGTCCTCCCATGGAAAACCGCCATCAAAAAATCTTTTCAGTCTGAGCTTCACCTTGTCGCCCACCGACATCGCCTGGTAAGGCGGCGCTACCACGGTCGCACCAGTACCCACTATCAACGACAGGTCCACATCGCAATCATGGGATTCCTTGAATTGCGCAACAGGCAGCAACACCCCGGATTGTTTACCCACCATTTGAACTCCGACGAGCGACAAGTCTGTATTGATGATGGCCAGGTACTTCGCTGTCGCATCAATCGTGTTTGCTTCGTTTTACGCCTGGCCCATCGATCTGCCTACTATCAGAACTGTTAGGTTACCGGGCGTTATTCGAGCTGTTACTGTCTTGCCTAAAGTCGGTATTTATTTCCTGGAGTCCGCTGTCAGCGGTAGTCGGCGCTGGCATTGTTTATGTCCGACTGCATTGTGACCGGCGTTTTTTTTTATCCTCGATGAGGTGCATATCAATGTCCGTCGCCAGCTCGCTGCATTCCAATGCGCTTAACTTCATGAGCTCTGTAAAGAATGGTGTGGATCCTCGCACCGGTCTCTACTCGATAGCGATTAACTTCCCCGAAGTCCAAACCAATGATTTACGTGGCCCTGGTTTTGCCTTGGCGCTGGCGTACAGCTCGCTGAATACCGAAGACAGTGGCTACGGTTTTGGCTGGAACCTGCAGTTGTCGCAATACACCCCCGCCAATCAGGTCCTGGCCCTGAGCACGGGGGAGACCTTCAAGGTCACCGGCAGCGACACCGACAGCGGTCAGCTGGTGATGAAGGAAAAAAAACTCGACAGTTTTCATTTCTACCAAGAGGACGACAGCCATTACCGGGTCGTGCATAAGTCCGGCTTGGTCGAGATACTCGAAGTGATGGGCAGCTCACAGAACGCGGTGGCCTTGCCCGTTGAGATTCGCTCACCCGTCGGGCACAAGGTCACGCTCGGCTACGCGCCGTTTAGCGGCACTTACCAGATACTGGCGTGGGTCAAGGATGACACGGAGCAGACCCTGCTGACGGTCAACCGTGAGAGCACGTTCATTGAAGTATTGCTGCAGCCGTCGGCCGGGCCCGATAGCGCCCCGCTGGGGCGCTTTGCCATGACTTTGGAAGGTTCCGATAAATATGTCAGCCGTATCAGCCTGCCGACGGAGAACGAAGCATCCTGGCGTTTTGGCTACAACCGTATCCGCGATCATCTGTGCATTACCTGGGTGGAAACGCCCACCGGCGGACGAGAGGAAATCTTTTATCAGGACGACGGCCACCAGTTCCCGGACAACAGCGGCCGCACACCGTTGCCCCGGGTGACCCGGCACCTCACTGACCCGGGCTTCGACCAGCCGCAGGTCGATGTCCGTTACACCTACAAAAGTGAAGACCCCGGGGAAAGCGAGAAGAACTTCCTGGGCGGCGGCCTACGCATGTCCTGGGAAGATAACGGCCTGGACAATCTCTACAAATACATTGGCACCTACGAATACGTGTGCATCGAAACCCTGTGGGTCCAGGGTGATGCGGAACCGGAACCGCGTCCGGTGCGAAAAATCGAGCGCAAGTTCAACCAGTTCCATTTGCTGACCCGCGAAACGACTACTCAGAACAATAATGTCGAGACGGTCGAAACCACGTATTACCTGACGCCGAACGCCGAGTTCGATCAGCAACCCAAATACTGCCAACTACCCAAGACAGTGAAAACCAGCTGGTCGCTGCTCAACAACCCGAACCGCCGGCGCAGCGAAACCGTCAGCAGCACTTATGACACGTTTGGCAACCTGCGGGTGAAGGTCCGAGCCGACGGCGTTATTGAAACCAACATCTGGTACTCCGCCTTGGGTGACGACGGCTGTCCAGCCGACCCCGAGGGTTTTGTACGCAACCTCAAGGAGCAAACCGTTACCCCCGCTCCGTCACCTAATGGCCAAGCCCCGACGCTGAGCACTCGTTATCGCTATAAAGAGTTGTCGCAAGTAGGCGACAGCACGTCGCAAGACCTACCGTTAAAGAGATGGCTCACGCTCGAAAGCCAGATGCTGGTGCAGCTCGGGACCACCGAAACCGAACTGGAAAAAACACTTTTCGAGCATATCAACGACCCGACCGATGCGTTCCTGCATGGGCGCGTTTGCCATCAGACGACGACCTTGAATGGCTATTCCACCCGGGTCGATTATGACTACAGTAAATTCGACAGCCCTCAGTTCGGCGTACCCGTGCTGCAAACCACGGAAACGCTGAGCACGACGTTCGATGACGCTAGCAAAACCATCGTCCGACAAAATTCGCGGCTCACTTCGCAAGAATTATCGACTCACGAAGACGGCGTGGAAACCCATTATTACTATGACATCCTGAATCGAGTGACGAGGGAAGTCGTCGCCCCGAACACTGCCTTCACGGCCGCCCGCGATTATGAATACATCCTCAGCTCCACGCATGGGCAACAGGCGGAGCATGTGAGCATTGACGCCAGGAGAATCAAGACACGCAGCGTGCTCGATGGATTGGGCCGTTTGATTTTCCAAGAGAGCGATCATCTCGATAGCGCCGACTCGAGCAGGATCCGCCAAACCTATGCGGCCATCTATAACGCCTGGGGAGAGTTGGCTGAAGAAACCGAGTATGACTGGCTGGACGGAGAATCGCGGGCGCTCAAGAGCACGTTCTACTATGACGACTGGGCACAGCAAAGCTACGTGGTGGGTCCCGACGGAGTCGAGGTCCATCAAAGCCTGGACCCGATCGGGACACCGGAGTCCCAGGGACCGATCCAGCGCAACTGGATCCAGAGCCCCGGACCATCCCCCATGATAAGCGGCCTGAGCGAGACCTGGCTCAACCCATTCGGCAAGCCCACGCAGGTCCAGACCCTGGATGCAGCCGAGGAGGAAATGGCGACCGAAACCTACCTCTATGACGGCCTGGGCCGCTGCACCCAACACACGGATGCCGCGAAATACACCACTGAGTTCGTCTATGACGCCTGGTCGCGCCTGATCAGCAGCACGCTGCCCGACGACAGTATCGTCAAGCGCACCTATGCAGCCCACAGCACCTTGGAGTTGCCGGTGGACCTGCGCGTCAGCGGTGATGGCGCAGACGAAACAAGCGTGGGCACCCAGGCGTTCGATGGCTTGGGACGCCTGACCCGGACTACGATCGGCACGCGCACGGAGCGCTACACTTATGACGCTGGCCAGATACAGGTGAAGACCAGGATCACGCCAGCTAACGATACCATCGAGTACAACTACAACCTGGCCCTCTCCGATCAGCCCATCAGCAGCAGCGCTCCGGATGAAAACACGGGCTTCACTTACCACTCGGTCAGCTCGCGCCTGACCCAGGCACGTAACGAACAGGGGCGCCGCGAATACGAATACAACACCGCCAATCAATTGCGCGTCGAGCGTTGGGTCGACAGTCGAAACACTGCCTGGGAGACCCTGCATGCGAGTTCCATGCAAGGCCGTCCGCTCAAGCGCACCGAATTGAAACAAACGCATAGCGCCGGGCTGGACACCGTCTATGACTACGACGAAGCCGGGCGAGTGAGTAACATCAGCCAGGGCCAACTCCACTCCGCGTTCGAATACAACAGCTTGGGCCAGCTCTTTTGCACCACCACGACGGACGTGGCAGCGGACAGCACGCTGGTGACGCAATTACAGTATGACGATCAAGGTCGTGAAGTACTGCGCACGCTGACCTTGAACCAATTGCCACCCTACACTCAGACGCAAACCTGGCAGGTCGACGGCTTGTTGGAAAGTCGGCACCTGCAGCAGGAAGGGGTCAACCTGCTCAAGGAGACGTTTGGCTATGACCCCCGAGGGCGACTGGTCAAACACGAGTGCGAGGGCACCACATTACCCAGGGACAACGGAGGGAGGGAGATCACCAGACAAGTCTTCGCGTTCGATGCCTTGGACAATATCAAGCTCGTCCTGACGACATTCGCCGATGCTTCAACCGAACGGGCAATATTCACCTACGCAGACGCTAACCCCTGCCAGCTACAGGGCATCACGTACACGCCGGCAAGAGCGACCGGGAATCCGACTTTCAGCTACGACCCCAACGGTTGCCAACTCAATGACGAGCGCGGTCAACGCTTGATCTATGACAGCCAGAGCCGCCTGGTGGGTGTCGAAAGCTCCGCGGGCCAGGTCGTGAGCCAGTACCGTTACGACAGTCATGATCATTTGCTCACGTCGAAACAAGGCAATGAAGGTGAAGTCTTGCGCTTCTATCAGGACGAACAGCTGAGCAGTGTCGACCAGGATGGCCAGCAGACCCACTTTCTCTATCACACCGACGGCCCCTTGGGGCAACAGGCCGCAGACGATTCACAGACCTTGCTGCTGCTCACCGACCCGAACCAAAGTGTCATTGGTGAAAGCCGGCAACGCGACCTGCGCACAGCCGTCTACAACGCGTACGGGGAACGCCACAGTGACGCCCCCCTGAGAAGCCTGCTGGCGTTCAACGGTGAAATCCGGGAACAAGCCAATGGCTGGTACATGCTCGGCCAGGGTTACAGGGCCTACAACCCGAACCTGATGCGCTTCCACAGTCCGGACTCCCTCAGCCCGTTTGGCAGCGGCGGGGTGAATCCTTATACCTACTGCCTGGGCAACCCGATTGCCCTGCGTGACCCCACCGGGCACGAGGCGATCGGCTGGGGTGGCAGGTTGCGACGGCCGGACGAGGATACTACTCCCCCGTCGTCGAGCGGTAGCAGTTTGGAAGGCTGGATTTCCGTGGCGATAGGCGCCGTGTTTGTTGTCGTTGGGGTCATTTCGACTGTTGCCACATTGGGCGCTTCAGGCCCCACCTCAATTGCGTTCGCCCTGGCGCTGACTGCAACCGCACTCACAGCCGGCTCGACAATCTCCAGTGCAGTGGCAGTCGCCGGTCAGAATGAGGAGGCGGGGAAATGGGGGCAATATCTGGGGTATGCGGGCATGGTAGCGTCGATCCCACTTATCGCCCAGGGATCCTACAACGGAGTCAAGTCGATATACCGAATGGCCACTAGGCCCAAACCGGTCAGCGGGTTAGTACCCAACAGGTTTACCCAATCATCGAACATGGTCAACGCAAAACCTGTAGCGAGAGCGACTCCGCAAGCAGCACCTGCACGTCCGCCAACGGCTCCATCTGCGGCTCCAGCTGCTGTTCCGACAAATGCTCCCACTATCACAATTCCTAGAGCTAGACTTATCGATACTAGAAGTGCTGCCGCTACCCCTGGCAACTTGAATGCTGCCAGTTCCGGCAACGCAAATATTCTCAGCCCCCCAAAATATCGATACGTAACAGCGGATGCGAAGAGCTATGTGCAAGAAATAAGGAACAAAGCCAATGCGTGGAAATTTAACCGCCATATCCCAATATCTCAACAGCACAGAGCGGGGAAATTCATTCATGACGTGATGATTAAGTCACAAGTCCGCCGATGAAACCTATCCTATGGACTTCGGTGACAAAACAATGTTTTGCCGCCGAAGTCTTGGGCATCCTCCGATCCGAAACCTCAAGCAATCAACGTCGGCGTCAACGTCGGAAAAGTCTTCCAAGTCTGCCTGGCATCGAAACTCACACTCACCCGCACGTCTAGCGCATTGCCGATCTTCAGACGTTGCAGGTCGGTCTTCGAGATTCGCCCGGCGGGTAGGGTCTGGGTCACCTCCGGCACCGGGAATTCCGTCAGCACCGGAATCCTCACCAGCTGATTGCTGCTGTCCACCCCCCTGACCTCGATCGTCAGGAACTGGTCGGTGGCCATGAAGCTCCAGCGTTCAAGGGTGAAATTGGCATACCCTCCATTTGCAATGCTCGCCAGGCTCAACTTGCCGCCCGAAACCTTGTCGCATTGCACCGTAGGCAAGCCTGTCAACTCCTCGAAGCGCAAACTGTAGGTGTTCGACCTGTGCGGCTCGGCAATGCCGGGCTCGAACACTTCATAGTTCACCGGGATTGTCTTGCCCAGGTGTTGAGCGATCTTGTCTTTGGGAATCTTGTAGTCCCGCGACCCTGCTGGATCCGGAATGTCGGTACGAAATGCGCCGACCGTACCCGGCTCGGCCCACTGTACGAACACGCCCTCCCCATCGTAGATGACCGCCTCTGGCGGAATGACGACCGTCACGCCATTGACCGCATCGAGCGGTCTCAATACGCCACTCGAGGCGCCACCCTGGGCTTGCTTGACCGAAGAAGGCGGCAAGGTGCGCGGGATAGGCGTGGCGGCCACATCGAGCTCAACCGGCTCGGAACGCAGGCTCAGGTTACCTGCACGATCCTGCGCCTGATACCACACGTAGCGCCAGCCATCGCCCCGATTCTGTATCAGATCCGCCTGAATTGTGATCACTACGGGATCAGCGTAGTTCTGGTCGGTGAGTTCGACGATACCACCCTGATCCTGGGTGCCCGGGCTGTTGCCCCAGAACCAGGTAATTCGATCCCAGGGTCGAGGGTCGGTATATCGGGGTAAAGCAGCTGTTACTGCATCGCCGTTCTGTTCCAGATAGCGGGCGGTGAGCTTGTTGGGAGGCAGGACTTCGGGAGGGAAAACCAATTTGCTGTCAGAAGCCAGCACTGGTGGGGACTTATCGACGGTCACGGTGAAGGGAAACGATCGCGCCGACACGTCAGCGAAGTTGGTCATGATGAAGCTGAGGGTATGCTCGCCGGAAGGTAATCTGTCGGCACTGATCTCGACGAAGTAATCGCCCGGATCCATAGGCAAGGTCCACTGCTCGGACCCTATGATATTGCTTTCATCATCGTCCAGAAAAACATCGACTCGCTCGGTTCCCGCTGGCGGGGGGTCGTCATACCAGGGTTTGAATTCGACCCTCAAAGGGTTGGCCGGGTCGCTCCAGGCTGAACGATGCAGCAGGTTGTGCTCGCCACCGGGAACATCCGCCAAAGGCATCGGCCGTGTCCAAGGGGCCGTCATGGTAGGAGGGAGCAGATCGGACTTGGTCGATGACATTTTCATGTTCTCCTTTGCTGATTATCAACCCCCCGGACATGGCCGGGAGGCAAAATCCTGATGAACACTCGAATGCCGCGAAGGGGCGATGCCGGAACGGCGTTCGACATGCTTGCCTGCTCAGCGAGCACTACCAGAGATAGCGCACACCCAAGTTGGCACCCCACGGTTGTTCGATCTTGTTGCCGTTGCTGTAATCGAAATCGGCATGAATCGAGACCTTGTCGGTCAGTGTCATGGCAACACCTGCGCCCAGCTCACCCCGGGAACCCGACAGGTCGTTATTGAACGTGTTGTCGTTGACCTTCACGTCGTTATTGTTGGCAAACTCGTGCACATACGCGGCGCGCAAGTAAGGCTGCACGGTCTTGTCATCCCAGATGAAGTTGCGCCCGACGGTCGCGCCCGCCTTGGCCATCAGCGAGTGCGTGCGACTGCCTTCTGCCGAGAGACCGTTATCCAGTTCGTAGTCCTTGCCCTCGATGATCACGCCGGACAATTGGGTAAACGGCTCGACGAAATAGTCGTCAGCCAGCTTGATATGACGACCGAACTCCAGGGAGGTCCCGACGGCATTGCTGGCGTAGTCACCCTTGGTTTTCTTGCCGTCGCTAAGTTGCACGTCAGACTCGTTCTGGAACCGGTTGAACTTGAGCACACCGTCGAAGTAGTAGCCGCTCTGCTCATCCAGCCAGGTGGTGTAGGCACCGAGGTAGTAGCTGTCGATCGTTGCGCTGGTGCCACGGCTCATGTCCAGGTCAGATTTGCTGTAGCCACCCAGCACGCCCACCAGCCATTGTCCGTCACCCACCGGCAACGGCGCATCCGCACCAAACGACAAGCCCTGCTGGACCTGCTTGTAGGCGACGCCGGCACTTTCACTGACATTGAACTTGTTACCGTAGGCACGAATCCAGCCGCCGGCCTTGCCATGATCCATGCGCACTTCACCCATACGGCTGCGCAAGGTGCTGAGCTCGCCATACCAGGCGGTCGGCATGGCGTTGGACAGCGCGATGACCGAACGGGTGCCGGGGCTGATCGTGCGTGAGGCGGTGTTGAGGTACCAGTCGTTGCTGCCCTGCTGGATCAGGTCGTATGAATAGGCCCCTAGGTCCACTTCGCCACCAGCCAAGGTGAAGGTCGCGTCGCCGCCGCCGATATGGACCACCGGGATCGCCCCGGCACCCACCGGTTCGGAACCGCTGGAGTCCATGGCGATGGTGTGGTCGCCGGTGGCGTTGCCGGCCACCGTCAGGGTGTCGACCTGACCGGTCTTGAAATCGGTGTGCATGTAGAACGTGCCGCCATCGCCGGACAGGGTCTCTACGTTCAACTTGAAGAATTCGCCCGGATTGCCGAACTGGATGGCGCCGCCATTCATGACCAGGTTCTTGACCTCGCCGTCACCGACCATGACCCAACGGGCATTGCTGTTGATGCCCAGGTCCGTCACGTTCTGCAGGTTCCCGGTCAAGGTCGCGGCGTTTTCCAGAAGCACATTGGCGGTACTGCTGTCGTCCGCGACGATATCGCCCACCAGCGTGCTGCCGCTGACGCCCAAATTGCCCTCGGCGCCACGGCGAACGTCCATCAGAATGCCGTTGCTGGCCGACAGCGTGGAGCCGTTGACCACTGAAATATTGGCGGCGCTTGCCCCCAACCCCAAGGTATCGACGACGATGGCCGAACCATTCAGGCCTTCGACATGAGTGCCGTCCAGGTTCAACGTGGAGGGATCGCTCACGCTGGCATCACCACCGATTTCAATACCGTTCCTTACACCCGAGATAGTGCTGTCGCTGACCGTGGCGGTTCCGCCGAACATCCGCAGGCCGGCCGCATTGGCACCCGTGCCCATAACGGTCGAGCGCACCAGTGTCAGCTCACTCAGGCCGGTGACCGAAACACCGGTCGTTGCGCCGGTGATGGTGCTGTCGCTCACCGTCGCGGTGGATCCCTGAGTAGCTGCGGAGTCACGACTGACCGCCAGACCGATCCGGTCGCTGGTGATCTGACTGCTGCTGATGTTTGCACGACCGGCGTTCAGTTGAACGCCATTGGCGCTCGTTGCCTGGACGCTGGTACCGTCGAGGTTCAGGGTGGAATTGTTGACGGTAATATCGCGCGTCTGGGCGCCATTGGCGTTCAATGTCGACTCGCCATTCAAGACATAGTTATCGGTTGGGGTGGTGCTGTCGATATCCACGACTTCACCCGGAATGAGGACCCGCCCGTACCCTACCTCTGCGAATAGCACCAGAGGTGGGATGGACAACAGCTTCAAGGCTCGGAACAGCGGACGCAGCTTGAAAGGTTTAGGCGTGGACATACAGGCACCCTGTGGCGAATGGGATACAGAAGGTCGCGCAGGCTACAGATCGTCGATTCCGTGGTATGTAGGACTTTTCTGAATTTATCTGCACAACCGATGAACCCAATCATAGGAACGAGCCTAACTTTTCCTGATGCCAGTCAACCAGACGTCCCGGTCTGGGTGACTGGCATCAGTTGGATAACTGCATCTCAAGGGGTCGGCATCGTTGGGACGTTGCAGGTACCTTCGCCCTGCGATAACACTATCCTGTCAGCCGTAGGCGTTGCTACAACGGGTTTCCCTGGAATCGTATAGCTCACTTCGCCTTTTCCTATCTGGGAATTGCTCTGCCAGACAGGCAGGAGATGGGTGGCATAAGGTTCGATGAGCCAGATAATCCCGTTAGTGGCCTGCTCCTCGGTAATATTCGTGAATGTGTGAGTTTTATTTGCGCCGGGTACCAGCACCGGGTTCGCAAAGTTCGTATAACCGTTCCATTGCACTGCGACATCGTCGCCTGCCTTCAGATAGGGACTCGGCGGAATCAGATATTCGATGCCGTAGCTTGTTCCAGCCGCATTCCAGCGCAGTGAATCACAGTTCACTAAACCATTGGTTGGATGCACATGCTGAGGGATGGCCGGCGGCAGTTGGCTAACCAGGAAGTCAATCTGGACTGGGGTGCGTTCCTTCGGCTCTCCCGGGTTGACGTGGCTCGCGTTGGTTAACTTGTACCAGACCGGCATGGCCGCGCTGGGGCCTTCGAGGCGGATGGTGTCCCAATCGAGTGGAATCTCAATGACGTCCCCAGCCGAATCATTATTGACATCGATCACATAGGGGGAGCCGATGGGGGTGCCATTCCATAGGACTTGATAAGTGTCATCATCGACCAGCGGTGCAACCAGTTTGATATAGGCGAAGATATCTTGATCTTCGTCGCTAGGCACCAGCACATTGTCAACGCCCGAGAGCCCTACCACCGTGACCGGCTCCAATAGATCGTTGCCAGGTTCCGGATCCGGGTCTTCCGGCCCGGTGGTGGAGAAGTTGCACCGTACGGTTGCTACGTCTGATGGAAAGGGCTCTACCCCTCGAAACACCGTGTAGGACAGTGGTGTGGGCACCACGCCAGTCGTAGTGCTGCCGTATTCTTCCCAGATAGTCGACCAAGGCACGGGAATGTTGGTCCCGCTCGCAGGGTTGCTCCCTAAAGGCGTACCCGGGGTGATTTCCTTAGTGTTCCATTTGACGACAACGATATCGGTGTTCTTGCCCTTGTCGACGTAAGGCACATTGACCAGCACGTTCCCATCGACAACATCCGAACGAATGAGCTCTCCACCCGTGGCATCCGCAGCCGTGGGCTCATCCAGTGGTGGAACAGGCCACGGATCGAGCGCGACCGAGATCAGTTCATATTTCGACAGAGGGCTAGGGTTACCGGCCTTGTCGATCAGTACATAGCCACCGCAACACCTGCCGTCCCCGGCCTCGATGAACTTGCTCTTGGGAATCTGTATTACCCTGCTGACCGCAGGATCAATAGGCTGAACGATGAGGTCGATATCAGCAGGGTCTTCGGGCAATTCTCCTTTTATCCAGCCGAACGCGATTAACACGTCCTTTTGATCGCCAGTCCAGGGCGGTATTGTCGCTTCCAGATAGTCATCCGTGCCAAACGTATCATCGGTAATAGGCGGCACGAATGTGAATGTCATTGGGTCTGGAGGAAGCGTACCGCCTGGAGGAGTCTTATCGATGTGGATGTAAGCGCGTCCGGACCGATCGAAAACCCCGCCTAAGTTCTCGTGCTCGTAGCGCAGACTGAAAGTGCCCTCGTGCTCCGGGTCCAACAGGAAAGCACTGGGGATAGTGAACACCAGCGGCACCCAGTCAGCGCCCCCTGCGACCTCATGCTCCTGTACCAAATCCCATTCGTTACTCGTCCCTCTTGCAATCTGCAGCCGGAAATACTCCTTAAAATCCTCCGGTATCTCGTTGCCCCACGTCTGGATTGTTGTCGTCAGACCGTTATCCAGGTCTGACCTGCGGATAAGCCCTAGTGGCAAGCCCGCTAACGGAGGAGGCTCCACAACCGGATCCTGTATCACAAAAGGCGCGGGCCCGCCGGCTCCGCTCTCATTTGATGAAGCCGACTGCTCTTTTTTATCTGAATCAGCCATGTTATCGCTCTCCGTATTCATACTTTGCGCCATGGACGTCCATGGCGCTTCAGTTCGAAAAGCAGACCGATTATTAGCGGGCACTACCCAGACGCTTCCCGTCGTTCTGCACTTGAACGAAGTAAGCGCTTTTTTCGATTACGACGAAACTGTCAGAGTTGACAGGTGTTCTTACGCACAGTGTCCTCGTAGACCCTGTCAGACCAACACAATTGCGACCAACACCGCCATCTCCAGCAATTCAAGCAGCGCCCCAGCCGTATCCCCGGTACATCCCCCGAGCCTGCGCAGCATCATCCGCCGAAAGCCAACAAACACCCCCACGGCAACCACCAGCGCGGGTATCCCACTCCACCCCGCCACCAACACGCAGCCCAACGCGCCCCCTGCTAACACCCGCCACCCAGCACGCCGTGGCAGATGATCGGCCAACGCCAGCCCCAACCCGCCGGCACGCACGTAAGGCGTGGTCAGGAACAGCGCGAGCAACGCCCCGCGTCCCAGTACCGGGACGATGATCAACATCACGCCCTGCCCTTGCTCGACCAACGCCAGCAGCGCGGTAAATTTGAGCAACAACACCAACACCAGGGTGACGACCGCAATCGGTCCACTGCGTGGGTCTTTCATGATCAGCAAGGTGCGTTCACGGTCGCCGAAGCCGCCGAGCCAGGCATCGGCGCTGTCGGCCAGGCCATCCAAGTGCAAACCGCCGCTGAGCAGGACCCACGCCGTCAGCAACAACGCAGCATGGAGCAGTGGCGGTGCGCCGAGGAGCGCGGTATTGAGTAGCCACAACAAGCCACCGAATAGCAGCCCCACCAACGGATAGAACAGCAATGAGCGGCCCAATTGTTCAGGCTCGGGCATGCCCGGCAGGCGCACCGGCAGGCTGCTGAGAAACTGCAGGGCGATCCAGAACGGCAGCATCGGCTCAGGCCTCTTCCGTCAGGGTCGGGCCGGACGTCACCCGCAGGGCGAGCAAAGCACCGTGGCCGACCTCGACATTCAGCAGTTGCTCGCGCGGCAGGCCCCGGGCCTGGGCCAGCAGCAAGCGCATCACGCCACCGTGGCTGACCAGCAGGACCCGCTGGCCGGCATAGGCGCTGTGCAAGCGTTCGATGGCGGCCAGCACCCGGCTGGAGAACGCCAGTACCGGCTCACCGTCGGGAGGCGTGAAACCGTAAGGGTCGGCCCAGAACCGGCCCAGGGCGTCGGCGTCGGTCTCCATCAACGCCGCCGCGCTGCGACCTTCCCAGGCACCGAAATGCAGTTCCTGCAGGTCCTTGTCCAGTTGCACCGGTACGCCAAGACGGGCGCCGAGCTGCTCGGCGAAACGGGCGCACCGTTGCAGCGGCGAACTCACCAGCCGATCCCACGGCCCGCCTTGGGCGACCGCCGCGTGCATCTGTTCCCAGCCCTTGGCGGTCAGGGCGTCGTCGAGGCTGCCGCGCAGGCCGCCACCCAACTCGGTTTCGCCGTGGCGCAGCAGGTCCAGGCGCAAGGTCATGCCGGGCGATCCGCCACGGCGGCTTCGGCAAATGTCGCCATCTGCCCGTGCAGGTCACAGGCCAGGCGCAACAGCGGCACGGCCAACGCCGCGCCACTGCCCTCGCCCAGGCGCAGGCCGAGGTCGAGCAGCGGTTCGGCGCCCAGGGTTTCCAGCAGATGGCGATGGCCGGGCTCGGCGCCGCGATGGCTGAACAGCAGCCATGGCCGGCACGCGGGGTTCAGGCGCACCGCCACCAGCGCGGCGACGCTGCAAATGAACCCGTCCACCAGCACGGCGACGCCCTGCTGGGCGCAGGCCAGGTAGGCCCCAGCCAACGCGGCAATCTCAAAACCGCCGAGGTTGAACAGGGTCTGCAACGGGTCGTTGTTCTGGGCTGCGTGCAGCGCCAGCGCTCGCTCGATCACCAGGGCTTTGTGATTGACGCCCGCTGCGTCCAAGCCGGTGCCGGGGCCGACCAGATGGGCCACCGGACAATCGAGCAAGGCACAGGCCAGGGCGCTGGCCGCCGTGGTGTTGCCGATGCCCATTTCACCGCCGATAAACAATCGGGTTCCGGCGGCGATAGCGCGCTCCACACTGTCGCGCCCGGCCCGCAAGGCTTGCTCGCCTTGGTCCTCGGTCATCGCCGGGCCGTGGACGAAGTTTGCAGTGCCGGGGCCGACATTCAGATGCCGTACGCCGGGCAGGTCCAGCGAAGGCGTTACGGTGCCCAGATCCACCACTTCCAGCGAGGCGCCCAACTGCCGCGCCAGGACGCTGATGGCCGCGCCGCCGCTGACGAAGTTGAGCAGCATCTGCCCGGTGACTTCCTGAGGGAAGGCCGACACACCTTCGGCCACCACGCCGTGGTCACCGGCGAAGATCGCGATGGAAACGGCGTCCAGGCGCGGCTTGACCTGCCCTTGCAGCCCCGCCAATTGCACCGCAACCGTTTCCAACTGCCCAAGGGAGCCAGCCGGTTTGGTCAGTTGTTGCTGACGGGCCGCAGCCTGTTCCAAGGCCTGGGTGTCGAGAGGCTTGCACGGGTCCAGCCACCAGCGGTGATTCATAACGCGGTACCTTTGAGAGTCAGGGGCAGGCCGGCGACGGTCAGCACGACGCGCTGACAACGTTCGGCCAAGGCTTGATGCAGCCAACCGGCTTCATCGACATAACGGCGAGTCAACTCGCCCAGCGGCACGACGCCCATGCCGGTTTCGTTGCTGACAAAAATGATTTCACCGGGCAGCGCGGCGAGGCTGTCCAGCAGGGCCTCGCGTTCGGCGTTCAGTTGTTCGGGGTTGTCGAGCATCAGCAGGTTGGTCAGCCACAGGGTCAGGCAGTCGACCAGCAGGCAGCGGCCAGGTGCGGAGTGTTCTCGCAATACTCGGGCCAGGGCCAGCGGTTCTTCCACCAACGCCCACTCCGCCGGGCGCCGGGCACGGTGCTGCGCGACGCGGGCATTCATCTCGCCGTCCAGGGGTTGGCTGGTGGCGATGTAGGTCACGGGCAATTGGCTGTCGGTGGCGAGTTTTTCTGCCAGGCGGCTTTTGCCGGAGCGGGCGCCGCCGAGGATGAGTTGGAGCATGGTGTTTTACCTTTCAAATAGGCTGTGTTGCTGCCGGCCTCATCGCGAGCAGGCTCGCTCCCACATGGGCTCAGGGTGTATCTGAAATTCATGCTCACCAGCGATCCCAGTGGAAGCGAGCCTGCTCGCGATAGGGCCAGCACAGTCAACCTAGATATCACAAAGCTCACGCAAGACCCCAACATCCAAATGCTGCTCCACCAGATCCGCCAACCGCTCGATGTCCCGCTCGCGCAATCCGTGGTAATCCACCGTTTGCACCTCCTGCAACCCCGCCCAGCGCAACAACGCGCTGCAGGCCGCGGGCGATTCGAACAATCCATGCAGGTAGGTGCCGAAAATCTGCCCGTCTAGGCTCTGGGCGCCATCACAACGGCCATCGTCCAACCGCACCGCTGGGTTTTCCAAGGCTGGGCCTGTGGTCACGCCCGCGTGGATCTCATAGCCGCTGACCTCGGCGTCTTCCAGAGTCAGCCGTCCTCGCACATTGCGCAGTTGCTTCTCGCACTCCAGCGTCGTTTCAAAGCCCAGCAAACCCAGGCCGGCACTGGAGCCCGCCGAACCTTCAAGGCCCAACGGGTCGTGGACGTGCTGGCCGAGCATCTGCAGACCGCCGCAGACGCCCAATAATTTTCCGCCATAGCGCAAATGACGTTGGATTGCGTTTTCCCAGCCGTTGGCGCGCAGATAGGCCAAGTCGCTGCGCACGCTTTTCGAACCGGGCAGGATGATCAGGTCGGCGGGCGGAATGGCCTGGCCGGGGCCGATGAATTGCAGATCGACCTGGGGGTGCAGGCGCAGCGGGTCGAAGTCGGTGTGATTGCTGATGCGTGGCAAAACCGGCACCACCACCTTGAGCACCTGTTCGGCCTTGTCGGTCTGGCGCTGGTCGAGGCCATCTTCGGCTTCCAGGTGCAGATCCATGACGTAGGGCAACACGCCGATCACCGGTTTGCCGGTGCGCGACTCCAGCCAGTCGAGGCCTGGTTGCAGCAAGGCGATGTCACCGCGAAAGCGGTTGATGATGAAGCCCTTGACTCGCGCCTGCTCGCTGGGCGACAGCAGTTCCAGCGTGCCGACCAGATGGGCGAACACCCCGCCGCGATTGATGTCGGCGATCAGCAGCACCGGGCAGTCCACCGCCTCGGCAAAGCCCATGTTGGCAATGTCGCCAGCGCGCAGGTTGATCTCGGCCGGCGAGCCCGCGCCTTCCACCATCACCACCGGATAGGCGGCGCTCAAACGGGCGTGGGAGGCCAGCACCGCTTGCATGGCGATGGCTTTGTAATCGTGATAGGCCACGGCGTTCATGGTGGTGACGGCGCGGCCATGGATGATCACCTGGGCGCCGGTGTCACTGTTGGGCTTGAGCAACACCGGGTTCATGTCAGTGTGAGGTTCGAGCCCGGCGGCCTGGGCCTGCACCGCCTGGGCACGGCCGATCTCGCCACCGTCGGCCGTTACCGCACTGTTGAGGGCCATGTTCTGCGGTTTGAACGGCACTACGCCGACGCCCTGGCGCCGGACCCAGCGGCACAGCGCCGTCACCAGGGTACTTTTGCCGGCATCGGAGGTGGTGCCTTGCACCATCACAGTGGTCATGGGTGGTCCTTGGCGTAGGCGTCGAATGCTTGGTCCAGACGCTGGAATTGGGCGTCATCGGCCGGCAGCCCGAAACGCAGACTGCTGTTGTTCGCAAACAGCCGCAGCAGGATGCCGCGACGGGCCATGAAATCGTGAAGCTCGTGAGCACGTTCGGTGACCAACCATTGGAACAGTGCGCAACCGCCGTGGGGCTTGAAGCCGTGGCGCTCCAATAGCCGCGAAAGACGCTGGCTGGTTTCTTCGCACCGTTGACGCTGGCGGGCATGGGCGGCAGTGTCCAGCAGGCAAGCCTGGCCGAGCACCCGGGTCGGCCCGCTGACGGCCCATGGCCCGACCTGTTCGGCAAGCAACCGCAGCAAATGCCGCTCGGCCAGGACAAACCCCAGGCGCACCCCGGCCAGGCCAAAAAACTTGCCGAACGAGCGCAACACAATCAGCCCGACCTGATGGGCCTGGGCGGCCAGGCTCAGGTGCGGCGTGACATCCATGAAGGCTTCATCCACCACCAACCAACCACCGCGCTGGGCCAGGCGCGCATGCCAATCGAGCAGACGCTCGGGGTCCAGGCTCAGCCCCGTGGGGTTGTTCGGGTTGACCACCACCAGCACGTCGAGGTTGTCGAGAAAGAAATCCACTTCGGCTTCCAGCACTTCGCGCACGATGTAACCACTGCGCCGCCAGGCTTCGGCGTGTTCGGCGTAGCACGGCGACAGCACGCCGACCTTGCCGGCCCGCCGCAGACGCGGCAACAGTTGGATCGCCATCTGCGAACCGGCCACCGGCAGCACCTGGGATGCACCGTAGTAATCGCAGGCGGCCTGTTCCAGGCCGTCATCGGTTTCCGGCAGGCGCGCCCAGGCCCGCTGGGGAATCGTCGGGACGTCGAACGGCCACGGCGCCAGGCCGCTGGACAAGTCGAGCCAGTCGGCTTCAGCGATTGCGTATTGCAAGGCTGCGTTGCGCAAGCGGCCACCGTGCTCAAGCATAAAACTCAGCTCCCAGGCAAAGGATCAGCAGCCACAACCATACCCCGCGCTGCACCAGTTGCCAGCCACGATCGATGGAATCGGCACTTGCCGGTACGCCTTCGCCCAACGGCGGACGCTGGTGCAGTTCGCCGTGATAAACCGCCGCCCCGCCCAACTCGACAGCCAGCGCACCGGCACCGGCAGCCATGACCGGCCCGGCGTTCGGGCTGTCCCAAGTCGGGCCTTGGCTACGCCAGCACTTCAAGGCCAGTCGGGTTTTTCCCAGCAGTGCGTAGGTCAATGCCACGAGGCGCGCCGGAATATAGTTAAGCAGGTCATCGATCTTCGCCGCCGCCCAACCGAAGCGCTCGAAGCGTTCGTTGCGATAGCCCCACATCGCGTCGAGGGTGTTGCTCAGGCGGTACAGCACCACGCCGGGCGCGCCCGCCACGGCGAACCAGAACAGCGCGGCGAACACCGCATCGCTGCCATTTTCCAGCACCGACTCGGTGGCGGCCCGGGCCACCGCCGTTTCGTCCAGCTCGGCAGTCTCGCGGCTGACCAGATAGCCCACCCGCTTGCGCGCCTCGTTCAGATCGCCGCTGCGCAGCGCCCTGGCGACGGGTTCGACATGCTCACCCAGGCTGCGCAGGCCGAGAGCGCAATACAGCGCAAGGATTTCCACCAGCCAGCCCACCATCGGCGCCCAGGACAAGGCAGTCGCCAGCAAGGTCAACGGCACCACGGCGATGAACCACGCAGTCACCCCATGGCTGCGCCAGCCGCGTCCGCAGGCATTGAAACGTTGTTCGATGCGATCGGCAAAGCCACCGAATGCCACCAGCGGATGCCAGCGCCGGGGCTCGCCCAGCAGCGCATCCAGCGCCACTGCGGCGGCACTGAGCAAGGCGACACTCATGGGCTGACTCCCCAACGGTTTTCATACAGCAGTTCATGCAATGGACGCGGTTGCGCCCAGCCTTCCAAGGCGAGCATCGGCGCCGGGTAGAAGCCTTCGACCGGGCCCAGGCACAGGATTGCCAGGGGCTTGGCGCCGGCGGGCAAGCCCAGCAGATCGGCCAGGGCCTGGGGCTCGAACAGCGACACCCAGCCCATCCCCAGCCCTTCGGCACGGGAGGCCAGCCATAGGTTCTGGATCGCGCAGGACAGTGAGGCGAGGTCCATTTCCGGCAGGGTCCGCCGGCCGAAGATGTGCCGCTCGCGGTCGTCCATCAACGCCGCCACCAGCACTTCGGCGCAATCGTTGATGCCTTCGACCTTGAGTTTCATGAATTCATCACTGCGCTCGCCCAGGGCATCGGCGGTACGAATGCGTTCTTGCTCCACCAGTTGGCGGATCTGGCCACGCAGGGCGCGGTCGCTGATGCGGATGAAGCGCCACGGTTGCATCAGGCCCACGCTCGGCGCCTGGTGCGCGGCTTCCAGCAGACGGCGCAGCAGGGCCGGCTCGACCGTGCCGCCGCTGAAATGCCGCATGTCGCGGCGCTCGGCGATGGCGCGGTAGATGGCGTCGCGTTCGGCCTGGGAGAAGGCGGTGTCTGTCATGGCCGCATCGCGAGCAGGCTCGCTCCCACATTGGGCTGCTGTTCACCCTGAGTTTGCGGTTCTCCATTGGTCTGAGGTGCACCGTTCCCTGTGGGAACGAGCCTGCTCGCGATAGCGGTCTCAAGGTCTGGCGCAAACAGCGCGGCAATCGCCCGCGGATTCGAAGGAAAGTAAAAATGCACATAGGAGGCCGTCATCCGCCCCTCCCGAAACACCGCCTCTGCGCCGCGTCCCCCGTTGGGACTGTGCCCACGGGCAATCGGCTCAAGCTCCGTGCTGGTCAACGAATGATGATAAGTGTGCCCGCGCAGGGTGCCTTCCGGCAGTTCCACCGATTGCAGCGCCAAGGCCGCCAGGCGTTTTTGCATCTGCGCCTCACCGGCCAGCAAACCCAGCAGTTCAGCACGGGTCCCTTCGACGTCGGTCAATGAGTCCAGCAGGTACAGCATGCCGCCACACTCGGCGAGCAACGGCTTGCCGGCTGCATGGTGAGCCCGGATCGCCGCCAGCATCGGCGCATTTTCGGCCAACGCAACGTGATGCAGCTCGGGGTAACCGCCAGGCAGGTAAAGACTATCGGCCTCGGGCAGTTCGGTGTCATGGATCGGCGAAAAGAAGTGCAATTGCGCGCCCATGGCCCGCAGCAGATCGAGACTGGCGCCGTAGGTGAAGGCAAACGCCTCGTCGCGGGCAACGGCGATGCGTACACCGTCGAGCAACGGCTCGGGTTGGATCACCTCAGGGGCCGCGAATTCGACGGCGGGCGGCAACGCGACCTCACAACTGGCGGCCAAGGCATCGGCGGCAGCATCGAGGCGCAGGTCCAGGTCGTTCAATTCGCTGGCCTGGACCAGGCCGAGGTGGCGGCTGGGCAATTCTATGCCGGTTTCCCGCGACAGCGCACCGTACCAGCGCAGGCCTTCGGTCAGGCTGCCTTCGAGCAATTGCGCGTGGCGCAGGGTGCCGACCCGATTGGCCAGGACTCCGGCGAACGGCAGGTCCGGTTGATATCGCGCCAGGCCCAAGGCCAGGGCGCCGAAGGTCTGGGCCATGGCCGTGCCGTCGATCACCGCCAGCACCGGCACGCCGAAGTGCCGCGCCAGATCGGCGCTGGACGGCGTGCCGTCGAACAACCCCATCACCCCTTCGATCAGGATCAGGTCGGCATCGGCGGCGGCTTCCCACAGCAGCCGGCGACTTTCCTGTTCGCCGACCATCCACATGTCCAACTGATAGACCGGCGCGCCGCTGGCACGCTCCAGGATCATCGGGTCGAGAAAATCCGGGCCGCATTTGAACACACGTACCTTGCGCCCCTGGTTGCGATGCAATCGGGCCAACGCGGCGGTGACAGTGGTCTTGCCCTGCCCCGAGGCAGGGGCGGCGATCAACACCGCCGGACAAAGGCGGCGGGTCATGACGGCATCGCTCACAGTTCGACGCCTTTCTGCGCCTTGATACCGGCCTGGAAGGCGTGCTTGATCATGCCCATTTCGGTCACGGTGTCGGCCAGCTCGATCATCTCAGGCTTGGCGCCGCGCCCGGTCACGACCACATGCTGCATCGGCGGACGCGCCTGCAGATCGCTGAGGACTTGATCAAGATCGAGGTACCCGTGCTTGAGGGCGATGTTCAGCTCATCAAGCACCACCAGGCCGGTGGCCGGATCACTGAGCAATTGCCGCGAGACGGCCCAGGCCGCTTCGGCGGCGGCGATGTCACGCTGGCGGTCCTGGGTTTCCCAGGTGAAGCCTTCGCCCATCACATGAAAACGCACCTGCTCCGGGAAGCGGCGGAAAAACAATTCTTCACCGGTACTGTTGCGGCCCTTGATGAACTGCACAACACCGCATTGCATACCGTGGCCCATGGCCCGCGCCAACATGCCAAATGCCGAGCTGCTCTTGCCCTTGCCGTTGCCGGTCAGCACCAGCAACAGGCCGCATTCATTCGGGGCGTTGGCGATGCGCTCGTCGATCACGGCTTTCTTGCGCAGCATGCGCGCCAGGTGGCGTTCGTCGCGATCAGGCGTATCGGTCATGGGGAGCTCTCCGTTGGGATTGAAACGGCGGGCAGGCAAAAAAACGACGGCAAGGCGCCTGGCATCGCCCACCGTGATGCCGTTGGATGGATCAGGCCGGTCTCCGGGCTCATGAGCGGCGTATGCCGGGTTACGCGCCTTCCCATGTCCTTGGACACAGTGGCTTGTGGGCAACCTTGACTCATTTACCGTTGCGGGGGCAGCGCCGGGTTTGTCTGCACTCACCGGCTTCCCTGTTTCACTTTGTCGATCGGGATCACAAAGCACCTGAAACAAGCCGCGAAGGTTAGAGGGTTGGGGGTGGAGCGTCAATTAAAGCCGCCGCCGGACATTGGCCCGGATCAATAAAGTGGCGCCAATCTTGTGTCAGGCTACGGCAAGTGATATCAAAGAGACATTACGACCCGATATCACAAGAATAAGAGGGCAACTGGCATGCAAGGCATGATCATCAGCAATCCGAAACTGGAGTTCCTGCGTCCGATGCTGGAGCGTTGGTTCGACTGTATCGACCGCTACAACGCAGTGCGTGGCGATAATGACACCCCTTACTGGTTCGATGAGCGCGCCAACCTCGGCCTGCTTTCCGCTGCGGCGTGGATGGCCGAGATGGTCACCCTGCAAAACGCCCCGACCCGCAAGCAGAACGAAGAAGGCGAACGCAACGTCAGCGCCGATCTGTTCATCGCCAGCACCGAAGAGCGCGCCTTCATCCAGGCCACCCAGCGCTGGCCCAAGGTCAGCAACCTGAACCTGACCCAGCCGCTGTCGGAAGCCGCCAGTGACGCCAAGCGCATCAGCTATGCCAGCGATCTGAAGCTGGGCTGCCTGTTCGTCGCGCCGCAAAAAGCCCAACAGAGCGCCACGCCAGAAGAGTTGCAAGACATGCTCGACGACTTGCAGAAGGAAAACACCTGCGCCGTGGCCTGGTATTTCCCCTATGCCTACCGCAAGTTGCGCAACGAGAGCGGCCACTATCACCCAGGCATCGCCGTGCTGTTCAAGCAGGCCCACGGCTGACGCCACCCACAAGGTTCCGGGATGGCCACAGGTTGAACCATCCCGGGTCTACGCTTCTCTATGAATAACCACGTGCATTCATAGGGAAGCCAGCATGTTCAAGCCACCTCATCTCCTGATCGTCGCCCTCGCCGCCGGGCTCGTCGCCTGTGGCGAGTCGTCGACCCTGCAGGTTTCCGACGGCACCGGCCCGACGCCGAAACTGCCGGAGCCGAACAAGACCCTGATTCCTACCGTCAACATCGCCGAAGCCGTCGGCTGGCCCCAAGGCGCCAAGCCAACTCCGGCCCAGGGCCTGCAAGTAGCCGCTTTCGCCGAAGGCCTGGACCATCCGCGCTGGCTCTACGTGCTGCCCAACGGCGATGTGCTGGTGGCCGAGACCAACGCACCACCCAAGCCGGACGACGCCAAGGGCATCCGCGGCTGGGTGATGAAGAAAGTCATGGGCCGCGCCGGCGCCGGCGTACCCAGCCCCAACCGCATTACACTGCTGCGCGACAGCGATCACGACGGCATTGCTGAAACCCGCACGGTGTTCCTTGAGAACCTGAACTCGCCGTTCGGCATGACCCTGGTAGGCAACGATCTGTACGTTGCCGACACCGACCGACTGATCCGCTTTCCCTACAAGGAAGGCGACACGCAGATCAAGGCAGAGCCGACCAAGGTTGTCGATCTGCCTGGCGGCACCCTCAACCATCACTGGACCAAGAACGTGATCGCCAGCCGGGACGGCAGCAAGCTGTACGTCACCACCGGTTCGAACAGCAACGTCGCGGAAAATGGCATGGAGGCCGAAGAAGGGCGTGCGGCGATCTGGGAGGTCGATCGCGCCAGCGGCCAGCACCGTATTTTCGCCTCGGGGCTGCGCAACCCCAACGGCCTGGCCTGGGAACCGCGCAGCGGCGCGCTGTGGACCGCCGTGAACGAGCGGGATGAGATCGGCAGCGACCTGGTGCCCGACTACATTACATCGGTCAAGGACGGCGCCTTCTATGGCTGGCCCTACAGCTATTACGGGCAGAATGTCGATGTCCGAGTCGAGCCGCAGAACCCGGCAATGGTCGCCAAGGCCATCGCCCCGGATTATGCCGTTGGCCCTCACACCGCCTCGCTGGGCCTGACCTTTGCCGAAGGCAGCAGCCTACCCGCGCCGTTCACTGAAGGCGCCTTCATCGGGCAGCATGGCTCCTGGAACCGTAAGCCTCACAGTGGTTATAAAGTGATTTTCGTACCGTTCAACGGCGGCAAGCCGGCTGGCCAACCAGTGGATGTGCTGACCGGGTTCCTCAACGCAGACGAAAAAGCCCAGGGCCGGCCGGTGGGTGTAGTGATCGATAAGCAGGGTGGGCTGTTGGTGGCAGATGATGTGGGGAACAAGATTTGGCGGGTATCGGGTAAGTAATCGGTCTTTGAAATAATCCCGTGGCGAGGGAGCTTGCTCCCGCTGGGCTGCGCAGCGGCCCCGGTTCTTGACGGTTGCTATGCAACCGAACGGGAGCAAGCTCCCTCGCCACAAAATCCATCCGGCCGTGACGAGGTCAGTCGTCAGGGATTACGCGCCAGATGCTCCGGCTGCAGCACCCGCTTGGCGCTCAGATAGGCCTTCTGCCAATAGGCCTTGGACAGGCTGTCGAGCTTGACCGTGCCGCCGGTAGCCGGTGCATGGACAAAGCGCCCCTCCCCCACATAAATCCCGGCATGACTGACCTGGGAGCCGCCATTGGTAGCGAAGAAAATCAGATCACCAGTCTGCAAGGCGTCCTGGCCAACATCTGGCGCACGCATACTGATCATCTCGCGCGTGGAGCGCGGCAGGGAAATACCGGCGGCATCGCGGTAGACGTAGCCGATCAGGCCACTGCAATCAAAACCTGAATCCGGCGTGTTACCGCCCCAGCGATAAGGCGTCCCGACCAGGCCAAGCGCTCGAAAAAGCACATCTTCAGCCGCTGGGGAAAAGGGCTGCGAGGGTGCAAAGACCACGGGGGCCCGTACCGGTGCGGGCGGTGGTGTGCGACTGGCGCAAGCGCTGAGCAGCGCTGCGAGACACATGAGGGCGAAGCGGGCCGACGTCGACATATGCAGAACAATCCTGATCTGGATGCGGCTTTTTCTGCCGTGGGCATGAAAACAGATCCGCCCGCGAAATACGCAGGCGGATTGCCATCAATCAATGATCAAGGATTCTAGCGGCTATAAGGCAAACTTCAAGTAAGACTTTAAGTTTGCCTTACAAACTGTGCGCTTACTTACGAGCGGTGACCACGGTCGGTGCCATGGCGAGGGCGCGCTTGGCTTCGATGAAGGTCTTGCTCCAGTAGCTGTCACCCAGGCTATCGATTCGCACGCCACCGCTGCGGCGGCTGCTGGAATGGATGAACTGGTTGTCGCCCAGGTAGATGCCGGCGTGACTGACGCGCCCGCGACGGCCGCTGGTGCTGAAGAACAGCAGGTCACCGGGTTCCAGTTGATTGCGTGCTACCAATGGGGCGTTCACGTTGATCATTTCCCGCGTCGACCGAGGCAGGCTCATGCCGGCCTCTTCGCGGAACAGGTAGCCGATGAAACCGCTGCAATCGAAGCCGGCTTCAGAGGTGCCGCCAAAGCGGTAACGGGTGCCGATCAAAGACATGCCACGTTCCAGGATGCTGTCGGCCAGCACCGGAAGCTGGTAAGGCTTGTTGCCGGCGAACGCTGCCAGCTCTTTGTCGTCGGCCATTTCTTCCTGGAAGGACACGGAGGAAGACTGGGCGGTAACGGTGTTCTGAACCTGTGGTTGTTGTACTTGCTGGGACACTGGAGAGTGGGCAGCGCAACCGAACAACAGGGTAACGAGTGCGAGAGGCACGAGGGGTGCGAAGCGATTTAGCATGGGCACGACCGTGGCTGAGTAGTAAAGATGGCGAGACTATGCCCTCTATCAACCTCATTTGCAAATTCAATCGATGAAAATGTGACTTTCCGGATTTGCGTTTTCATCTAAGCGCTTAAGCTCATTTTGAATGCCACGTGGCCTGCAACCCACTGTGGCGAGGGAGCTTGCTCCCGCTGGGCTGCGCAGCAGACCCTTTTCTGTGAGCGCTTCGCACTCAAGCGGGAGCAAGCTCCCTCGCCACAAAAAGCGGGCCCCAACAAGCTTTCACCAGCCCAGGGTTTCTTTCAAAAAGGGAATAGTCAGCTTGCGCTGAGCCTGGAGGGAAGCCTGGTCGAGACGTTCGAGCAATTCGAACAGCGCGCTCATGCTGCGGGTGCCTCGGGTCAGAATGAAATGCCCGACCTCATCGGTCAGGTGCAGTCCACGCCGAGACGCGCGCAACTGCAATGCCCGGAGTTTGTCTTCATCGGACAGCGGGCGCATCTGGAAAATCAGCGCCAGGGTGAGGCGAGACTTGAGATCCGCCAGTTTGATCGGCAGCTCCCGTGGCGACGTCGAGGCGGCGATCAGCAGGCGCCGACCGCTGTCGCGCAAGCGATTGAACAGATGGAACAGCGCCTCTTCCCAGTCAGCCTTGCCGGCAACAGCCTGGAGATCGTCCAGGCAGACCAGTTCGTACTGCTCCAGGTTGTCGAGGATTTCCACCCCGCGATCCAGCAACTCGGCCAGCGGCAGGTATACCGCCGGTTCGCCCATCTGCTCGAACCGCAGGCAAGCGGCCTGCAACAGATGCGTGCGCCCTACCCCGTGCTTGCCCCACAGGTAGATCAGACTTTCGGTCCAACCGGCGTCGGCTTCGCAGAGCCGCTCGACATAGCCGAGTGCTGCGGCATTGGCGCCTGGGTAGTAGTTGATAAAGGTGGCGTCATCACGCAGACGCACACCTAGGGGCAGCTGAATCGGTTTCATGCTGGCTGAACGGCTGTGGGGAGCCGTGAGTGACCTCTGTGTGAAGTTGGCAAAGTCTATACCCGTGACGCGGACCGCACAATGCACCGGACCCCAAGCAAAATCAAAGGTTTGCAGCGACAACCCGGGCGAGCGACGGTTTTCCTGGCGTTCCCGCTACAGCTCGGGGTCTTCGGTGCCGCTGTAGATGTCCGAATCCTTGTACAGATCGTGCATGTGCCGCACCAGCACCATGATCACCGCCGCCACCGGCAGCGCCAGCAGGATCCCGGTGAAGCCGAACAACTCGCCGCCCGCGAGGATCGCGAAGATCACCGCCACAGGATGCAGGCCGATCCGGTCGCCCACCAGCAACGGCGTCAGCACCATGCCTTCCAGCGCCTGGCCCACCATGAACACCGCAACGATGCCAATCATGGGGTACAGGTCGCCACCGAACTGGAACAACCCGGCAATCAACGCCGCGCCAATCCCGATTACAAAGCCCATGTACGGCACGATGGCCGCCAGCCCGGCGATCATGCCGATCAGCAGCCCCAGCTCCAGCCCCACCAGCATCAGCCCGGCGGCATAAATGAAGCCCAGCGCCACCATCACCAGCAATTGCCCGCGCACGAATGCCCCCAACACCTCGTGGCACTCACCGGTCAGACTCATGATGTGTGCTTCACGATGACGCGGCAGCAGGCTGCGGATCTTGGCCATCATCAGGTCCCAGTCCCGCAACAGATAGAACGCCACCACCGGAATCAATACCAGGTTCGCCAGCCAGCCAATCAGCGCCAGGCTCGAGGCCGTGGCCTGGCTCAAGACCACGCCGACGATATCGGTGGTCTGGCCCATGTGCTCGCTGATGGCGGCCTTGACCTTGTCGAATTTCCAGAAACCGTCCGCCAGCCCCAGCTTCGCCTGCACCCACGGCACGGCAACGTGCTGCAACCAATCGAGCATCTGTGGCGCCAGCTCATACAGGCGCACCAGTTGCTTGGCGAGCATCGGTATCAACACCAGCAACAGCGCGCTGACGATCAAGGTGAACAGCGCAAATACCGCCACGACGCCCCAGGTCCGTGACAGGCCGAGTTTCTCCAGGCGATCCACCACCGGATCGAACAGATAGGCCAACAGCAGCGAAACCAGGAACGGTGTAAGGATCGGATGCAGCAGATAGATAAACGCGATCAGCAGGGCCACCCCACCCAACCAGAACCAACGCCGCGTATCGCCCATGAACCACTCCTAGCTATAGAGAGAAAGAAAACTACCAACGGAACCGCAAGCTGGCCGCCGGGGCCGGCGCAGGCGTCGTCACCGGGGTCGAGCCATCGGCGGCAGGCTGGGCCGCCGGCGCGGATGCGACAGGCTCACCGGCCGGGACTTCCTGGAGCTTCGCCAGGGCCAGTTGCGCCTTCAGCTGTTCGGCGCTGCCATTGACCCGATAGACGATCTGGTCGCCATCGACCCATTGCAATTGCCCACCGAACGGCTCGAGCAAGCGTCCAAGCGCGGCGTAGCGCTCAAGGTTCATGCCCTGCACTTGCAGCAACTGTTCAGTCGCCACGCCCGGCTTGGCCACGAAACGCGGTGCGAGGCGCTGGTTCACCGCCAGCATGACAGCATCGGCCAGCGCGGCGGCGTCGGCGCCCTGGGCCGTGCCTTGCTCACGCTGATCGCCCAGCCACAGGCGCCAGGTCCCGCGCCACTGACCGCCTTCTTCCTTGGCATGGACCGCCAGCAAGGCATCCGCCGCGTATCGCTCCGACGCATCGCGCAGCGGCGCCGGGTCGCTGCCTTCCAGGTTCGGCGCCGTGGCGACTATCTGCTCGCTCAAATCCGCCAGCGGCAGGTGCAACGCCAAGCCCCGATGTTGCGCGGCACGGCGCAGCGGCGCGGCGCTGGCCTGACCGTCACCCACCAGGCTTGAACCCTCGGCCGAATCGTTCAGCCACCAACCGAGGATCGACGGTCGGTTCGCACTCCACAGCGACAGCCCGGCGGAGCGCAAGGCCCGGTCGGTGCTCGCCGGGTCGAAGTCCACCTTGAGGCTCTCGGGCGGACCGGCATCGTAGCCGTATTGCAGAATGATCTGTTGCGGGTCCTTGCGGATCGCCGCCAGGCCTGGGTTCTGGGCAGCCTTGGCGTCGCCGGTCAGGCGCAGCACCAGCGTATCGAGGGCGCGCAATGTCGCCTGGTTACGCTCTTCCGGCGTCTGGTTGCTGACCGGTTCGAGCACTTGATAAAGGCCATTGACGGTTTCGGCCTGGCTCGCCAGGCTGATCAGCGACAGACAACCCACAGACAAGAATTTGAACAAACGCATGGAAGATTCCCGGACGTAACGGCTGGAACAGGCCGTGTGAAGAAGATTGAGCATGGCTGTGACCACGGCACCCGGCAAAACATTCACCCACCCGATGCAAGTTTCCCACGGTCATCACCCCCGCCGCTTACCGCTACACCTTATACAGACGCGCCGCGCAGTACCAATATAAGAAATATCGGTTTTTTTTCCGTGGATATGTCCCTGCCCGTCGGCGCGAGGATGGCCGCTGCCCCTCAAGCCTGATAAAATCGCGCGCCTTCGCAGACCGGCAATCGCTGGGCAATCGGAATGACTCGTACAACGGTTATTCAATGGTCCGGGCGGTCGGTCGTTACCCAGAAATTCCCCCCTAAAGGCCTGGATCATGAGCAAGCAACCCTCCCTGAGCTACAAGGACGCCGGTGTAGACATCGACGCCGGTGAAGCATTGGTCGAACGCATCAAGAGCGTCGCCAAGCGCACTGCGCGTCCGGAAGTCATGGGCGGCCTGGGCGGTTTCGGCGCCCTCTGCGAGATCCCGGCCGGCTACAAGCAACCGGTGCTGGTCTCGGGCACCGACGGCGTCGGCACCAAGCTGCGCCTGGCATTGAACCTGAACAAGCACGACAGCATCGGCATCGACCTGGTTGCGATGTGCGTGAACGACCTGGTGGTCTGCGGCGCCGAGCCCCTGTTTTTCCTCGATTACTACGCCACCGGCAAATTGAACGTCGACACCGCCGCCCAGGTCGTGACCGGCATCGGTGCCGGCTGTGAACTTTCGGGTTGCTCCCTGGTGGGCGGCGAAACCGCTGAAATGCCCGGCATGTACGAAGGCGAAGACTACGACCTGGCCGGTTTCTGCGTCGGCGTGGTGGAAAAAGCCGAGATCATCGACGGCTCGAAAGTCGCCGCCGGCGATGCCCTGCTCGCCCTGCCGTCTTCCGGCCCGCACTCCAACGGCTACTCGTTGATCCGCAAGATCATCGAAGTCTCCGGCGCCGACATCGAGAACACCCAGCTCGACGGCAAGCCGCTGACCGACCTGCTGATGGCTCCGACCCGCATCTACGTCAAGCCACTGCTCAAGCTGATCAAGGACACTGGCGCCGTCAAGGCCATGGCTCATATCACCGGTGGCGGCCTGCTGGACAACATCCCGCGCGTGCTGCCAAAAGGCGCCCAGGCGGTGGTCGACGTGGCGAGCTGGACCCGCCCGGCGGTGTTCGACTGGCTGCAAGAGAAAGGCAACGTCGACGAGACAGAAATGCACCGCGTGTTGAACTGCGGCGTGGGCATGGTGATCTGCGTGGCCCAGGAGCACGTCGAGACCGCCCTGAACGTGTTGCGTGAAGCCGGCGAGCAGCCATGGGTCATCGGCCAGATCGCCACCGCCGCTGAAGGCGCTGCCCAGGTCGAGCTGAAAAACCTTAAGGCACACTGATGTCCGCAACCTGTGATGTCGTGGTGCTGCTGTCCGGCACCGGCAGTAACTTGCAGGCCCTGATCGACAGCACGCGGACCGGCGACAGCCCGGTCCGCATCCGCGCGGTGATCTCCAACCGCGCCGACGCCTACGGCCTGCAACGCGCCCAGGAGGCGGGGATCGACACCCGCGTCCTGGATCACAAGGCGTTCGAGGGCCGCGAAGCCTTCGACGCCGCGTTGATCGAACAGATCGATACCTTCAATCCACAGCTGGTCGTGCTGGCTGGCTTCATGCGCATCCTCAGCGCCGGCTTCGTGCGTCATTATCAGGGCCGCCTGTTCAATATCCATCCCTCGCTGCTGCCCAAATACAAAGGGTTACACACTCATCAGCGGGCGTTGGAAGCCGGCGACACGGAGCACGGCTGCTCCGTACACTTTGTCACCGAGGAACTCGATGGCGGGCCACTGGTCGTACAGGCGGTAATACCGGTAGAGTTGCACGACACGCCGCAAAGCCTGGCGCAACGGGTTCACGCCCGCGAGCACCAGATCTACCCGATGGCCGTGCGTTGGTTTGCCGAAGGACGGCTGACCCTCGACGACCGCGGAGCCTCACTGGACGGCCAGTTATTGCCGGCCAGCGGCCACTTGATTCGACACTAGGAGATATTATGCGTCGCGCCCTGCTCTTCGCTTGCGCTCTGCTTGCCCTGCCCCTGGCACAGGCTTCGGAACTTCAACCGTTCTCCGCCAGCTACACCGCCGACTGGAAACAGCTGCCGATGAGCGGCACCGCCGAGCGCAGCCTGACCAAGGAGGCCAACGGCACCTGGAAGCTCAGCTTCAAGGCGTCGATGATGATCGCCAGCCTGACCGAAGAAAGCACCCTGACCCTGGACAAGGACACCTTGCTGCCCCAGTCCTACCACTTCGAGCGCGGCGGCCTGGGCAAGGCCAAGAAGGCCGACCTGGACTTCGACTGGAACGCCAAGATGGTCACCGGCACCGATCGCGGCGACGCGGTCAAGCTGCCGCTCAACCGTGGCATGGTCGACAAGTCCACCTATCAACTGGCCCTGCAGCACGACGTAGCGGCCGGCAAGAAAAGCATGAGTTATCAGGTGGTCGACGATGGTGAAGTCGACACCTACGACTTCCGCGTGCTGGGTTCGGAAAAAGTCGAGACCAAGGCCGGCCAGATCGACGCGATCAAGGTCGAGCGCGTGCGCGATCCGACACAAAGCAAACGCATCACCGTGCTCTGGTTCGCCAAGGACTGGGACTACCTGCTGGTGCGCCTGCAACAGGTCGAGACCGACGGCAAGGAGTACAACATCATGCTCCAGGACGGTACGGTCAACGGGAAGGCTGTGAAAGGCAGCTGATATACACCGATAACATGAAGCCCCGTCAATTCGGGGCTTTTTAATACACGGCTTTCAAGCTCCTCATACCCGGCTGGGAACGAGCATAATTCCGCAACATATAATTACGGCAACGCAGAAGGCCACGTACGAACACAACTTAACTTCCCTTTGATTGGTTCACTGGTATTAGTTTTTTTCTCAAGCAGTACAACCCCCTTCACTACAATTGAACCCTCTGCGGCACTAGCAAACTCATGTAAATCAATCCAACGAGTTGTAGTTGGATGAACAATAGTTTTTATCTTAAAGTACCAACGATCCGTATCTGTATCGCATTTTTCAGAGTCGAAACGTATCTGTGTGGCAGAAGGTACGTTATCAAGTTGAATGTAGGTCATCTGATCATTTTTACACCCATGGTATTGCATATTGTAGTAAGTAGTTACATTAGTAGGGAGAGTACAACCATCGCCTCCGCCATCTGGCTTCTCGGAAAATCTTATATACCCCTTTGGCATATCTGCCTGCATCGGTGAAGATGTATCTGCACAGCCGGCTACAACCATAAATGCAATAAACAGTATCCTTGAAAAGTTCATCATATGACCCTCTGATCGCCACCCAACCATGTCTGTTTAGCTGGAAACTTAACAAACGCTGTCAGCCATCACCCAAACGCGTCTGGTCGTTCTGCACTGATAGAAGTAAACATGGTTTTGTAGAATGAGGTAACTGTCAGAGTTGACAGGTCTACGTGTTTTTTCGGAGGTGCGCAGTTCATCGCGCCTGTCGGTTCGCAACAGCGTGAATCTGCCTTGTCTCGCCGAACATTTGTCGGCGGCCGTGACCTTTTCCCGAACGGGCTCGCTCCCACAAGGCAGTACCGGGCCGCGACTTGGCGTCAGCGACATGAAACCTTTTTCATAAATTCCCACCTGCGACCAAACGCCGCGCCCTGCCTGGCCTGCGGGATTGTGGCGGTTTTCATGAAAGCTTCTTAACAAACCGGAGCATTTACTTAGCCAGCTATTCAAATCTATAACAAAGTCCTGCACACGCCTTGCTGCAGATGACCGAGATTGGAGTTAGCAAGATGACAGTGAAAGTAAATGAACGCGACGACGCCCACATGTCCCACGAAGCCATTGCCGCCGGGATCCGGATCTGGGATGTGCGTCAGCAGGATCTGCTGGTGGGGATGTTTCACTCCGAGACGGAGGCGAACCGCTATAGAGACGAGCTGGAGTGCCAGGAACGGCAGCGCTCGGGTGAGGCAGTAGAATCCTGAACGATGCGCAAACCCGTGGCGAGGGAGCTTGCTCCCGCTGGGCTGCGTAGCAGCCCTTTTTGGGTGAGTGCTTCGCACTCAAGCGGGAGCAAGCTCCCTCGCCACAGTTTGTTTCAAGCTGCCGGATTTACCACATCAAATCATCCGGAATCTGATACGCCGCGTACGGATCGTCGGCATCCACTTCTTCGGTCTGGGTATTGAGCTGGACGATGCGCTTGGGGTCGCGTTCCTGGATCTTCAGGGCCGCCTCGCGCGGGATCACTTCATAGCCGCCGGCATGGTGGACGATCGCCAACGAGCCGCTGCTCAGCTTGTTGCGCATCAGGGCATTGACCGAGAGGCGTTTGACCTTCTTGTCGTCGACGAAGTTGTAGTAGTCCTCGGTGGTCAGCTTCGGCAGGCGCGAGACTTCGATCAGTTGCTTGATCTGTGCGGCACGGGCCTTCTGCTCGGCCTTTTCCTGCTGCTGCCGGTTGAGTTCCTGGTCGCGCTTGACCTTCTCGGCCATGGCTTCCTGGGCGGCACGCTGCTGGGAGTCATCGAGTTCGATCTGGCCTTTGTGGGCCAGGCGCTGCTGCTTCTGTTTCTCTTTGCCGACCTGCTTGGCCTGCTTTTGGTTGACCAGCCCTGCTTTGAGCAACTGGTCGCGAAGGGAAAGGCTCATGGTGCTTACTCACTTAGGCAACGGCCTCAGCCACAGCTGGGCAAATTCTTTTCCTGACGTTTGGCTTCGCCCCACAAGGCGTCCAATTCTTCGAGGGTGCAATCTTCCATGGGACGGTGGGTGTCGCGCAATGCCTGTTCGATAAATCGGAATCGTCGCTCGAACTTGCCGTTGGCGCCGCGCAAGGCCGTTTCCGGGTCCACTTTGAGGTGGCGAGCCAGATTAACCACGCTGAACAGCAGGTCACCGATCTCGTCGCTGATGGCCGCAGAATCATTATCGGCCATGGCTTCAAGCACTTCGTCCAGCTCTTCCCGGACCTTGTCGAGCACCGGCAACGGACCGGGCCAATCGAAACCGACCTGGGCGGCACGCTTCTGCAATTTCGCCGAGCGCGACAGCGCCGGCAACGCAGCCGGCACATCGTCGAGCAACGACAATTGCTCAGGCACCGAGGCTTTCTCGGCACGCTCTTCTGCCTTGATCTCTTCCCAACGCTGCTTGACCTGTTCTTCGCTCAAGCGCGGCAGGTCCATGGGCGCATACAGATCACCGGTAGGAAACACATGGGGATGCCGGCGGATCAGCTTGCGAGTGATGCTGTCGACCACGCCGGCAAATTCGAAGCGGTTTTCTTCCCGGGCCAGCTGGCTGTAATACACCACCTGGAACAATAGATCGCCCAACTCGCCCTGCAAGTGATCGAAATCACCGCGCTCGATGGCGTCGGCCACTTCGTAGGCCTCTTCCAGGGTATGGGGGACGATGGTTGCGTAGGTTTGCTTGATGTCCCACGGGCAGCCGTACTGCGGGTCGCGCAGGCGGTTCATCAGGTGGAGCAGGTCTTCGAGGCTGTACATCAATCCATCTCATGACATGAATCCCTGTGGGAGCGAGCCTGCTCGCGATAGCGGTGGGTCAGTCGACAGTGGTGCGACTGAGCCGACGCCATCGCGAGCAGGCTCGCTCCCACACCGGACTGTGTTTAACAGTGCCCGCTCACCCCGGCGTCCGATTACGCCGGGTCTCGATGATGTTCGGCAACTGGGAAATCCGCCCCAGCAACCGTCCCAGTGCATCCAGCCCCGGAATTTCGATGGTGAGGGACATCAGCGCAGTGTTGTCTTCCTTGTTCGAGCGGGTGTTGACCGCCAGCACGTTGATCCGCTCGTTGAGCAGCACCTGGGACACGTCCCGCAGCAGGCCGGAACGGTCGTAGGCGCGGATGACGATGTCCACCGGGTAGGTGAGCACCGGCACCGGGCCCCAACTGACCTGGATGATCCGCTCTGGTTCACGACCGGCCAGTTGCAACACCGAGGCGCAGTCCTGGCGGTGGATACTCACGCCACGCCCCTGGGTGATGTAGCCAACGATCGCATCCCCCGGCAGTGGCTGGCAGCAGCCCGCCATCTGGGTCATCAGGTTGCCCACGCCCTGGATCTGGATATCGCCGCGCTTGCCGGGCTTGTAGCCGGTGGCCTTGCGTGGGATCAGCTCCAGTTGCTCGTTGCCGCGTTCCGGCTCCACCAGTTGCTGGGCCAGGTTGACCAGTTGTGCCAGGCGCAGGTCGCCGGCCCCGAGGGCGGCGAACATGTCTTCGGCGGTTTTCATGTTGGCCTTTTCGGCCAGCTTGTCGAAATCCACTTGCGGCAGGCCCAGGCGACTGAGTTCGCGCTCGATCAGGGTCTTGCCGGCTGCGACGTTCTGGTCGCGGGCCTGCAACTTGAACCAGTGGACGATTTTCGCCCGCGCCCGCGAGGTGGTGATGTAGCCCAGGTTCGGGTTCAGCCAGTCGCGGCTCGGCGTGCCGTGCTTGCTGGTGATGATCTCGACCTGTTCACCGGTCTGCAGGCTGTAGTTGAGCGGCACGATCCGCCCGTTGATCTTGGCGCCACGGCAGTTGTGGCCGATCTCGGTGTGGACCCGGTAGGCGAAGTCCAGCGGCGTCGCGCCCTTGGGCAGGTCGATGGCGTGACCGTCGGGGGTGAAAATGTAGACCCGGTCCGGCTCGATATCGACCCGCAACTGCTCCGCCAGGCCACCGATGTCGCCCAGCTCCTCATGCCATTCGAGCACCTGGCGCAACCAGGAGATTTTCTCTTCGTAATGATTGGAGCTGGACTTGACGTCGGTGCCCTTGTATTTCCAGTGGGCGCATACGCCCAGCTCGGCTTCCTCGTGCATGGCGTGGGTGCGGATCTGCACTTCCAGCACCTTACCCTCGGGGCCGATCACCGCGGTATGCAGCGAGCGATAGCCGTTTTCCTTAGGGTTGGCGATGTAGTCGTCGAATTCCTTGGGAATGTGCCGCCACAAGGTATGGACGATCCCGAGCGCGGTGTAGCAGTCGCGCATTTCCGGAACCAGCACGCGAACCGCGCGAACGTCGTAGATCTGGCTGAACTCCAGGCCCTTGCGCTGCATTTTGCGCCAGATCGAGTAGATGTGCTTGGCCCGGCCGCTGATGTCGGCTTCCACACCGGTGGCTTGCAGCTCTTCGCGCAGTTGGGTCATCACGTCGGTGATGAAGCGCTCGCGGTCCAGTCGCCGCTCGTGCAGCAGCTTGGCGATCTGCTTGTACTGCTCCGGCTCCAGGTAGCGGAAGGACAGGTCTTCCAGCTCCCACTTGATATGTCCGATGCCGAGGCGGTGGGCCAGGGGCGCATAGATGTCGAACACTTCCCGGGCGACACGATTGCGCTTTTCGTCATCGGCGGCTTTGACGGCACGGATCGCGCAGGTACGTTCGGCGAGCTTGATCAACGCGACGCGCACGTCGTCGACCATCGCCACCAGCATCTTGCGCAGGTTTTCCACCTGGCCCTGGGTGCCCAGCACCATGGAATGGCGCGGGCTGAGACTGGCGCTGATGGCGGCCATGCGCAGCACGCCGTCGATCAGCTTGGCGACCACCGCGCCAAAACGCTGGCTGACCACCGGGAGCTGGATCTGGCCTTCGCGCACGCCACGATAAAGCACGGCGGCCACCAGCGAATCCTGGTCGAGCTTGAGGTCGGCAAGGATCTCGGCAATTTCCAGGCCCGTCTGGAAACTCGAGGTGCCTTCGGACCACAGGTTCTTCGCCGCGTTGTGCTGCTGCTCCGCCTCGCGAGCGAACTCGCAGGCGGCCTTCAAGGCTTCGCGATCCAGTGCCATGTCGATACTGACCGCGTGATCGAGCCAAGCCTCGAGATTGATACTGCCGTCGGTGTTGATCGGCTGGTGTGCTCTCACCTGTACCATCTTTACTTACCTTCCCTACGACGCAGATTCAATGCGTCAACATCGCTGACCTTCGCTGCCCGTGCTCCCGCGCAGGACTGAAGCGGGTTTGCACGAACGGATCAGTCGGACAAGCCATCCTGGCTCGCTTCAAATAACGCCATGGCCTCGACATGCGCCGTCTGAGGAAACATATCGAGAATCCCGGCACGTTTTAACCGGTAGCCCTGCTTGATCAATTCGACCGTATCCCGGGCCAAAGTTGCCGGGTTGCACGATACATAAACCAACCGTCCGGCGCCCAGGGACGCCAGCTTGCGCACCACCTCGAAAGCACCGTCACGGGGTGGGTCCAAGAGTACCGCAGAAAAGCCTTCGCCGATCCATTCGGCCCCTGCCAGAGGCTGGGATAAATCGGCCTGAAAAAAGGCAGTGTTATGCAAATTGTTGCTGAGCGCGTTGGCCGCCGCACGGTCGACCATGGTCTGCACGCCCTCGACGGCCACCACCTGGCGCACCTGCCTGGCCAACGGCAGAGCGAAGTTGCCCAGGCCGCAGAACAGATCCAGCACCCGCTCCTCGGGTTTCGGGGCGAGCCATTGCAGCGCCTGGGCAATCATCGCCTCGTTGACGCCGGCGTTCACCTGGACGAAATCCCCCGGCCGGTAAGCCAGCTCCAGATGCCAGGTGTCCAGGCGATAGCCCAGGATCTGCTCTGGATCGACCGGTTGCGGCTCGCCCTCGCCATGCAGCCACAGCTGGGCCTGATGCAGCGCGCAAAAGTCCTTGAGGATCGTAAGGTCGGCTTCCGACAGCGGCGCCATATGCCGCAGCAACAACGCCAGGGAGGAACCCGCGAACAATTCCACATGCCCCAGCGCCTGGGGTTTGCTCAGGCGCCGGAGCATGTCCGGCAGGCCACTCATGATCGGCTGTAAAGGCTGTACCAGCACCGGGCAATCACCAATAGCCACGATGTCCTGGCTGCCGACGGCGCGGAATCCGACGTCGAGTTGTTTCGCCTTCTGGTCCCAGCGCACCGCCACGCGGGCACGACGCCGATAACCCAGCTCCGGTCCGCTCAACGGCGCGGCCCACTCCTGCGGTTCCACCCCGGCGACCCGCGACAACTGCTCGGCGAGCATGCGCTGTTTCAGGGCAAGTTGTTCGGCGTGGGGCAAATGCTGGACGCTGCAACCACCGCAACGACCGGCGTGGACGCACGGCGCCGGACGACGCAACGCACTGGGCAGGAACACTCGCTCGGTACGGGCTTCGACCACTTTGCCATGGGCACCCAGCACCCGCGCTTCAACTTCTTCGCCCGCCAGGGCACCGATGACAAACCAGGTGCGTCCGTCGACAAAGCCGATGCCGCGCCCGTCGTTCGCCAGGCGCTCGATGGTCAAACGTTGCTTCTTACCGGTGGGCACTTGTGGGGCCCGGCTTCCGCCACTGGGCTGGAAACGCAGGCCTCTGTCTTGCCTGGCCATCAGTTGGGCGCGTCGAAAATGCCGGTCGACAGGTAACGGTCGCCGCGGTCGCAGATGATCGCGACGATCACCGCGTTCTCAATTTCCTTCGACAGGCGCAGCATTCCCGCCACGGCGCCGCCCGAAGACACACCACAGAAGATGCCTTCTTCGCGGGCCAACCGACGAGTCACGTCCTCGGCCTCGTGCTGGGCCATGTCGATGATGCGGTCCACGCGATCGGCCTGGTAGATCTTCGGCAGATACTCTTCGGGCCAGCGACGGATGCCGGGGATGGCCGCGCCTTCCATCGGCTGCAGGCCGATGATCTGCACGTCCGGGCTCTGTTCTTTCAGATAGCGCGAAGTGCCCATGATGGTGCCGGTGGTGCCCATCGAGCTGACGAAATGAGTGATGGTGCCGCCCGTCTGGCGCCAGATCTCGGGGCCCGTGGTGGTGTAGTGGGCTTCTGGATTGTCGCCGTTGGCGAACTGGTCCAGCACCTTGCCACGGCCTTCGGCCTGCATGCGCTCGGCCAGATCCCGGGCGCCTTCCATGCCTTGCTCCTGGGTCACCAGGATCAACTCGGCACCGTAGGCGGTCATGGCGGCCTTGCGTTCGGCGCTGGAGTTGTCGGGCATGATCAGGATCATCTTGTAGCCCTTGATCGCCGCCGCCATGGCCAGGGCAATACCGGTGTTACCGGAGGTCGCCTCGATCAGCGTATCGCCCGGCTGGATCTGCCCACGCAGTTCGGCACGGGTGATCATCGACAACGCCGGTCGGTCCTTGACCGAACCCGCCGGGTTGTTTCCTTCGAGCTTGAGCAAAAGCGTGTTGCTGGTCTTGCCGGGCAAGCGCTGCAAACGAACCAGCGGAGTGTTGCCGACGCAATCGGCGATGGTGGGGTACTGCAAAGTCATGGCGTATTCGCAATCCGGGCTGCGGGGGCGCCTATCATACCGGCAAACCTTGCCAGGCCATATCACGCAAAGTGTGGTGGTTATGGTTTATGGGAATAAGCACGGCAGGCGCCGCCCAACCCGTGGCGAGGGAGCTTGCTCCCGCTGGGGTGCGAAGCAGCCCCCAATAAGTGCCCGACACCGCGGACTCAGGTTTGAGGGCTGCTGCGCAGCCCAGCGGGAGCAAGCTCCCTCGCCACAAGAGCCTCGTTCGATTGGCCTTTGCCGGCGGTATCGTTGGCCATCAGCCAAAGATTCAACCGCAACCCTCGCTCACCATTTTCCGCCCACATCCGCCCGCCCTGGCGCTGCACCGCATTGCGCGCGATGCTCAGGCCCAGGCCGAAACCGCCATCGCCGGGACGGGAGCCATCGAGGCGGGTGAAGGGATCGAAAATACGCTGCAGATCCTGCTCCGCCACCCCGCCGCCTTCGTCCTGCAGCCAAAGATGCCAGAACGCGCCTTCGCGTCGGCCATCCAGGCGCACGATGCCATCGGACGGGGAATGGCGGATGGCGTTGCGCAGGATATTTTCCAGGGCCTGGGCCAGGGTATTGAGGTTGCCCTGCACCCAACAGTCGGCCGCTACGGCGCAATGCAGTTGGCTGGCGGGCCAGGCACTTTCGTAGCAGGCATTTTCCGTGAGCATTTCCCACAACGCCTGGATCTGGATGGCTTCCCGGGGCAGCGGCGCACGGTCGGTGTCGAGCCAAGCCAGTTGCAAGGTGTCCTCCACCAACCGTTGCATGCCCTCGACTTCCCGGGCGACCCGTTCACGCAAGGGTTCTAGCCCTTGCTCGCTTTCGCTGGCGACCTGCAAGCGACTCAAGGGTGTGCGCAGTTCGTGGGACAGGTCGCGCAGCAGTTGCTGTTGCAGGATGACGGTCGATTGTAGCCGTTCGGCCATGTGATCGAACGCACGCCCCAATTCACCCAACTCATCGGTCCGGTTGGTCGTGCGGCTGGACAGGCGTACGTTCAATTGATCGGCCCGCCAGGCATTGGCCTGTTCGCGCAGTTGATTGAGCGGCACCACCAACAGGCGATACAGGCCCACACACAGCAGCAAGGTAAACAAACCAGGAATCACGCCATTGGTGATCACGCGCCAGAACAACCGGTACTGCCCAGGCAGGAAGCGCTCCGGCAGCTCGATCACCAGGCTGCCGACGGAAGGGTCGCTGGGAAACGGCACTCGAAGCCACGGACGGCCTCTCTTGTGGATGGGCCAGTCGAGGCCGCGCAGGAACGTCAGGCGCTGCATTTCACTGTCGGTCAGCGGGCGGTCGCCAAGGGATTGCAAGTCACTGCCGATCACGCCAACCCAACTCGCTTCGCGCTGTTGCATGCCTTGCAACCAGTGCTCGACGCCCGCCTGCTGGCCGGCATACCAGGCCTGCTCGGCCTCGGCGGCGTAACGGGTCAGCGTGCCGCGGGCTTCGTCCGAGAGGAACTGGTTGCGCACTTCCATGTAGCGGCCCCAGGACCAGCTCAACCAGATCATCAGCAAGCAGAACGCCACTAACAGGCATGCCAGTTTCCAGAACAGCGAATGCCGGCCCGGCAGGTCAGACCATTTCATCGTCAGCACTCAGTACGTAACCTTTGCCCCACACCGTGCGCACCTGGCGCGCACTGTAGCCGACGGCCTTCAGCTTGCGACGGATCTGGCTGACGTGCATGTCCAGGCTGCGGTCGTGGGGGGCGTAACCGCGTTGCAGGACATGCTGATAAAGGAAGGCCTTGCTCAACACTTCATCGCCGCTGCGATGCAGGACCTCCAACAAGCGGTATTCACTGCGGGTCAGCCCGGCGCATTGGCCGGCAACCTGCACATCACAGCGCTGTTCATCAAAATCCAGATCCACCGCCTGGCGTGGGATCGGCGTCGATGCCGGGCGCCGGTCCAGGGCGACACGGCGCAGAATGGCCTCGATGCGCACATGCAGCTCGACCATGCTGAAGGGCTTGGGTAAATAATCGTCGGCACCGAGACGAAAACCACTGATGCGATCCGCTTCGGCGCCCAGGGCCGACATCAGCAACACCGGCGTCGACTGCCGCTGACGCAGACGGGTGAGTACCGCGAGGCCGTCCAGGCCCGGCAGCAGGATGTCCATCAACACCACGTCGAAAACCTGGCGACAGGCAATGTCCAGGCCTTCCTGGCCGTTCTGGCACCAGGTCACGTCAAAGCCGCTGCGGCCCAGGTGTTCATGCACATAGGCGCCCAGCACGGGATCGTCTTCGATGGACAGGATGCGGGGGTGGCCGGCGGAAGTGGGATTCATGACTATCTGCAAACAATTCTCAGTTGAGCGATTATTCAAGATCGACTTCCCAGAGGCAACCGCCGCTTGGCGCTTTGCAAAGAAGCATGGCGAGATGGATGCACTGCGACTTGAATTTTACGAAGATTGCCCGCTTGCAAATCGCTACACTGCGCAGGTATTGCGTGCCGGACGCGCGCAAAGCTCAATCAGACAGCTGGATGCAGGAGACAAAGCGTGCTCAAGAAACTGGGAATCAAAGGCCGCGTGCTGTTGCTGACCCTGTTGCCGACCAGCCTGATGGCGCTGGTCCTGGGCGGCTATTTCACCTGGATGCAGCAAGCGGACCTGCATGCCCAGTTGCTGCAACGTGGCGAAATGATCGCCGAACAACTGGCCCCATTGGTCGCCCCGGCCCTGAGCCGCCAGGACACCGAACTGCTGGAGCGCATCGCCACCCAGTCGCTGGAGCAGACCGACGTGCGCGCCGTCACCTTCCTCGCGCCCGATCGCACCCCGCTGGCCCACGCCGGGCCGACCATGCTCAACCGGGCACCGGAGGGCAACAGCGCCCAGTTGCTGCAACGCACCGGTAACGACGCCACGCGCTATTTGCTGCCGGTATTCGGCAAGCATCGCAACCTGGCCGGCGAGCTGATTCCCGAAGAAGCCGACCGCCTGTTGGGCTGGGTCGAGCTGGAGTTGTCCCATAGCAGCATGTTGTTGCGTGGTTACCGCAGCCTCTTCGCCAGCCTGCTATTGATTGCCGCAGGCCTGGGCCTGACGGCGCTGCTGGCTCTGCGCATGGGCCGCACGATCAACCGGCCGCTGAGCCAGATCAAGCAAACCGTGGCGCAACTCAAGGACGGCCACCTGGAAACCCGCGTACCGCCGTTGGGCAGCCAGGAGCTGGACGAACTGGCCTCGGGCATCAACCGCATGGCCGGCACCCTGCAGAACGCCCAGGAAGAACTGCAACACAGCATCGACCAGGCCACCGAAGACGTGCGCCAGAACCTGGAAACCATCGAGATCCAGAACATCGAGCTGGACCTGGCACGCAAGGAAGCCCTGGAAGCGAGCCGGATCAAATCCGAGTTCCTGGCCAACATGAGCCATGAGATCCGCACCCCGCTCAACGGCATTCTCGGCTTTACCCATTTATTGCAGAAAAGCGAGCTGACCCCGCGCCAGCTTGACTACCTGGGCACCATCGAAAAATCTGCCGACAGTCTGTTGGGCATCATCAACGAAATCCTCGACTTCTCGAAGATCGAGGCCGGCAAGCTGGTGCTCGACAGCATTCCGTTCAACCTGCGGGACCTGTTACAGGACACCCTGACCATCCTCGCCCCCGCCGCTCACGCCAAACAGCTGGAGCTGGTCAGCCTTGTCTACCGCGACACGCCGCTGTCGCTGGTGGGCGATCCGCTGCGGCTCAAGCAGATCCTCACCAACCTGGTGAGCAACGCCATCAAGTTCACCCGCGAGGGCACCATCGTCGCCCGGGCCATGCTGGAAGACGAACACGAGGACAGCGTGCAACTGCGCATCAGCGTCCAGGACACCGGCATCGGCCTGTCCAACCAGGATGTGCGGGCGTTGTTCCAGGCGTTCAGCCAGGCTGACAATTCGCTGTCCCGGCAACCGGGCGGCACCGGCCTGGGCCTGGTGATTTCCAAGCGCCTGGTGGAACAGATGGGCGGTGAGATTGGCGTCGACAGCACACCGGGCGAAGGCTCGGAGTTCTGGATCAGCCTGCGCCTGCCCAAGACCCGCGACGACGCCGAGGACCTGCCCGGGCCGCCGTTGCTGGGCCGCCGTGTCGCGGTACTGGAAAACCATGAACTGGCGCGCCAGGCCTTGCAGCACCAACTGGAAGACTGCGGCTTGCAAGTGACCCCGTTCAACTCCCTGGAGAACCTGACCAACGGCGTGACTATCGCCCACCAGACCGATCAGGCGATTGACTTGGCCGTGCTCGGCATCACCAGCAACGACATGCCACCGGAGCGTCTCAACCAGCACATCTGGGACCTCGAACACCTGGGCTGCAAGGTACTGGTGCTGTGCCCCACCACCGAACAGACGCTCTACCACCTCTCGGTCCCCAATCCCCACAGCCAGTTGCAGGCCAAGCCGGCCTGTACACGCAAATTGCGCCGCTCGCTGTCGGATCTGGTCAACCCGCGCCCTACCCGCAGCGAACCCAGCGAACCGGTGGCCAGCCGTGCGCCCAAAGTGCTGTGCGTGGACGACAACCCGGCCAACCTGCTGCTGGTGCAAACCTTGCTCGAAGACATGGGCGCCAAGGTCCTGGCGGTAGAAAGCGGCTATGCAGCGGTCAAGGCCGTGCAGAAGGAAACCTTCGACCTGGTGTTGATGGACGTGCAGATGCCCGGCATGGACGGACGCCAGAGCACCGAGGCGATCCGCCAGTGGGAAAGCGAGCGGCACTGCACGCCGCTGCCGATTGTCGCCCTCACCGCCCATGCCATGGCCAACGAAAAGCGCGCCCTGCTGCAAAGCGGCATGGACGACTACCTGACCAAGCCCATCAGCGAACGGCAATTGGCCCAGGTGGTACTCAAATGGACCGGACTGGCGTTGCGCAACCAGTCGCCGGAGCGCAGCAACGAGAACCAGGGCAGCGGCGAACTGCTGGTGCTTGACCACGAAGAAGGCCTGCGCCTGGCCGCCGGCAAGGCCGACCTGGCGGCGGACATGCTGGCGATGTTGCTGGCGTCCCTGGAAGCCGACCGCGAAGCGATCCGCCAGGCCAGCGAGGCTAATGATCACAACGCCCTGATCGAACGGGTCCACCGCCTGCACGGCGCCACCCGCTACTGCGGCGTACCGCAGTTGCGGGCCGCCTGCCAACGCAGCGAAACGTTGCTCAAGCAACAGGACCCGAAAGCCGCCGCCGCCCTGGAAGAGCTGGAGCGTGCCATCAACCGGCTCGCCAGCGAGGCTCGTATCAGCGCCTGACCCAGGGCAATAATCGTCGGCACAATCGCGGCTAAGCTGATGGCATCCCAGCTTCAGGAGGCCGCCATGCGCGTGATTCTTTTCAGCAGCCAGACCTACGACCGCGACAGTTTCACCCAGGCACCGAACCCCGTCGGCCTGGAGCTTCAATTCCAGCCCGCACGGCTGGACCTGGACACCGTGACCCTGGCCGAACGGCATGAGGTGGTCTGTGCGTTCATCAACGACGACCTCAGCGCCCCGGTGCTGGAGCGTCTGGCGCACGGCGGGACGCGGTTGATCGCCCTGCGCTCGGCCGGCTACAACCATGTCGACCTGGGCGCGGCCAAGCGCCTGGGATTGAGCATCGTCCGGGTGCCGGCCTACTCGCCCCACGCGGTGGCCGAACATGCGGTGGCGTTGATCATGGCCCTCAACCGCTGCCTGCATCGCGCCTACAACCGCACCCGGGACGGCAACTTCAGCCTCCATGGGCTGACCGGTTTCGACCTGGTGGGCAAGACAGTCGGCGTGGTCGGCACCGGGCAGATCGGCGCGACGTTTGCACGGATCATGGCCGGCTTCGGCTGCCGCTTGCTCGCCTACGACCCCTACCCCAGTCCGCAGGTCGAAGCCCTGGGCGCCCGCTACTTGCCCTTGGCCGAGCTGCTGGAGCAAGCGCAGATCATCAGCCTGCACTGCCCGCTCAACGAACAGAGCCGCCACCTGATCAACGCACGCTCACTGGCGGCCATGCAACGCGGCGCCATGCTGATCAACACCGGGCGCGGCGGTCTGGTGGACACTCCCGCCCTGATCGAGGCCCTGAAAAGCGGCCGCTTGGGCTATCTCGGCCTGGACGTGTACGAGGAAGAGGCCCAGCTGTTTTTCCAGGACCGCTCCGACCAGCCGTTGCAGGATGACGTATTGGCGCGGCTACTGACCTTTCCCAACGTGGTGATCACTGCCCACCAGGCGTTCCTGACGCATGAAGCGTTGGCTGCAATTGCCAGGACCACCCTGGATAACATCGCGGCCTGGAGGGCTGGTATGCCGTTAAACCTGGTGGAAAGCTGAGCTGCTATTCAGCCAACACACCCCCTGTGGGATTTGTACCGACATCAAATCCGCGCAAACACTTGGAACAACTGTGGGAGCGAGCCTGCTCGCGATAGCGATCCATCAGTTGACATAAATGTGACTGATTCACCGCTATCGCGAGCAGGCTCGCTCCCACAGGGGCTTTCGTCGCCTGACCATCATCCGGCCTGCCCCAACCCATCCCCCGTGCTAGCATGTCCCGCCTATTTGGAGGACCCATGGCCGAACACGATTTTCGCTACACCCTGATGAACCCGCAGCACACCCTGACCGAAGTCCGCGCCCTGGCGCCGGGCCGCTATCAGGTCACCGGCAATGGCGGCTCGATCCAGACCAACGACGTACTGCTCGTCACCTTGAAGGGCAGCAAGGACCTGTCCATGCGCCTGACCGTGGACACGGTGCGGCACCTGCTCAAGCCCATTGGCCAATGGACCGCCATGACCACCGGCCCGGTGTTCGGCGAACTGGCGATTCATACCTGGCAGGTCAATTGCGACGGCTGTGCCAAGACCTTGAACTTCGAATTCGCCGTTGATGCCAAGCTCGGCGTCAAGGCACAGAAACCCGCCGCCAACGCACGCATCGCCGAGCTGGGCTGGAGCACCCTAGGTGAAAAACACCTGTGTCCTAAATGCCAGGAAGCCGCCTGATGAAACGTCTGGCCCTGTGCGCGTTGATCGGCATGAGCCTGCTGGGCTGTGCTGCGCAACCGGTGCAGTTACAGCAGAATCGCAGCTACATCCTGGAGTGGATCGGCGAACGACCGCTGATGGATTACAGCCACCTGACCATCACGCTTGGCGATGACGGCCGGGCCTATGGCAACGCCGGCTGCAATCACTGGTTCGCGCCCTACACCCTGGAAGGCCACAACCTGAGCTTCGGCAAGATCGGCAGCACCCGTAAACTCTGCGGTCCGGCCGTGATGGAACAGGAAGGCCGCTTCTTGCAGGCGCTGGAAAAGGTCGAGCGCTGGGACGTCTCGCCCACCGAGCAGATTCGCTTCTGGCCCGCCCAGGGCAAGCCGTTGCGTTGGTGGTTGGAAGAGGGCTGAGGCCTGGGCCCTCCAGACACACCTGTGTGGACCAGGGGGACAGGTTCAGCCCTGTGGCGAGGGAGCTTGCTCCCGCTGGGTTGCGAAGCGGCCCCCGGGGGCATCTGTCACGTTGATACATCAGACAGAATGCAGGGGTCTGCTGCGCAGTCCAGCGGGAGCAAGCTCCCTCGCCACAAAGGCGCTCATCCTCACAAAAAGCCTCCATCTCACATAGCAATCACTTAATTGCCTGCAACGCCTCCAGCTTCGCCATCACCCCCGCCGCCGTCTGCTCCCCCAGCAACTGCTCGCGCAGCTTGCCCTGGTTATCGATGATGTAGGTCACCGGCAGCCCCTCGCTGCGCGGCAGGTCGAAAAACTCGGCGGGATCGCGGGCCAGCACGGTAAACCGAATGCCCATTTTCTCGCTGACACTCTTGAGCTCTTCACCCTGCACCTGATCGAAGTTGACCCCGAACACCCCGACATTGCGTCCCTTGAGCTGCTCGGCCAAGGCATTGAATTCCGGGATCTCGGTCCGGCACGGCGCGCACCACTCCGCCCAGTAGTTGAGCACCAGCCATTGTTTGTCCAGCCGCTGGGAGGCAATGGGCTGGCCGTTCTGGTCCACCCCGTAGTCGTTTCCGCAGCCGGCCAGTAACAGAATGCCGATCAATGTCAGTGCCGTGGTCAATCGCCTTGCCATGTGCCAGTCCTTGTCTGAATGTAAAAACTGCCGCCACCCATCGGCCGATCTCAACGTGCCGGGTGCCTCGCGGCACAGTAGAATAGCCGCCACCTTACGCAAGATGCGACCCGCTCATGACTGATCTGACGCTTTATCACAACCCGCGCTGCTCCAAATCCCGCGGTGCGCTGGAACTGTTGGAGGCCCGGGGCCTGACGCCCACCGTGGTCCGTTACCTGGAAACCCCGCTCGACGCCACTGAACTCGAACGCCTGCTGGGCAAGCTTGGTATCAGCGCCCGGCAACTGCTGCGCACTGGCGAAGACGAATACACGACCCTGAACCTGGCCGACCAGGACCTGAGCCAGGCCCAGTTGATCGCTGCCATCGCCGCCCACCCGAAACTCATGGAGCGGCCAATCCTGGAAACCGCTGACAAGGCGGTGATCGGTCGGCCACCTGAGAAAATCCTGGAGATCCTGCCGTGAGCACACCGTACATCCTGGTGTTGTATTACAGCCGCGGTGGCGCCACCAACGAGATGGCCCGGCAGATCGCCCGCGGGGTCGAGCAGGCCGGGCTGGAAGCCAGGCTGCGGACAGTGCCGGCGGTTTCTACCGAATGCGAAGCCGTTTCCCCGGACATCCCCGAGCAAGGCCCGCTCTACGCCAGCCTCGATGACTTGAAGAACTGCGCTGGCTTGGCCCTGGGCAGCCCGACCCGTTTCGGCAACATGGCCGCGCCACTGAAGTATTTCCTCGACGGCACCAGTAACCTCTGGCTGACCGGCGCCCTGGTGGGCAAGCCGGCCGGGGTCTTCACCTCCACCGCGAGCCTGCACGGCGGCCAGGAAACTACCCTGTTGTCGATGATGCTGCCACTGCTGCACCACGGCATGCTGATTACCGGCCTGCCCTACAGCGAATCGGCGCTGATCGACACCCAGGGCGGCGGCACGCCTTATGGCCCGAGCCATCACGCCGGGGCCGATGGCAAGAGCGGCTTGAACGAGCATGAAATCACGCTGTGCCGGGCACTGGGCTCGCGGCTGGCAAAAACCGCGCAATTGCTGGAGAAGGGCCGTGGCTAAGAAGCCGAAGATTCTGCCGCCCATCCCGTGGCTGGAACCGCGCGTGCGCATCGCCCGCATCCTGAGCCTGTTGTGCTATTTCGGCCTGGTGGGATTGCTCAGCGCTTATTACCTGTTGATCGCCGACCTGCACGGTGCCCGGCCCTGGGTGATCCTGCTGATCGAACTGGTGCCGCTGCTGATCCTGGCGCCAGGCATGCTCAGCGGCAGCGCCCGCGGGCATTCGTGGATGTGCTTTGTGGTGAACCTGTACTTCATCAAGGGCGCGCTGGCGGTCTACGACCCGAGCCGGCAGTGGTTCGGCGTGCTGGAAATGGCCGCGAGCGTGGCAGTGTTCTGCTCGGCCTTGTTGTATGTGCGGTGGCGGTTTCAGTTGAACCGCAGGCTTGCCGGGGAAGGTGAGATTTCCGTCGCCTGATGAACCGCTATCGCGAGCAAGCTCGCTCCCACAAGGGGATTTGTGAACGCCACAGATCCAATGTGGGAGCGAGCCTGCTCGCGATAGGCGCGATGCGGTTTCAATGATTCACTGTATAAGCCAGCATCATCGAAATCTGGCTCATCGGCCGCCCGCCGCTCTCCTCATGCCAACGGTTAAAGGCATTCTGCACCGCAGCCAGGTCACGCAGGCTGGTGGGCACTTTGTCGATGATCTCCTGGGCGTTGAGCGCTGCCACCACGTCGTAGCTGGGCACGAAGGTGTCCTTGCCCATCATCCGCAGGAAGCGCGGCGCTGACAGACCGCCCAGTTGGTGGCCGTGTTTTTTCAGGTAGGTCCACAGGCCAACGATGTCGGTCACCGGCCAGTCGGCAATCAGCTCGCCGAAGCTGCCCTTTTCGTGGGCCACGTCCAGGATCAGTTGCGCATTGCGCGGCACGCTCTTGAGCTTGCCCAGGTGCCGGATGATCCGCGCGTCCTGCATCAGCCGCTCCAGGTGTTCGGCGCTCATCAACACGACTTTTTCCGGGTCGAACTTGAAGAACACTTCCTCGAATGCCGGCCATTTGGCGTCCACCAGGCTGTGCTTGAGCCCGGCGCGAAATACTCGCAACGCCATGGTCGAGAGGTAACGGTCGTCGCTGATCTTGCGCAGTTGCGCCGGCGTCTTGGGCACCGGCAGGTGGGCTTCCAGTTCAGCCGCCGAACCGAAGCGGTTCAGACAATACTCGTGCAGCCACTTGTAATCGCGCATGCCCTCTCCTGGGGTCTGAAATGAAAACGGCGCCCGCGAGCGCCGTGAATACGAGTGTGTGCCCTCGTCAGAGGTTCACCACGTTGACGAACCGCGGGGTGGCGTTTTCGTCGATGCGAAGGTTGGTGAAGTCGAACAGGTTGCGGTCCGCCAGTTGCGATGGAATGACGTTCTGCAAGCCGCGGAAGATGCTTTCGGTGCGGCCCGGGGTCTTGCGCTCCCACTCCTGGAGCATTTCCTTGACCACCTGGCGTTGCAGGTTCTCCTGGGAGCCGCAGAGGTTGCACGGGATGATCGGGAATTGCTTGAAATCCGAATAGGCCTGGATGTCTTTCTCATTGCAGTAGGCCAGCGGGCGGATCACCACGTTGCGTCCGTCATCGGCCAACAACTTGGGCGGCATGGCCTTGAGCGAGCCGTTGTAGAACATGTTCAGGAAGAACGTCTCGACGATGTCGTCGCGGTGGTGCCCCAGGGCCATCTTGGTCGCGCCGATCTCGTCGGCGAAGGTGTAGAGCGTGCCGCGACGCAGGCGCGAGCACAGTGAGCACGTGGTCTTGCCTTCGGGAATCAGTTCCTTGACCACCGAGTAGGTGTCTTTCTCGACGATGTGATATTCCACGCCCAGCGACTCGAGGTAGGCCGGCAACACGTGCTCGGGGAACCCCGGCTGCTTCTGGTCCATGTTCACCGCGACGATGTCGAACTTGATCGGCGCAACCTTCTGCAAATGCATCAGCACGTCGAGCATGGTGTAGCTGTCCTTGCCACCGGACAGGCAGACCATGACCTTGTCACCGTCTTCGATCATGTTGAAATCGGCGACCGCCTCACCGGCCAGACGGCGCAGGCGCTTTTGCAGTTTGTTCTGATTGACCGTAAGAGTGCCCATGACGCGAAATCCGTGAGGTGTGACGAAAGGCGGGCATTTTACGCAAAAAACCGCGTTGCAGCGAAGGGGCTGATGTACCGCTGTTGTGGCGAGGGGATTTATCCCCGCTGGGGCGCGAAGCGGCCCCAATATTTCAATGCCACCGCGCTCTAGCAGATTGTGCGTCGGGGGTTGCTTCGCAACCCAGCGGGGATAAATCCCCTCGCCACAGGTGGTATCGTTTACCAGGTTTCACGGTACAGACCCATCGGCGATTAACGCCCCGCCCCACAGCGCGATTTGCTCTAAGCCGCCCATCCCCCTCGGAGTAACTCCTTTCTATACTGCGTCATAAGGTCGCACACACATACAGACCTTTACTTACTTGGCCGCTTGGCCCGTAGGCGCTCCGTTGGGGGGCGATGGCAATAACAAAGGAGTGACTGACTATGATCCATCACGTCGTGGGGCTCTTTACCCACCCTGATCAAGAATGGAAAGAAATCCGTGGCGATCAGGAGGAAAGCATCAGCCACATGTACCTCACCCACACGCTGATCCTGGCGGCCATTCCCGCCGTGTCGGCGTTTATCGGTACCACCCAGGTGGGATGGGTCATTGGCAATCGTCCACCGGTGATGCTCACACAGGAAAGCGCACTGTGGATGACCATCATGTCCTACCTGGCCATGCTCGGCGGTGTAGCGGTGATGGGCGCCTTCATCCACTGGATGGCCCGTACCTACGATGCCAACCCGAGCCTGGCCCGTTGCGTCGCCTTCGCCACCTACACCGCGACACCGTTGTTCATCGGCGGCCTGGCGGCGCTCTACCCGCACATGTGGCTGGGTATGATCGTCGGCACGGCGGCCATCTGCTACACGGTGTACTTGCTGTACGTGGGCCTGCCAACCTTCATGAACATTCCCCAGGATGAAGGCTTCCTGTTCTCCAGTTCGGTGCTGGCCGTCGGCCTGGTGGTGCTGGTGGCGATCATGGCGTTCACGGTGATTGTCTGGGGCCTGGGGGTCGGCCCGGTGTATACCAACTGAATCAAGGCTCCCCTATAAAAACAGGATCTGCCGACACAGGCCGCCGTCAGGCGGCCTTCCTGTGTCCACGCCTGCCGAAACGACCACTGGGCGCCTGGGCGATTCGCAACGACCGGCGCTTGCGGCATACTCGGGCTTCTGGAGACCCGTAAAGCATGCTCGAGCAACTCAATACCCGCGTCGAAGAGTGTTACCAACAAGCCGAATCCTTTTTCAAACGTCCTTTCAAACGCCCGGTGGTCAGCTTCAAATTGCGCGGCCAGAAGGCCGGCGTGGCGCACCTGCATGAGAATCTGCTGCGCTTCAACCCACAGTTGTACCGGGAAAACGCCGAGGACTTTCTCAAGCAGACCGTGGCACACGAAGTCGCCCACCTGATCGCCCACCAATTGTTTGGAGAGCGCATCCAGCCCCATGGCGAAGAATGGCAACTGATCATGCGCGGGGTCTACGAACTGCCGCCCAACCGTTGCCATACCTACGAAATCAAACGCCGCAGCGTGACCCGCTATATCTACAAATGCCCATGCGAGGCCAACGACTTCCCGTTCTCGGCCCAGCGCCATAGCCTGGTCCGCCAAGGGCGGCGGTACTTGTGCCGCAGTTGCCGGGGGACGTTGGTGTTCAGTGGGGAGACGCGGGTGGAGTAACCGAATTTTGCGGTGTCTGGACTGGCCTCATCGCGAGCAGGCTCGCTCCCACAGGAGATTTGTGAGCACCATAGGTCCAGTGTGGGAGCGAGCCTGCTCGCGATGGGGCCTGACAGCCGCTACAAAACCACCCCGCTGCGACGCAACTCTGCAATCCGCTCGACACTGAAACCCAACTCCCCCAACACCTGATCCGTATGCTCCCCAACCTGCGCACCAACGTGCCGAGGCGCGGGCAATCCATCCGAAAACTTCAACGGACAGGCCATCTGCGCCTGGTGTGTACCATCGCCGCGAGGCACTTGGGCCACTACCTCCCTTGCCTGCAACTGCGGGTGCTGCAACGCTTCCTCAAGGCTCAGCACCGGCTCGACACAGGCATCGATCGCGGCAAACAAGCGCTGCAGATCGGCGAAGTCATGTTTCTCGAACTCGGCTCGCAGCGCCTGCTTGAGTGTTTGCTGCTGCCCGAGGTCGGGCGACAATCCATGGGCCGCCAGCTCCGTCCGGCCCAACGCCTCGCACAGCGCCTGCATGAAGGCCGGTTCCAGGCTGCCCACCGACATCCAGCGGCCATCCCGCGTGCGGTAATAGTCATAAAAGCTGCCGCCGTTGAGCATCTGCTCCTCAAACCCCGGCGCCACACCGCAGGCCAGGTAACCGGCACCCGCCAGGGCGTTCAGACTGAACACACAGTCGGTCATGCTCACGTCCAGGTGCTGGCCCTGCCCGGTCTGCTGCCGGGCGATCACCGCGGCCAACAACCCGATCACCCCGTGCAGCGAACCACCGGCGATGTCCGCCGCCTGGAACCCCAGCGGCAATGGGCCGCTGTCGGCCCGGCCGGTGTGGCTGGCGAGACCCGCCAGGGCCAGGTAGTTGATGTCGTGGCCGGCGCGGTCCCTGTAGGGCCCAGTCTGGCCATAGCCGGTGATCGATACGTAGATCAGCCGAGGGTTGATGGCCTTCAGTGCTTCGTATCCCAGGCCCAGTCGCTCCATGACACCGGGCCGGAACTGTTCCAGCAAAATGTCGTGGTCAGCGAGCAATGCCTCGATCACCGCCAGTGCCTGTGGCTGCTTGAGGTCCAGGGCGAGGCTGCGCTTGTTGCGGTTGAGGTACGCGTGGCCGGCAGATACCCCGTGGTCATGGGGCGGCAAGATCCGCAACAGATCCGGCCGCGTCGGCGACTCGATGCGCAACACCTCGGCGCCCATGTCGGCCAGCAGCAACGAGGCGAACGGGCCTGGCAACAGGGTCGAGAAGTCGAGCACCTTGAGCGATGCCAGTGGGCCTTGCATGGGCGAATCTCCGCAAGTGGGGCGATAGCCCAAGACTAGGCAGTGGCTGGCGATGGGGCAATTACCGTAGGTGTCAGTGTGACTGACGATTGTGCTCAGACCCGCGTGGCGAGGGAGCTTGCTCCCGCTGGACTGCGCAGCAGGCCCTGCTTTTTGCCTGAAGTGTCATGGCGACTGAGAGATATTGGGGCTGCTTCGCAACCCAGCGGGAGCAAGCTCCCTCGCCACAGGAGCACGCTCGCCTTCAGAAATCCGAGGCATGAAAAAACCCGCCGAAGCGGGTTTTTCATTGCAGGTCTGAAGCTTACTTCACAACGCCTGGAGCCGAGGATTCGGCTGCCGCGATCTGTGCCGCCGCGATCTGCTCGTCATCTTCACGCACGTCGGAGATACCGCGACCGCCGGAAGCCAGCTCGGCGTGCAGTTGGTCTTCGTCCAGCTCCTTGACCCATTTGGCAACCACGATGGTGGCGACTGCGTTGCCCACCAGGTTGGTCAGGGCACGGGCCTCGGACATGAAGCGGTCGATACCCAGGATCAGCGCCAGGCCGGCCACCGGCAGGTGACCTACGGCCGACAGGGTGGCCGCCAGTACGATGAAGCCGCTACCGGTCACGCCGGCGGCACCCTTGGACGACAGCAGCAGCACCAGCAGCAGGGTGATCTGGTGGGTGATGTCCATGTGGGTGTCAGTGGCCTGAGCGATGAACACTGCCGCCATGGTCAGGTAGATCGAAGTACCGTCGAGGTTGAACGAGTAGCCGGTTGGAATCACCAGGCCCACGACCGACTTCTTGGCACCCAGGCGCTCCATCTTGATCAGCATGCGGGGCAGGGCCGATTCCGAAGAGGAAGTACCCAGTACGATCAACAGTTCTTCACGGATATAGCGCACCAGTTTGATGACGCTGAAACCGTGGGCGCGGCAGATGGCGCCCAGCACCACCAGCACGAAGACCACGCAGGTGATATAGAAGCAGATCATCAGCTGGCCCAGTTGCACCAGCGAACCGACACCGTAGGCGCCGATGGTGAACGCCATGGCACCGAAGGCACCGATAGGCGCCAGCTTCATGATCATGTTGATGATGATGAACATTACATGGGCGAAGCGATCGATGAAGTCCAGCACCGGCTTGCCGTAGGCACCCAGGCGATGCAGGGCGAAACCGAAGAGCACCGAGAACATCAGCACTTGCAGGATGTCGCCGTTGGCGAACGCGCCGACGATGGTGTTCGGGATCACGTTGAGGATAAAGGCAACGATGCTCTGGTCTTTACCGGCGGAAATGAAGCCGGCGATCTTGCTGGTGTCCAGGGTCGACACGTCGATGTGCATGCCGTTGCCCGGTTGCACGACATTGACCACGACCAGGCCGATCAACAGGGCGATGGTGGAGACGATCTCGAAGTACAACAGTGCATAGCCGCCGGTCTTGCCGACCGACTTCATGTTCTGCATGCCACCGATACCACTGACGACCGTACAGAAGATGATCGGGGCGATGACCATCTTGATCAGTTTGATGAACCCGTCACCGAACGGCTTGAGGGCCACACCGGTCTGCGGGTAGAAGTGACCGAGCAAAATACCGATGGCAATGGCTACGATCACCTGGAAATACAGGGATTTGTACAGTGGCTGACGAGTCGTCATGGCAAACCTTCCTCAAGCGTCCCGTGCGACAACATCCACCTGTCGTCGACGAAACCTCAATTGCGAACCCTCCTGCACTGGAGGGATTTGTTTTGGCGGCTGCACGCGGGCAGACCTACTCAACGTATTGCAAACCACGCGCCACTTTTTCGAAATGCCCTACATCCTGTATAGCAGAAGGGTTTGTTGATTCCACGGCGGCGTAAGCGGCCGGCGAGAGGTGGCGGTTTTCCGCCCACAGGGCTCTCTGCGTTCCGGGATTTGGCGGATATCCGCCTTGCCCGGCCCCGACCCGCTGCTACCATCGCCTGCTCAACGGACGGATTTACGCCATGCGCCAACGCACGATCGCCAGCCACTTCGCCCGCGCTGCCCTGGGTGGCGCTCGGCGGCAAGGGTTCGACTATTTTCCTCTGCTGCAACAGCTGGGCATCAGCCCCGAGCTGCTGGATGAACCGCGGGCGCGGATCGCCCCGGAGCAATTCGCCCGTTTATTGCAAACGCTGTGGCTGGCCCTGGGCGACGAATATCTGGGCTTTGGCCGGGCCCGGAGTAAACCGGGGACCTTCGCCATGATGTGTCACGCGATCATTCATTGCCGGACCCTGGGCAAGGCCCTGCAACGCGGCCTGTTGTTCTACAGCCTGTTCCCCGACGCCCCGAGCCTGACGCTGGAAGCCGAGGGCGAACGAGTACGCCTGGTCCTCGACGAGTCGACCTTGTGGGACCCGGACCATTTCCTGAGCGAAAGCCTGCTGGTGATCTGGCATCGCCTCGGCAGTTGGCTGATCGGCCAGCGGATTGGCCTGGAACAGGCAACCTTCGGCTACGCACGGCCAGCCCACGGTGCCGAATACGATTTGCTGTTTCCCTGCCCGCTGGTGTTCGACGCCAAGAGCAGCAGCTTGCTGTTCCACAGCCGTTACCTGGACATGCCGCTGTTGCAGGACGAGCGGACCCTCAAGCACTTTCTCGAACGTTCCCCCGCCGACCTGCTGTCACGCCCGGACGACGGCCACAGCCTGAGCAGCCAACTGCGCCGCCTGCTCAGCCGTGACACGGCCCGCTGGCCCGACCTGGACACCGTGGCCGCCCATCTGCACATCAGTCCCCAGACCTTGCGCCGGCATTTGCGCGAGGAAGGCACCAGCTTCCAGGAGCTCAAGGACCAGTTGCGGCGGGATATCGCCATCTACCACCTGGGACACGCGGACCTGTCGTTGCAGCAGATTGCCGAGCAGCTGGGGTTCTCCGAGCCGTCGGCATTTCACCGGGCGTTCAAGAAGTGGACCGGGCTGACACCGGGGGCTTATCGAGAGCAGGAGAACTAGGGGGTGACATCCAACCTCTGTGGCGTGCTGCCGGCCCCTGTGGCGAGGGAGCTTGCTCCCGCTGGGCTGCGAAGCGGTCCTAAAAACTTGCGAGCGCTGCGCACTCGAGCGGGAGCAAGCTCCCTCGCCACAGGCCCCGCCGACACAGCAAAAATGTCAGTCAGACCACCGGAAAATGAATCCGGAACGCCGCCCCGCCCAGCTCCGAATCCCCCAGGGTCAACGTGGCGCCGTAGCTCTCGATGATGTCCTTGACCACCGCGAGCCCGATCCCCTGCCCCGGGTGCTGGCGGTCCAGCCGTTCGCCACGCTGGAGGATCCGCGCCCGTTGGTCCGGCGGCACGCCTGGCCCGTCGTCCTCGACACACAGCTCCATGCCACCAAGGGTCTGGTGCACGCTGACCCGCACTTCGCCCAGGCATAGCCGGTAGGCGTTTTCCAACAGGTTGCCGAGCATCTCCAGCAAGGCGCCCTGCTCGATCGGCACCTGGCAGTGCTCCGGCAGGTCGAAACCGACGTTGACCCGTTTGTCGCGATAGACCTTGTCCAGGGTGTCGCACAGGCTTTGCAGCACCGGACGCAGGCGCACCTGATGGCGCACCAGCCCGCTCTTGCGCAGGCTGGCCCGTTGTAGCTGGTAACCAATCTGCTGGCTCATGCGCTCGATCTGGCTTTGCAGCACCCAGGCCTGTCCACGCTCCTCGGGACGCCGGGCCATGTCTTCGCTGACGCCTTGCAACACCGCCAGCGGAGTCTTCAGGCTGTGAGCCAGGTCATCGAGGGAATCGCGATAACGACTGCGCTGCTCACGTTCACTGTGCAGCAGGCGGTTGAGCGAACCGGTCAGGCGTAACAGCTCCCGCGGATGCTCAGTGCTGAGACTTTCCCGGGCGCCGCTTTCGATTTCGTCCAGCTCCTGACTCAGGCGCCGCAATGCCCGAAGGCCCCAGGTCAGGCCGATCCACAGCAGGGCCAGCAACACCGCCAGCGCCGCACCGAAGCCCAGGTAAAGATTGTCCCGCAGGCCCTGGAGTGTCACTTCGTAGTCGCGCACCGGCTGCAGGGTGACGATGCTGAACGCCGCGCTCTGGCCGCCGAGCAGCTTGACCTCCACGTCATAGACGAAAAACTCCTGGCCGTCGTTCTCGCGGATGCGAGCGAACTGGTTGCCCAGACCGTCATAGCGCGGCGTGTAGTTGATGTTTTCTTCCCTGGTCGCCTTCGATCGCCAGACCAAATGCCCGTCGCGATCATAGATATAGCCCAGCAGACGGGCATCGGCGAGGTTGAAGCGCTCGTCGGGCAATTGCGCGGGCATCTTCAGCTTGTTGTTTTCCACCCGGGCGGCGGAAATCAACGTGGTCACGTCCGATGCCAGGCGTTGCTCGATGGATTCCTGCAACGCCAGGCTGAACGCGCCCTGCATGGCCGGCAACAACGCCAGCATGAACAACGCCGCCAGGGTCATGGCGGCCAGCATCAGGCGCAGGCGTAGAGAACGAATCACTGGCAGCGCTCGTTGAACAGGTAGCCCAGGCCCCGCACAGTGTCGATCGGCTTGAAGCCCGCCGGGGCTTCCAGTTTGCGCCGCAGGCGTCCGACCAGTACCTCGATGACATTTGGATCGCGTTCGTCGTCATCGGGATAAAGCTGCTCCATCAAGCGGTCCTTGGCGACCACCTGCTGGTGATGACGCATCAGGTATTCGAGGATGCGGTATTCGTAGGCCGTGAGCGCCAGCGGCTCTTCATTGAGCGATGCTTGTTTGCGGTTGAGGTCCAGCAGCAACGGGCCGGCGACGATGGTCGACTGGGTGAAACCGCTGGAGCGACGCAATAGCGCGTTCAACCGGGCCTCCAGCTCTTCGAACTGAAACGGCTTGACTACATAGTCGTCGGCGCCGGCGGCCAGCCCTTCGACCTTGTCCTGCCAGTTGCCGCGCGCGGTCAGGATCAGGATCGGGAAGGTCTTGCCCTGTGAACGCAGGCGGCGGATCAATTCCAGCCCGCTGATGCCCGGCAACCCCAGGTCGATCACCGCCAGGTCATGGTTGAACTCGCGGACCTGGTACAAGGCCTCTTCGGCATTGCCCACAGCCTGCACCACATGTCCGCTGTCGGTCAGACGGGTATGCAAGTGATGACGCAACAACGCTTCGTCTTCAACGACCAATAACTTCATGAAGCCTCCCCAGGCAAAACAGACATCGATCCGGCGCGGCGCACCGCAACGACTGGCGCCGGATCGGCCCAGGACCGATCCGGCGGGATACCCTCATCCCACAAGGCACCGTTTAGAACGTGTAGTTGGCCGACAGGTAGGTCTGGGCGCTGCTGGTCAGGTCCAGCGAGCCGACCTTGTCGCCACCGTGCGGGCTCATCTCGGTGCTGGCGTTGCTGCGCAGGTAACGGTAACCCAGTTCCACCGAGGTGTTCTGCGAAATTTGTTGCAGGACACCGCCCTGCAAGCCCACCGCATAGCCGATGTCGCTGTCGCGGCTGTAGCCGGGAGAGTCCTGGGTCAGCTTGGTCAGGCCCGCCGTGGCGCCGCCGAACAGTTTAGTGCTGCCGGTGACCGGGTAGAACAGGTCGTAGCTGCCCAGCAGGTTCTCCTGACGCAGCTTGATGCCGTTATGGGTTCCGGAGACGTTGTCGTAGGTCGCGTAGTAGCGGCCCTGGTCGTTTTGCTTGCCCAGCCGGACACCGTAGGTGGTGTCCTTGCCGATGATGCCGTCGGCATTCGGGTGGTTCAGGCTATCGTTCAGGGCATCGGATTTCTTTACCTTGTCACTGGTCTGGCCGAGGGTCAGGCTGGCGAAGTTGTCATCGGCATGGGCCATGGCGCTGACGCCCAGTACGGTGAAAGCCAACAGCAGTTTTTTCATCTGAGTCATGATCAAGCTCCAGGAAACGTCGGTGGTGGTGAAGTCGCAGTCACATTAACCAGCGGTCCCTGAACACCCCTTGAACGTTCTCTGAACCTGGGCTGAATGAATCGGCTAGAGTGTCGTGTCTCACCTTCGTGCGAACTATTCATTCAAGGAGATCCGTCATGCGCAGGTTGCTTGCCGTTGTACTTCTGGCCCTTAGCGGTGTGAGCCACGCCGCCGTCCAGACCCAGGAAATCCCTTACACCAGTGCCGATGGCACGAAGCTGATCGGCTATTACGCCTATGACGATGCCATTAAGGGCCCGCGCCCGGGTGTGGTGGTAGTGCATGAATGGTGGGGGCTGAACGATTATGCCAAGCGCCGCGCCCGCGACCTGGCCGGCCTGGGCTACAGCGCCCTGGCCATCGACATGTACGGCGACGGCAAGAACACCGAGCACCCCAAGGACGCCATGGCGTTCATGCAGGCGGCGCTCAAGGACGGCAAGGCAGCCAGTGCGCGCTTCCAGGCCGGGCTCGACCTGCTGAAGAAACAACCCCAGACCGACCCGGACAAGCTCGCGGCCATCGGTTACTGCTTCGGCGGCAAAGTGGTGCTCGATGCCGCACGCCAAGGTGTTCCGCTGGCGGGCGTGGTGAGTTTCCACGGGGCCCTGGTGACCAACACTCCGGCAACGCCGGGCAGCGTCAAGGCCAAGGTGCTGGTGGAGCATGGTGCGCTGGACAGCATGGTCACCGAGGACAACGTGACCGCGTTCAAGAGCGAGATGGACAAGGCCGGCGTCGACTATAAGTTCGTCAGCCTGGAAGGCGCCAAGCACGGCTTCAGCAACCCGGACGCCGACCGTTTGAGCCACGGCGAACATGGCGGGCCGGACATCGGCTACAACAAGGCGGCCGATGAAAAGTCGTGGGCGGATATGAAGGTGTTCTTCAAGAAGATCTTTGGTTGATATCAACTCTCTTAGCTGAATAAACACCTGTGGCGAGGGAGCTTGCTCCCGCTGGGCTGCGCAGCGGCCCCAAAATCTTGCGGGCGCTGCACGCCCGAGCGGGAGCAAGCTCCCTCGCCACAAAAGCGTTGTCCATTTAGTCTCTCTTTGCCCCCCTACCCAGCATGCGGGCAACCCGGCAAAATGCCCGCCATGAAGACACTCCCCGCCCTGCCCGCCTGCTGTTCGCCCTTGGACGAACGTTGGCTGCTGCCCGACGTCCTGCCCGATACGGTGCTGCTCAGCACCCGTTTCGACCCATTGCTGCTGACCACCGCTGACTTCGCCAACAGCGCCATCGAGCCTCCGCCGAGCATCCAGCGTTCGGTCGCCAAGCGCCAGGCCGAGTTCCTCGCCGGGCGGATCTGTGCCCGGGCAGCCTTGCAACGGCTCGACGGGCAGACTTGCGTGCCGGCCATCGGCGAGGACCGCGCCCCGGTGTGGCCGGAGCGCGTCAGCGGCTCCATCACCCACAGCACCGGCCGGGCGGCTGCCATCGTCGCGGATAAGAATCACTGGCGCGGACTGGGCATGGACCTGGAGAACCTGCTCGCCCCCGAACGCGCCGAGCGACTGAGTGGGGAAATTCTCACCCCGCCGGAGTTGCAACGCATGGCTGCGTGCGGGCAAGACGACCGCGCATTGCTCGTAACCCTGACCTTTTCGGTGAAGGAAAGCCTGTTCAAGGCGCTGTACCCCATCGTGGGCCAGCGCTTTTATTTCGAACATGCCGAGGTGCTGGAATGGACGCCGGACGGACAGGTGCGGCTGCGGTTGCTGACCGATTTGTCCACCGAGTGGCGCCACGGCACTGAGTTGCAGGCACAGTTCGGGGTGCGGGATGGGCAGTTGTTGAGTCTGGTGGGGGTCAAGGCTTGAGATTGGTGGTGTTCTTCAAGGCGCTATCGCGAGCAAGCTCGCTCCCACAGTGGACGCATTCCAAATGTGGGAGCGAGCCTGCTCGCGATGAGGCCTATATAGGCGCTACAGAACTCACGACCTATCCTGATGCCTCGGCCAACTCAAGCTGAAACACGCCCCACCCAGGCTCTTGCTCTTGCCGATCAACGCTCGGCCGTCGTGCCAATGAATGATCCGCCGCACGATCGACAGCCCCAGCCCATGTCCACCCGAGGCCCGGGCGCGGCTGTCGTCCAGGCGCAGGAACGGCTTGAAGATCCGCTCCCACGCTGCTTCCGGCACGCCGGGGCCATCGTCTTCCACGTCCACCCGGCAACGCAGTTGGCCGACCTGGTAGCTGACGGTGACCCGGGAATTGGCGTGGCGCATGGCGTTGCTCACCAGGTTCTGCAGGGCACGGTGCAGGAAACGCGGCTCGGCCTCGACCCACGCGCCGTCGCAGTCGGCAGCCGACAGGCAGACGCCGCGCTCCACGCTGATCCCTGCCCGCAGCGGCCCCAGCTCATCGATCACCTGATTGACCAACGCGTCCAGGTCCAACCGCTGGAAATTCAGCGCTGGTGAGCCCTGCTCCAGCCGCGCATAGGTGAGCATCTCGTCCACCAACCGGTCCAGGTCTTCGATGTCGTGGTCCATGCCTGCCAGGTATTTGTCCCGGGCCTGGGAAGTCGTGGCACTGCCGAGCATCTCCAGGCCGAAGCGCAGGCGCGCCACCGGGGTGCGCAGTTCGTGGGACACCGCCCGGACCAATTCACGCTGGATCGCCAGCAATTGCTGCAAGTGCTCGGCCATGCCGTTGAACGCCGCGGCCAGGCGCCCCACCGAGTCGGCGCCGCGGGCCGGCACCCGGGTTTCCAGGCTGCCCTGGGCGATCTGCGTGGCGGCCGACTCCAGGCCGCGCAGGCGCCGTTCCAATTGACGTACCAGCAGATAGACAATCAACCCGATCAGGCTCAGCCCCAGCGCCGCAATCAACACCAACCATTGCGGCGGATAAGGATTCATCTGGTACAGCGGGCCGATTTCCAACACCCAGGGCGTGCCGACCATGCCGGCAAATACACGGATAGAGTCGCCGCCCTTGCCCAAGGCCATCACCGTATCGCCCTCGGACACCCGGCGGCGCTGGTCTTCGTCCATGTCCGCCTGCTCGGCGGTCATGAGGCGCAGATCGAAACCGAAGCCTTTTTCTTCCTTGAGTTGCGCCAGTCGTGCCGGCTGTTCGCTGATCGGATAGCGCACCAGTTCGTCGGCCAGCAGGTAGATAGTCGCCCGGGCCAATTGTTCGCTGATCTGCTGGACCTCCCCCACCAGCATCAACTGCTCGCCATCGCTGACCAGCCGGTAGACCTTCGCCGCGTGGGGTCCGGTCTGTTCCACCAGCGCCTGGCCGCGCAGCACGCGGGTGCGCTGGCCCAGGTCCAGGCCCGTCTGGGGAAACGTCTGCAACGCCAGCGGAATGCCCAGCAGGCGCTCCCATACCAACAGTGCCCGACGCCGCTCGGTGTCGTTCATCGGGCGCAGGTTGTCGGCCATCAACGAAAACGTGCCGTGGGCCAGACGCTCGCGGTACTGCTCGCTGCGGGCCTGGTTGAGCAGGTGCAAGGCCAGCACACCGAGCACCGCCACCAGCACCAGCGCCGCGCACATGCCGCCATAGATACGCAGGAAAATCGAGTTCACGACGCCGGGTCTACGCAAGCTTCGGGCACGAACAGGTAGCCTTTGCTGCGGATGGTCTTGATCAGCCGAGGATGCTCAGGGTCGTCGCCGATCTTTGGGCGGATGCGCGAGATGCGCACGTCGATGGAACGGTCCTGACCGTCATAACCGATGCCACGCAGGGCCGTGAAGATTTCTTCCCGGGACAGGATCCGCCCGGCGTTGGCGACGAGCAGCCACAGCAGGTCGAATTCGGCACTGGTCAGCTCGATGTCGTTGCCTTGCAGCCAGGCTTCGCGCAAGGCGTTGTCCACCACCAGCGGACCGAACTCCAGCCGCCGTGGTTTCTGCGGCGCCACCGGCTCCGGTTCACTGCGGCGCAACAGCGCCTGGATCCGCGCCAGCAGCAAACGCGGGCGGACCGGCTTGCAGACGTAATCATCGGCACCCAGGTCCAGGCCCTGGATCTGGTCGGTGTCGTCGGTGCGGGCGGTGAGCATCAGGATCGGCCCGTCGTACTGCTCACGCACCTTGCGGCAGATGCTCAGCCCGTCCTCGCCGGGCAACATCAGGTCCAGGACCACCAGGTCCGGCTGCTCGGCAATGATCCGCGCCGCCGCCACGGCCCCATCGCCCTCGATGGCGACGCGCAACCCGTTGCTTTCGAGATACTCACGGGTCAGCTCGGCCAGACGCTGGTCATCCTCGACGATCAATACCTGCCAGGCTTCTTGTTCCACTTGGGGGGCCTCGTCTTGCTGCGAATAAAAAAGAAGGATCAGCACTTACCTGTGGCGAGGGAGCTTGCTCCCGCTCGATTGCGCAGCAATCGCAAAAAGCGGGGCCGCTTCGCAGCCCAGCGGGAGCAAGCTTCCTCGCCACCACAGTGCTCGCTCCAGAGGTTCGAATACCGCCCCCTCTTTTTGTCATATCAAAGGAGGATAAACATGCCAGCACACCGGCCGATTGTATAAACGCCACCCCCGGAGAAAACAAGCCGGTAAATGCGTTCGGTCAGCCGGTTTTTATGTGATAACGTCCGCGCCCGCAGAAATCCTCGGGCTGTTTTCGAGCCATCGAAAACGTTGAAAAAAGGTCCACTCCAGCTAGTTCGCGGCCTACAGAGGCATTCCACGTTTCGCACACAAATTACGCACAGGCTTATCCACAGGTAGTACGTTGCAATCATCCCCCAAAACGCATTATCTTGTAGCCCGCCGCGCAAAAAACCCTACATATAGGGTTTAGCGCCAAAAACCAAACACAAGTCGGACAGGAAATTCAAGCGCTTTTCTGGCTTCTGTCCACCTGAAACATCGCATTTCCCCAAGCCCAGACCGCCCTTGCGGATGGCAACTGTTTCGAAGTCGAAAACGATCGGAACGGTACGGGTGTTGCAGTCCATTGCCGGTACCCCGGCAATCCGGTCCAGGGCCAAGGCCCTCGGCCAAGAACTTCGGATGGAAGCAGCGCCAGACGCCTGTTTCCTACTGTCCCGAAGTTGTTATACCCGACGCCAGTCGGTTGTAGTGCTTCAGGACGGAACGGTGGGCACCGTAATGGCGCCCAAATAAACATAGAGAATGTGGAGACACCCATGCACACCGACACAACTCGCGAGAACCCGCAGGCCACCGCGCCGCTGGCCGCCGATTCGACTCCGGATCTGTCCGCCACCGCGCCAGGCCAACTGCGTGTGATCAAGCGTAACGGCACTGTCGTTCCTTACACCGATGACAAGATCACCGTCGCCATCACCAAAGCGTTTCTTGCAGTTGAAGGCGGTACCGCTGCCGCTTCGTCGCGCATCCATGACACCGTGGCCCGCCTGACCGAACAAGTGACCGCGACCTTCAAGCGTCGCATGCCATCGGGCGGCACCATCCACATCGAAGAAATCCAGGACCAGGTCGAACTGGCCCTGATGCGTGCCGGCGAGCAGAAAGTGGCTCGCGACTACGTGATCTATCGTGATTCGCGCGCCAAGGAGCGTGCCACCCGCGCCCCGGCCGACGCACCGGTCCAGGCCCACCCTTCGATCCGCATCGCCCGCGCCGACGGCAGCCTGGCGCCGCTGGACATGGGTCGCCTGAACACCATCGTCACCGAAGCCTGCGAAGGCCTGGAAGAAGTCGACGGCGAGCTGATCCAGCGCGAAACCCTGAAGAACCTCTACGACGGCGTCGCCCTCAAGGACGTCAACACCGCTCTGGTGATGACTGCGCGGACCCTGGTAGAACGCGAACCGAACTACTCCTTCGTCACCGCCCGCCTGCTGATGGACACCCTGCGTGCCGAAGGCCTGGGCTTCCTGGGCGTCGCCGAGAGCGCGACCCACCACGAAATGGCCGACCTGTACGCCAAGGCCCTGCCGGCCTACGTCGCCAAGGGTATCGAATACGAATTGCTGAACCCGGTCCTGGCCTCCTTCGACCTGGAAAAACTCGGCAAGGCGATCAACCACGAGCGTGACCAGCAGTTCACCTACCTGGGCCTGCAAACCCTGTACGACCGTTACTTCATCCACAAGGACGGCATCCGCTTCGAACTGCCGCAGATCTTCTTCATGCGCGTGGCCATGGGCCTGGCGATCGAAGAGAAGCACAAAGAAGACCGTGCCATCGAGTTCTACAACCTGTTGTCGTCGTTCGACTACATGGCGTCGACCCCGACCCTGTTCAACGCCGGCACCCTGCGTCCGCAGCTGTCCAGCTGCTACCTGACCACCGTGCCGGACGATCTGTCGGGCATCTACGGCGCGATCCACGACAACGCCATGCTGTCCAAATTCGCCGGTGGCCTGGGCAACGACTGGACTCCGGTTCGCGCATTGGGCTCGTACATCAAGGGCACCAACGGCAAGTCCCAGGGCGTCGTGCCGTTCCTCAAGGTGGTCAACGACACCGCCGTGGCGGTCAACCAGGGCGGCAAGCGCAAGGGCGCGGTCTGTGCCTACCTGGAAACCTGGCACATGGACATCGAAGAGTTCATCGAGCTGCGCAAGAACACCGGTGACGATCGTCGTCGTACCCACGACATGAACACCGCCAACTGGATCCCCGACCTGTTCATGAAGCGCGTCTTCGACGACGGCAAGTGGACCCTGTTCTCGCCGTCCGAAGTACCGGACCTGCATGACCTGACCGGCAAGGCCTTCGAAGAGCGCTACGAGTACTACGAAGCCCTGACCGAGTACAACAAGATCAAGCTGTTCAAGGTCGTCCAGGCCAAGGACCTGTGGCGCAAGATGCTCTCGATGCTGTTCGAGACCGGCCACCCATGGCTGACCTTCAAGGACCCGTGCAACCTGCGCAGCCCGCAGCAGCACGTGGGCGTGGTCCACAGCTCGAACCTGTGCACCGAGATCACCCTGAACACCAACAAGGACGAGATCGCGGTCTGCAACCTGGGCTCGATCAACCTGCCGAACCACATCATCGATGGCCAGCTGGACACCGCCAAGCTGCAACGCACCGTGAACACCGCCGTGCGCATGCTCGACAACGTGATCGACATCAACTACTACTCGGTGCCGCAGGCGAAGAACTCCAACTTCAAGCACCGTCCGGTCGGCCTGGGCATCATGGGCTTCCAGGATGCGCTGTACCTGCAACACATCCCGTACGGTTCCGATGCCGCGGTCGAGTTCGCCGACAAGTCCATGGAAGCGGTCAGCTACTACGCGATCCAGGCGTCCTGCGACCTGGCCGACGAGCGCGGTTCGTACGAGACGTTCCAGGGTTCGCTGTGGTCCAAGGGCATCCTGCCACTGGACTCGCAACAGATCCTGATCGCCCAGCGCGGCGAGAAGTACATCGACGTTGACCTGAACGAATCCCTGGACTGGGCACCGGTTCGCGCCCGTGTGCAGAAAGGCATCCGTAACTCCAACATCATGGCCATCGCACCGACCGCCACCATCGCCAACATCACCGGCGTGTCGCAGTCGATCGAACCGACCTACCAGAACCTGTACGTGAAATCGAACCTGTCGGGCGAATTCACCGTGATCAACCCGTACCTGGTCCGCGACCTCAAGGCCCGCGGCCTGTGGGACTCGGTCATGATCAACGACCTGAAGTACTACGACGGTTCGGTGCAGCAGATCGAGCGCATCCCGCAGGAACTCAAGGCGCTCTACGCCACGGCGTTCGAAGTGGACACCAAGTGGATCGTCGACGCCGCCAGCCGTCGCCAGAAGTGGATCGACCAGGCTCAATCGCTGAACCTGTACATCGCCGGCGCCTCGGGCAAGAAGCTGGACGTGACCTACCGCATGGCCTGGTACCGTGGCCTGAAAACCACCTACTACCTCCGTGCCCTGGCCGCCACCAGCACCGAGAAGTCGACCATCAACACCGGCAAGCTGAACGCTGTTTCCAGCGGCGGCAACCACGGTGACGACTCGGTCCTGGCCGCCCCGGCAGGACCTGCGCCAGTGCCAAAGGCCTGCGCGATCGACGAGCCGGATTGCGAAGCTTGCCAATAAGCTGAGCGGGCGGGCGCTGAGAGGCGCCTGCTGAAAGAAGCCCCCGATAGACCGCTGGTTTATCGGGGGTTTTCTTTTGTCTGGAGGAAAGTGGCGCCTGGGCTGACCTCATCGCGAGCAGGCTCGCTCCCACAAGGGAACGCATTCCAATGTGGGGGCAGGCTTGCTCGCGAAGGCGTCGGTCCATCCAACAACTGTCATTGACTGAACCACCGCTTTGGCGAGCAAGCCCGCTCCTACAGGGATCTGGATGAACACGGGTCTATTCGCGATACGGCCAAAACAAGCGGAGCAGAAAAAAGCCCCTCTTGTGAGGGGCTCTTTGTGCAACCTTCAAGCAACCATCAACATCACGCCATCTGAATGATGGTCTGCATGATGGTGCTCTGGGTGGAGATGGTCTTGGCGTTCGCCTGGTAGTTGCTCTGTGCCTTGATCAACTCGACCAGCTCGTTGGTCAGGTTGACGTTGGACTCTTCCAGCGAGTTGGACACGATCGAACCCAAGGTGCCGGTTTGCGGGGCGTCGTAGCCCGGAATACCCGACGCGAAGGTTTCTTTCCAGCTGGTACCGCCTACCGGCTGCAAGCCTTGCTCGTTGGTGAAGCTGGCGAGCGCGAGCTGGCCGATCGGCTTGGTCTGGTTGTTGCTGAAGTTGGCCAGCAATACACCGCTGCCGTCGATGGTCAGGTTGGTGATCTGGCCAGTGGCGTAGCCGTTCTGAGTCGGAATCGACCGGGCGGTGTCTGCGTTGAACTGGGTGGTGTTGGCCATGGAGATAGTAATGGTTGGTGCGCTCGCAGCGCCATTGGCGGCCCAGACACCATTGGTTACGGTACCGGGCACCCAGCCAGTCAAGACCAGATCGTTGTTGATAGTCGCCGGAGGCGTGCTGACCTGAACCAGTTTGCCACTGGAGTCAAAGCTCATGGTCGACGGAACAGGCGCGGTAGCACCGGTAGTGGTCGGCAGGCTGCCGTTCAGGTTACGACCATCGATCAAGGTATAGACGTTCCAGGTATTGCCGGCAGTCTTGACCATGTATTGGTCCATGGAATGCTGGTTGCCCTGAGTGTCGTAGATCGGCGTGGTGAACTGCTTGGTGAATGTGGACGTATCGTTAGGATTGAACGCGGCGGTAATCGGCAACGCGGTCGAGTTCAGGTTGATCGTCGACGACACCAGGCTGGTGGCGGTTGGCGGCAGGTTGGACGTGTCGATACGCAGGTCGGTCAGGATCCCGTTCTGGATCTTGCCGTTGGCATCCACGCCATAGCCCTGCAACTTGGCAGTGCCATCGCTGTTGGTGATGTAGCCTTCCTTGTCGGTCTTGAAGGTACCGGCACGGGTGTAGCTCAGGGAACCGTCGTTGCTCAGGACAAAGAAGCCCTGGCCCTGGATCCCCATGTCCAGCACGTTGCCGGTGTTGTTGACGTCACCCTGGCCGAATTGCTGGGAAACGTTGGCCAGGCGCACGCCGTTGCCGACAGTCTTGCTGCCCGAACCCAGCTTGGTGGCCGAGTAGACATCCTCGAATTCCGCGCGGGACGATTTGAAACCCGTGGTCGCCACGTTGGCGATGTTGTTGCCGGTGACGTCCAGCTGTTTGTTGGCAGCATAGAGACCGCTAAGGCCGATGTTGAAAGACATTTTCCACTCCTATTGCCGGGTTAGTCGGCTCTACATACCAATAGTTTGTACTTTGGACAGGGCGATGCTGCCCAGCCCGGCCAGGTTGAGCATCAATTCACCGCCCGTCTGGCTGATCGTCACGCTGCTGACCGTGGCCGGCAGGTTGGTGATCAGCGACGTCGGCTTGCCATCGATGGTGGTCGAGGCCGCGAAGGTGTAAGTACCGGATTCGACGGTGGTGCCCGCGTCGTTCTTGCCATCCCAGATGAAGGCCGAGTTGCCGGCTTTCTGCGCGCCAAGGTCGATGGTGCGGATGGTCTTGCCGTCCTTGTCCATGATCTTGACCGCGACAGAGCCCGAGGCCGGTACCACCACGGTGCCGTTGAGGCTCTTGGAGGTATCGACCACCGCCTTGTCACCCGGAGCGATGACCGAACGCCCCACCAGCGACGAGGCCTGCAAGGCTTGCGAGGAGTTGTAGTTGCCGGCGATGCCGCTCACGGTCTGGTTGAGGGTGGTGATGCCCTCCAGGCTGCTGAACTGCGCCAGCTGAGCCACGAACTCGCCGTTGTCCTGGGGTTCCAGCGGGTTCTGGTTCTTGAGCTGGGTGACCAGCAATTGCAGGAACGCATCCTTGCCCAGTTCCTTCTTGCCGGTCGCCGCACCCGTCAACGAGCCCAAGGCATCGGAGGGCTTGTTGGTCTTGACCGAAGAGTTGGCCAGGATTTCGTTGAGGCTCAAACCGCCGGTGGTGTTAGTAACGCTCATGTGACTCGCCCCTTATCACTGACCCAGGGTCAGGACCTTCTGCATCATGGTTTTGGCGGTGTTCATCATTTCAGCGTTGGTCTGGAACGAACGACTGGCAGAAATCATGTCGGCCATTTCTTCGACCACGTTGACATTCGGGTAGTAGACATAACCCTTGGCGTCGGCAGCCGGATGGTTTGGCTCATAACGCGCTTCCAGATTGCTCTGGTCCTCGACCACGCCCAGCACCTGCACACCCTGCCCGGCTGCGTCCTGCTCCTGGAACAGCGAGTCGCTGCCGCCGGACTGACCGCCCTGGAACATAGTGGCGAAGACCGGGTGGCGCGCACGGTAAGTCTGGTCGATGCTCGACGAAACGGTTTCGGCGTTGGCAATGTTACTGGCGACGGTGTTCAGGCGAGTGGTCTGGGCACTCATGGCACTGCCGGCGATATTGAATACGCTCGCGATCGACATGGATTACTCTCCGCGCAGGGCCGATACCAGCCCTTTGAATTTGCTGTTGAGCAGGGTGAAGCTGGCCTGGAAGTTCACGGAGTTTTCCGCATAGTTGGACTGTTCCAGCTGAGCGTCCACGGTGTTCTGGTCAATCGAAGGTTGCATCGGCGTGCGATACATCAGCGACTCATCGCCATTGCCCAGGCCCTCGGCCTCGATATGACGGCTGTTGGTCATGTTCAGGGCAAAGCTACCGTTCTTGGTCCTCTCGTTCTGCTCGGCGAGCACTTTGGAGAAGTCCAGGTCCCGAGCCTTGTAGTTCGGGGTATCGGCGTTGGCAATGTTGTTGGCCAGGACTTCGGCACGCTGGGCGCGGAAGCTCAGGGCCTTTTCATGGATACCGAGCGCTTTATCGAAGCTGATGCTCATGGCACAAACCTTTGAGTGACCAATGTACGTACGATGGCTATAGCAAGCGTCGTGCCACTTTCCAAAAGCCCATAAACCGGGGCTTTGCGGGCAGCGGCAAGGCGGCAATGCCAGAAAAGCGGCAATGGGCTTCCGCTTGACTGCCGCTTTTCTGCCGCTCTCAGCGTCAACGGCGAAATTGTGGGAGCGGGCTTGCCCGCGAAAGCGGTGTATCAGGCGGCATCAATGTCTCTATTGGATCGCCTTCGCGAGCAAGCCCGCTCCCACAGAAGATTGGGGGGATTTGATGGAAGTTGACAGGCAAAAAAACGGGAGCCTTAGAGGGCTCCCGTTTTTTGACACACCGGCAAATCACTTCGCCTGATAGATGATCCCCGGACTGCACTGCACCATCTGGTAATGATCCGGCAAGCCATTCAACGCCTCTGAGGCGCCGAGGAACAGATAACCGCCCGGCTTCAGGGTGCCGTGGATCCGCAGCAGGATGTCTTTCTTCACTTCAGCGGAGAAATAGATCAGCACGTTGCGGCAGAACACGATGTCGAATTTGCCCAGGCTGGCATAGCTGTCCAGCAGGTTGAACGAGCGGAACTCCACACGATTCTTGATCGGCGCCTTGACCACCCAGCGCCCCGGACCTTTCGGGTCGAAGTAGCGTTGCAGGCGATCAGGCGACAGGCCACGGCCGATGGCCAGGCTATCGTACTCGCCGGTCTTGCAGTTGGTGAGCATGGACCCCGACAAGTCGGTGGCGACGATTTGCACGCCGCCCTTCAACTGGCCGATATTGGTCCGCTCGAATTCGTCGATGGACATCGAGATCGAGTACGGTTCCTGTCCCGACGAACACGCCGCCGACCAGATCCGCAAGCGCTGCCCCGGACTGGCCTTGATGGCCGCCGGCAGTACCTTGTTCTTCAATACCTCGAATGGATAGGTGTCACGAAACCACAAGGTTTCGTTGGTGGTCATCGCATCCACCACCATCTCGCGCAGGCCACTGCGCGGCTGGGTCTGGATACGCTGCACCAGCTCGCCCAACGATTTGAGGCCCTGTTGCTCCATCAATTTGTTGAGACGGCTCGACACCAGGTATTGCTTGTTCTCACCAAGCAATATGCCACAGGCTTTTTCCAGGAAGACCCGGAACTGTTCGAAATCCAAATTACCCGTAGACAAGATGCCGCCTCTTTCATTGTATTGATTTGCCGGGCGCACAACGCGCCCGACCTTTTATCCTGCTGTCTTGATCCGATCGACCACCCGGGACGCCAGATCATCGGGCCGGAATTTCGCCAGGAAATCGTCGGCACCGACCTTCTTGACCATCGCCTGGTTGAAAACCCCGGACAACGAGGTGTGCAGGATGATGTGCAGCTTCTGCATACGCGGATCGCTGCGGATCTCCGAGGTCAGGGTGTAGCCGTCCATCTCCGGCATCTCGATGTCCGAGATCATCATCAGGAACTCTTCTTCGGGCTTCTTGCCCTCTTCCACCAGCTTGCGCAGGTAGTCCAGCGCCTGGCGCCCGTCATTCAGCGCCACCACTTCGACACCGATGGTCTGCAGGCAACGCGTCACCTGCTTGCGTGCCACCGACGAGTCATCGACGGTCAGCACCCGCAGCGAAATCGCCTTGTGCTGGGTCTCGGCATCCACCACACCGACGGAAATGGCTTCCGGGGTCGGCGCCACTTCGGCGAGGATTTTCTCCACGTCGATGATTTCCACCAACTGGTTGTCGACCCGGGTCACTGCCGTCAGGTAGTGATCACGACCGGTGCCCTTGGGCGGTGGATGGATCTCTTCCCAGTTCATGTTGACGATGCGTTCCACCGAGCGCACCAGGAAGCCCTGGGTCTTGGTGTTGTACTCAGTGATGATCACGAACGGATTGCTCTGGTCCAGCAGCCGACCGGAACCGGTCGCCATTGCCAGATCGAGGATCGGGATCGTCGCTCCGCGAATATTCGCCACACCGCACACGACGGGACTGGACTTGGGCATCAGGGTCAGCTTGGGGCATTGCAGCACCTCGCGCACCTTGAATACGTTGATCCCATACATTTGCTGTCCGTCGAGACGGAACAACAACAGCTCCAGGCGATTCTGACCCACCAGCTGAGTGCGCTGGTTTACTGAATCCATTACTCCCGCCATGCCCTGACTCCTACCTAACGCTAATGTGTCCGACGCGCCTGAATCATTAAACGGCACGGGGCTTGCTATTCAACCGGCATGAACGCACAAACGACATTTTCTCGACGCCTGACCACTCACTGCCGCTACTGGCTCGGTGCACTGCTGGCTGTCTGCCTGTTCGCTTCGGGCCGCCCTGCCCTGGCAGATGCTCCGGTTACCTTGCCTGATCTCCTTATCGGCGTCACTCAGGGCTTTCTTGAATTCACCGTAGAAGACTACCTGGCTACCAGTCAAACCGAAGGTCGCTATGAAATCGAAGTCAACCAGCTCGACCCGCGCCTGCGCATGCCGATGTGCGACAAGGAATTGACTGCCTCGCTGGAGAGTCCGGCCCGGCCCCTGGGTCGCGTCACGGTCAAGGTTCGTTGCGACAGCGCCGCCCCGTGGACCGTGTTCGTACCGGCTCAAGTGCGCCTGTATCGGGAAATCGTCACGACCACTCGTCCGCTCAAACGGGCCGGGATCGTCGAGCCCCAGGACGTCGTGCTGCGCGAACGCGACATCAGCCAGATCACCCAGGGTTTCCTGACGTCGGTGGATCAGGCCATCGGGCAGAAACTTGTCCGACCAATGGTAGCCGACCAGGTTGTCACCCTGGTGCATCTGGAGCAAGCCGAAGTGGTACGCAAGGGCGACCAGGTGGTCATCACCGCCCGCAGCGGTACCCTGGCGGTACGGATGCCCGGCGAGGCCTTGTCCAATGGCGGTATGCGGGAACAGATCCGGGTGAAAAACCTCAACTCCCAACGGGTAATCAAAGCGCAGGTCATGGCCCCCGGCCAGGTGGAAGTGGCCATGTAGAGACTTGGTAGAGACGGGTACAAAGCTGGCGCTTGACCCCGGTGTTCCCTAGACTGTGCCTTTATACGAAGGCTTGCGCAGACGTGCGCATGTTCATTGAATAAATGAGCCTAAAGTTTTTTCAGGGATGGCCGAGAACATGGCAAGCGTCCAAATATCCAGAGGTTTTCTACCATGGTCATCGACTTCAATCGTTTAAACAGCTCTTCACCGTTGCCAGGCACTACCCGTACCAGCGCGAGCAAGGAAACCGACAAGTCCGCACCGCTGCCTACCCAGGCCGAAAAGGTCAACACCGGAGAGTCCGTACACCTCAGCACTGAGGCCCAGCAGTTGCAGAAGGTCACTGACAAGCTGCGCGATCAACCTGTCGTCGATAAAGCCCGCGTGGCCGAATTGAAAGCAGCAATCGCCGATGGCAGCTATAAAGTCGACAGCAACCGCGTAGCCAGCAAACTGCTCAACTTCGAAGCCCAGCGCTAGGCCGCCGCCTGCGCAGGCTTTTGGACGCTCAAGACCCAAGGCCAGCCATGCACGACACGAATTTATTGCAACTGATCATCGACGACTTCGCTCCAGCGCAACAGCTGCTGGAATTACTGCAGGCCGAATCCGTGGCGTTGCACGGTCGCGACATGCCTCTGCTGGAAAATATCCTGGCGCAGAAGCAGGCATTGATCATTCTGCTCGACCAGCATGGCCGCAAGCGCAGCGAGATCCTCATCAGCCTCAACCTGCCCGCCACTCACGAAGGCCTCGAGCAACTGGCCAGCCAGTCGTCGATCGGCGATCAATTGCTGTCCCAGAGCAAAGTCCTCAATGACCTGCTCGCCCAGTGCCAAGCGACCAATGCGCGTAATGGCCAGTCGATCCTGACCCAGCAGGCCGCCACCGCCAATCAGTTGCGTATCCTCAACGGCGGCGAAATCCCGACGCTGTATGACGCCAGCGGCTCGACCGCCCGGATGGTCAAGCACCGCCCGCTCAGTCAGGCGTAAAAGGAACAGCGCCTGTGCTCTATCAACGCGCGAGACATGCTGGCAAAATGCTAGCTACTCGTAGTCGTATTTTGCCTGGAGATTGACCTACCGTGTTCAATGCCTCAAACGCGGATGATGCTCCGCAGCCACCGAAGGTCCTCACCACGCCTCTGGAAATCTCCGGCAACCTGCGGATGCTGCAGGAAAGCCACGACCCGCTGATCATTACCTTTCACGAACGCACCCAGCGTTTTCAAAGCTATCTGGTGAATGTGGATCGCGAGAACAACACCATTGCCCTGGATGAAATGATTCCGCGTGATGGCGAACGCTTCCTGCTGGCAGGCGAGCCGTTTCGTGTCGAAGGCTTCCATGACGGTGTGCGTATCGCCTGGGAAAGCAACGGTCCGCTGACCATCGATGAGTCCAAGGATGGTCGCTGCTATCGTGGCGCCCTGCCTGAGGAAGTGGTTTATCACCAGCGCCGCAACGCCTTTCGCGCCGCTCTGAAACTGACGCAACTGGTGAGCGTCGAACTGGGTGGCGATAAGCTCAAGTCCCCGGTCAGCGGCAAGCTCCTGGACATCTCGGCCACCGGCTGCAAGCTGCGCTTCGAAGGCGACATCACCGAACGCCTGCAATTGGGCCAGGTCTATGAGCGCTTCATCGCCGCCCTGCCCTTTGGCAACATGACTGCACCGGTCGAGTTGCGCCACCTGCATTTCGAAGAACGAATCAACACCACCTTCGCCGGCGTGCGCTTCCATAATGTCAGCGGTCTGGTGCAGCGTCAGGTCGAGCGCTTTGTCTATCAACTCCAGCGTGAAGCCCGTCGTTTCGATAAAGACGAGCTCTGATTCCAAGCTTTTGAAAAAAACGGGCAGTCCCTTGCGGTGACTGCCCGTTTTTTATGCCTTTCTGGATATCCTCACTCCAGGCATTGCTGTGCTTGCGCTGGCCTCATCGCGAGCAGGCTCGCTCACACATTAAATCGATGTGCTTGGGATGACTCGCCCAACACAGCCCCCCTGTGGGAGCGAGCCTGCTCGCGATAGGCGCCACCGCGGTGTACCAATTGTTGACGCCTTTATCGCCGACAACCTCAAGGCCTGGCCTGGGTGAAGTCCGCTGCATCAGTCTCCGCCACCGTTTCGTGCTCGGGCTCGGGCTCGGGCCCTGGCTCAACGTCCGGAGTGGCCGGCGCCTGCATCTGATCTTGCACCACCTGCTCGTCCACCCGCGGGTCGAGACAGGCCACCAGCGGCGAACTCGACATGCTGTCCGGCATGGCAACGTGATGCAACGGCGCGTCGTCGACCTGATGCAGGTTGGTCACCGCTTTCGGCCGGATCCGCCACACCAGCACCAGGGCGAAGAAGGCAGAAAAGGCATACAACATGTGACTGCCGAACATTTTCATCAGCACCCCCGCCACCAGTGGCCCGATACTGGCGCCAACACCGTAGGTCACCAGCAGCATCGCCGTCAGCGACACCCGCCGATCACCTTCGACGTGGTCGTTGGAGAACGCCACCGCCAATGGATACAGGCAGAACTGGACCAGCGAACAGCAGAAGCCGGCCACGAACAGCACCTCAAGCGGCACCTGCTGCAGAATCGCCAGCGGCATCGCGCAGACCGCGAGGAACAGCGCAAAGCAGCGGATCAGCATCGCCCGGTCATAACGGTCGGACAACCAGCCCAACGGCCACTGGACCAGCAATCCGGCAAAGATGCAGCTACCCATGAACAGACCGACCTGCTCGGTGGACAAACCCTGCTGCGAGGCATACAACGGCGCCAGGCCATAGAACGAGCCGACGATCAGTCCCGAGCCCAGCACGGTGCTCAGCGACTGCGGCACCCGCTTGATGAAAAAACGCGGCTCCATCGGTGCCGGACGCAGCGGTGCCGGGTGAATCCGCCGGGTCAGCGCGACCGGCACCAGACACAGGGCAAAACACAGCGCCACCAGCATCAGCAGTTCCAGCCCCAGGGCCGGATGCATGACCAGGATCAGCTGGCCCAGCACCAACCCCAAGTACGAGGCAATCATGTAGCCGCTGAACACCACGCCACGCTGCTTGGCGTCGGCCTGCTCGTTGAGCCAGCTTTCGATGACCATGTACTGGCACATCATGCCCAGGCCCACGATCATCCGTAGCACGATCCAGGCCGGCAACCAGTTCACCAGACCGTGCCCCAGGACCGCCGCGCCAACGATCCCGGCGCAGGCTGAATAGGCCCGGATATGCCCGACCCGGGCGATCAGCCGGTGGCCGATCTTGCCACCCAACACCAGGCCGAAGTAGTTGGCCGCCATCAGCGCACCGACCCAAAGGCTGTCGACATGGTCGGCCGCCAGCCGCAAGGCCAGGTAAGTACTCAAGAGGCCGGAGCCGATCAACATCATCAGCGAGGCGAAATAAAGCGCTCGAAAAGGTTTCCAGATTTGGCGCATCGGCGTTCCGAGCGGCTCCTTGAAGTGAGTGAGGGCTACCTTGCAAGATAGCCCGGATGCAGCGGTTGGTCAGGCTGTGTACGAGATAGTTTGAAACGCAGGTTAGGCAAGGCAAAAACCGGCGAGGAACGGCCGGGGTCGCACTCGACTTGACTGGTTGTCAATGAGCATTCCGATCGGACTCGCGCACGAGCCGGTTTTAACGCCGCATAACCAAGTTTCAAGCTATTTCGTGCATAGCCTAGGCCTGTGCCGCCAGGACGCGTCGTTCCCAGGCCGTGATCTCATCAAAGAAACTGGTCAGTTCCAGGCTCTTCGTAGCGATGTAACCTTCGATGAACTCGCTACCGAACAGTTCCTTCGCGACCTGGCTACGCTTCAGACGTTCCAGGGCGGCATGCAAGGTACATGGCAGCGACAGATTATCCGGGACCTCGAATTCACCCTGGATCGCCGCGCTCGGTTCCAGGCGCTGCTCGATGCCATAAAGCCCGGCGGCCAGGCTGGCGGCAATCGCCAAGTACGGGTTGGCATCCGCACCCGGCAGACGGTTTTCGACCCGTCGGGCCACCGGTGAGCTGGCGGGTATGCGCAACCCGGCCGAGCGATTGTCATGGGACCAGCAGGCATTGTTCGGGGAGGCGTATGGGTGGCACAGGCGCTGGTAGGAGTTCACGTTCGGCGCCAGCAGCGCAGTGAAATCCGCCAGGCAGGCCTGTTGCCCGCCAATGAAATGCCGGAAGGCCGCTGTCGGCTCGCCGGCCTCATCGGAAAACACGTTGCGACCACTGTCGAGCTCGACGAGGCTCTGATGGATGTGCATCGAACTGCCCGCGGTGTGCGCCAATGGCTTGGCCATGCAGACCACGGTCAGGCCGTGCTTGAGCGCCACTTCCTTGAGCAGGTGCTTGAACAGGAACGTCTGGTCGGCCAATAACAGCGGGTCGCCATGCAGCAGATTGATTTCGAACTGGCTCACGCCCATTTCATGCATGAAGGTGTCACGAGGCAAGCCCAGCGCCGCCATGGCTTCATAGACTTCACTGAAGAACGGGCGCAGGCCGTTGTTGGAGCTGACGCTGAACGCCGATTGCCCATCTTCGCGACGACCGTCCAGGCCCACCGGCGGCTGGAACGGCTGAGTCGGGTCCGGGTTGGGCGCGAACACGAAAAATTCCAGCTCGGTCGCCACCACTGGCGCCAAGCCATGGGCCGCATAGCGGGCGATCACCGTTTTGAGTTGGCCACGCGTGGACAGCGGCGAGCTTTCGCCACTCAGTTCGTCGGCGTCACAGATTGCCAGGGCACGAGGCTGCCGGCTCCATGGCAGGCGATGGATCTGTTTCGGATCGGCCACCAACGCCAGGTCTCCGTCCTCACCGCCATAGAAACGCGCCGGCGGATAACCGCCCATGATGCACTGCAGCAATACGCCCCGCGCCAGCTGCAACCGCCGGCCTTCGAGAAAGCCCTCGGCGGTCATTACCTTGCCTCGCGGCACGCCATTCAAATCCGGCGTGACACATTCAATCTCATCAATGCCGGTCAGTCGCTGTGCGAGTGAACCCAGGCCATCGGTCGTCATGACGCAATCCTTGTTATGTGCGAGCCGCGAGCGGCGACCCGTACAAAATAGGCTTCGGCTGTTCGGAATATCAAGCAGCCCAACACAATAAACACCGAGCGATTTCTCATGTGGGAGCGGGCTTGCTCGCGAATGCGGTGTGTCAGTTAATAAATCTCCGTCTGATACACCGCATTCGCGAGCAAGCCCGCTCCCACAGGGTTTTGACTCTGCTGCTCGATGACTTACGGCAGATAGATGCGGAACACCCCACCGCCCAGCACACCGCCATTGGCAATCTCGGTACGCCCGCACACGCCGCCGCGCTGATGCAACCCGGCGATCCGCGCGGCAAAGTACAAGCCCAGGCCGGTGCTGCCGCTGCTGTGGTTGATACCCTGCACATATTCGGCCTGACGCTCGATCATTTCGGCCGGGTAGCCGTCACCGTCGTCATTGATGGTCAACACCAGGTGCCCGGCCTCGTCGCTGGCACTGATCAATAACGCCTGGCGCCCGTGGCGAATGGCGTTGGTGATGCAGTTGTCGAGCACCGAGGCAATGAGCTCGCGGTCGAAAAAGCCCAGGGGGCTCAGCGGATCGACTTCATAGGTCGCCATGATCCCGCGGCTGCGGAACACGTCCTGGTGACCGGCCAACTGCGCCTCGATGAAATCATCCAGTTCGTGATAGGCCGGATGCAGTGGCAACTGGTTGACGCCGAGCTTGTAGAGCCCCAGCAACTGCACCATCAGGCCGTTGAGGTGGGCGAACTCGAACTCGATGACACCCTGCTCCGGGGTCTGGCGATCGGGCTCGGGCAACCGCTCGAGCCATTGCGTATGCGCCTGCATGAGCAAGGTCAGGGAGTTCTTCATGTCGTGCACGGTCGATGCGATCACCGTGGAAAAATCGAGTGCCTGTTCGCTGTCATTCATCGCCAAATGCCTTGCTTCGCAGTTTCTGATAACGCGCAAAACGCGCATCGGTATCGGGCATCATGCCCACCAGTTTCAGGCAGGCGCGACACTCTTGCAGCAGTTCCGATTCCACGCTGGTATCGGTGCCGTGCAAAAGGGACTGCGCCATGTTCAAAGCAATACTGATGTTCTTGGGCTGCATTTTCAGTGCGCGGCGGAACAACTCCCGCGCCTCTGGCAATGCGCCCGTCTTGTAGACGCGCACACCTTCGCGGTTCAGCTCGGCGGCGGCATTGCCCTGGTTGAGAATGTTCGGGTCATCGGTGAGTTTGGCGATGCCTTGCATCACCGCCGGATCATCACCGTAGATTTCCGCGCAGTTCTTGAGCATCGACTCGCCGGCACTGGTCTGGCCGAGCATCTGCAACTGCTTGGCGACCAGCAACGCGGCTTCGGCGCTCATGAACTGTTCCATGCCATCGAGGCGCTGCAAGGCCTGTTCGGTGAGTTTCTCCGCGGTTTCGGCGTCGTTGAGCAACAGGCTCGTGGCCTTCATCAACCGCGCCCGGACCTGCAACCCCGGGTCGTTGAGGTTTTCCTTCGCCACGGCGCTGAGGGTAGTGTTGATCTCCAGCCGTGTGCGGGTGTCGAGGCCCTTTTCGCTGCCCTTGCTGATCAGCGCATGGGCCAGGCCGAGGTTGCTTTCCGGGTCCTTGAAACGCGACTGCGCGCCCTGCCCGACCGCCTGGCGATAGGCCCTGGACGCGGTGTCATAGTCTTCGTTGGTCATCGCCAGCTTGCCCAGCAACGACTGCCGGCGCACCGCCAGCGGCGACAGGCGAACCGCTTCTTCCAGGACACTCTGGGCTTGTTTCGTATCGCCTTCGGCCACCAGCACCTCGGCCATGCCGTCGTACAGGGCCGGCATCATCGGGAAGGTTTTCAAGGCCTTTTCATAGACCTCCTTGGCCTGCCCGACCTGACCGCGCTTGAACAGCAACTTGCCCAGGCCCGCATAGGCCCAGGGCAACGGACGATCCGCCAGGATGGTGTTGTACAGGCGCTCCAGGGCCTCGTTCTGATTCAGGTCGCGCAACGCATCGGCCCGATAGCGCAGGCACAACGGCCCGTAGCGCGGATCCTGCTTGCACAAGGCAATGCAGGCGTTAAGCACTTCCAACGGCTTGCCGCGATCCAGCGCCTGGAGGATCGGTTTGAGCAGGGTCTTGCGCTGTTCCAGTCGCTCCAGCCGCTGGGCCAGGCCGGAACGGTTGAACGGCTTGGTCAAATACGCGTCGGGCTCATGCTCCAGGGCGCTGAGCACCATCGCCTGACTGGTCTCGGCGGTCACCATGAGGAACACGCTTTCATGACTGATGAGCTTCTCGACCATCAGGTCTTCCAGCACCTGCTGGCCGTTCTTGCGCCCATCGCCCAGATGATAGTCCTGCAAAATAAAGTCATAGCGCTTCTGCGAGCACATGCGCAGCGCCACTTCACCGGTATCGGCGGTGTCCACATCTTTGACGCCCAGCTCCCGCAACATGGAGCGGATCGAGCTGCGGAAATCCGAGAAATCATCGACGATCAGAAAACTTTTTTGGTGGTACGCCAGCATCGAGGATGTCCAGGCAAGTAAAAAAGATGCGCCCAAACGGGTGCTCATCAGCTTATCGGCCGCAAATGGCGTTCCGTTAACTGATCGTATGGGAGAGGTTTAGTGCGGGAAAGCGTTAATGCCAGTGCGCCAGAGGATCTCGGGCAGCCCAGGTAGAATCTGTGCTTTGGGATAGAACACACCCTGTGGCGAGGGAGCTTGCTCCCGCTGGGGCGCGAAGCGGCCCCTGCCTTGTCGAGGGCCGCTGCGCAGCCCAGCGGGAGCAAGCTCCCTCGCCACGGGGTCAGGTGTCCACTTGGCATTTGCTGAACTGGCAGTGACATTCCGGCTTTGCTCGTCAGATCGTCACTTAGCGACGCCCCAACAGTCTTCCCCAAAAACCCGCCTTCATCTCCGCGACCACTGGCGCAGGTGGCGCGATGTCTTGCCTTGCCGGATGGGTATTCGGACCATCAGGCCGGAGTAAATCCCCGGGATAATGCTCAAGCCCCAAGCATTGCGAATCATCAATCCCGAAGGCTTTCACGGCCGCCACGGCTTCCACGCACCACCGACCGAAATAAGCGCCACCTTCAAAATTCTCGTCGCC
>NZ_JBKGGX010000018.1:0-120073 GCF_052041925.1 Pseudomonas sp. SMN5
AGGCTCGCTCCCACAGGGTTTGGTGGTGGATGTGAAAACCCAATAAAAAAACCCCATGAGCCAGGCCCATGGGGTTTTGTTTTTCCCGCTTTGAGCTTGTTAGGCCGGGGCGGAGGTACGGATCAGGTGATCGAAGGCGCTCAACGAGGCCTTGGCACCCTCGCCCACGGCGATCACGATTTGCTTGTACGGCACGGTGGTCACGTCACCGGCGGCGAACACGCCAGGGATCGAGGTTTCACCGCGGGCATCGACGATGATCTCGCCACGCGGCGACAACTCGACGGTTCCTTTGAGCCAATCAGTGTTGGGCAACAGGCCGATCTGCACGAAGATCCCCTCCAGCGCCACGTCACGCGATTCACCGCTTGGACGGTCCTTGTAGCGCAGGCCGTTGACTTTCTGGCCGTCGCCGGTCACTTCGGTGGTCTGGGCGTTGGTGATCACCGTCACGTTCGGCAGGCTGTGCAGCTTGCGCTGCAGCACGGCGTCGGCACGCAGTTGCACATCGAACTCCAACAAGGTGACATGGGCCACGATACCGGCCAAGTCGATGGCCGCTTCGACGCCGGAGTTACCACCGCCGATCACCGCCACACGCTTGCCTTTGAACAGCGGACCGTCGCAGTGCGGGCAGTACGCCACACCTTTGTTGCGGTATTGCTGCTCACCCGGCACGTTCATTTCGCGCCAGCGGGCACCGGTCGCCAGAATTACCGTCTTGGCCTTGAGGCTTGCGCCACTGGCGAAACGGATTTCGTGCAGCGCGCCGTCCCGACCCGCCACCAGCGCATCGGCGCGTTGCAGGTTCATGATGTCCACGTCGTACTGCTTGACGTGTTCTTCCAGGGCGACCGCCAGTTTCGGGCCTTCGGTTTCCTGGACCGAGATGAAGTTCTCGATCGCCATGGTGTCGAGCACCTGGCCACCGAAACGCTCGGCCGCAACGCCGGTGCGGATGCCTTTACGCGCGGCATAGATCGCCGCCGAAGCACCTGCCGGGCCGCCGCCGACCACCAGCACATCAAAGGCATCCTTGGCACTGATTTTCTCTGCCTGGCGCTCGATGCCGCTGGTGTCGATCTTGGCGAGGATTTCCTCCAGGCCCATGCGACCCTGGCCGAAGTTCACGCCGTTGAGGTAGATGCTCGGCACGGCCATGATCTGGCGTTCGTCGACCTCGGCCTGGAACAGCGCACCGTCAATGGCAACGTGACGGATGTTCGGGTTCAGCACCGCCATCAGGTTCAGGGCCTGGACCACGTCCGGGCAGTTCTGGCACGACAGCGAGAAATAAGTCTCGAAGTTGAATTCGCCTTTCAGGGCGCGGATCTGCTCGATGACTTCGACACTGGCCTTCGAAGGGTGGCCGCCGACTTGCAGCAAGGCCAGCACCAGCGAGGTGAATTCATGGCCCATGGGAATGCCGGCGAAGCGCAGGCTGATATCGGCCCCAGGGCGGTTCAACGAAAACGAAGGCTTGCGCGCATCGTTGCCGTTGTCGAGCAAGGTAATCTGGTTGGAAAGACTGGCAACGTCTTTGAGTAACGCGAGCATTTCCTGGGATTTCGCACCGTCGTCGAGGGATGCAACGATCTCGATCGGCTGGGTGACCCGTTCCAGGTATGACTTCAACTGAGCTTTAAGATTGGCGTCCAACATACGGGCGATTTCCATTTTTGAATTTCAGAAAAAACAACGCCCGAGCGAATCTCGCCCGGGCGTTTTTTGTGGGCGGTGCGGCTTGCTTAAGTGCGGATGACCGCCCTCAAAGGACTCACGGTCTTAGATCTTGCCGACCAAGTCCAGGGACGGAGCCAGGGTGGCCTCGCCTTCTTTCCACTTGGCTGGGCAAACTTCGCCCGGGTGAGCGGCAACGTATTGAGCAGCCTTGATCTTGCGCAGCAGCTCGGAAGCGTCACGGCCTACACCGCCGTCGTTGATTTCGACGATCTTGATCTGGCCTTCAGGGTTGATCACGAAAGTACCGCGGTCAGCCAGGCCAGCTTCTTCGATCAGCACGTCGAAGTTGCGGGAGATAGCCAGGGTCGGGTCGCCGATCATGGTGTACTGGATTTTGCCGATGGCTGGCGAAGTGTTGTGCCAGGCCGCGTGGGCAAAGTGAGTGTCGGTCGACACGCTGTAGATCTCGACACCCAGTTTCTGGAATTCGGCGTAGTTGTCGGCCAGGTCTTCCAGCTCGGTTGGGCAGACGAAGGTGAAGTCAGCCGGGTAGAAGAACACGACCGACCACTTGCCTTTCAGGTCAGCGTCCGATACATCGACGAATGCGCCGTTTTTGAAGGCAGTAGCTTTGAACGGTTTGACTTGGCTGTTGATGATAGGCATCGGGTGTTTCTCCGTCAGGGTTGAAAAGTTGATGGGTGAAGCTTACCCACTCATTCCCCGGCTGGCTCATTGGCAAAGCTCATGCGAATGATTGGTTTTGGCTATCAGGAATCTATATAGATAGAAGAAATCTGTGCAGCTGGTTGCAGGCTGCAATCCTGTTGCTTGCTTGGGACTCGACTGCCGAGCCAAAGGTCAAAAAGATTGCAGCCTTGCTTGAGGTGGCCGGGGTACTGGGGTTCAGGCGCGGGGGGTGCGCATGGTCACGAACTCTTCCGCAGCGGTGGGATGCACGCCGATGGTTTCGTCGAAGTCCCGCTTGGTGGCGCCGGCCTTGAGCGCGATTGCCAGGCCCTGGACGATTTCGCCGGCGTCCGGCCCGACCATATGGCAGCCCAGGACCTTGTCGGTGCGGGCGTCCACCACCAGTTTCATCAAGGTCCGTTCCTGGCACTCGGTCAGGGTGAGCTTCATCGGCCGGAAACGGCTTTCGAAAATCTGCACCTCATGCCCCTCCTCCCGGGCCTGCTCTTCGGTCAGGCCCACCGTGCCGATATTCGGCAGGCTGAACACGGCGGTGGGGATCATGCGGTAATCCACCAGGCGATACTGCTCAGGCTTGAACAGCCGCCGCGCCACCGCCATGCCTTCGGCCAGGGCAACCGGCGTCAGTTGCACGCGACCGATCACGTCACCGATCGCCAGGATCGACGGCTCGGCAGTCTCGTATTGCTCGTTGACCTGCACGAAGCCCTTCTCATCCAGCGTGACGCCGGTGTTCTCCAGCCCCAGGTTGTCGAGCATCGGGCGCCGGCCGGTGGCGTAGAACACGCAGTCGGTGAGCAACGTACGACCGTCCTTGAGCGTCACCCGCAGGCTGGCGTCGTCCAGCTTGTCGATGCGCTCTATGTCGGCGTTGAATTGCAGGTCCAGGCCGCGACGGGTCAGTTCTTCCGCCAGATGCTTGCGTACCGCGCCATCAAAGCCGCGCAGAAACAGGTCGCCCCGGTAAAGCAACGAGGTTTGCGCGCCCATGCCGTGGAAAATCCCGGCGAACTCCACGGCAATGTAGCCACCGCCCACCACCAGCACGCGCTTGGGCAGTTGCTTGAGGAAAAACGCCTCGTTGGAGCTGATGGCATGCTCGCGCCCCGGAATGTCCGGAATCACCGGCCAGCCCCCCGTGGCAATCATGATGTGCCGGGCGGTGTGACGCTGGCCGTTGATCTCGACCTCATGGGGCCCGGTGATCCTGGCGTGCCCCTCATGCAGCACAACGCCGCTGTTGACCAGCAGGTTGCGATAGATCCCGTTGAGGCGATTGATCTCCCGGTTCTTGTTGGCGATCAACGTGGGCCAATCGAAACTCGACTCGCCTGCTGTCCAGCCATAGGCCGACGCCTGCTCGAACTCCTCGGCGTAATGCGCACCGTAGACCAGCAGCTTCTTCGGCACACAACCCACGTTCACACAGGTGCCGCCCAGGTAGCGGCTTTCCGCCACGGCCACCTTCGCCCCGAAACCGGCGGCAAACCGCGCAGCCCGCACCCCGCCGGAACCGGCGCCAATCACGTACAAGTCAAAATCGTAGGCCATTTCTTTCTCCTTCGGCAGACCATCAGCATACCCGCAGTTCTGCCGCAAGGCAGCGTTGCGATGGTTATGGGGGCGGAAAATGATAAAGCCAGCCCAGGACTCACGGTTGGCACCTGTGGCGAGGGAGCTTGCTCCCGCTCGGCTGCGAAGCAGACGCCTTCCGGCCTGTGGATGATGGTTATTGGGGCGCTACGCGCCCAGCGGGAGCAAGCTCCCTCGCCACGGTCCGCGACGGGCTGCAAAAAAAACGCCCCGAACCAGTCGGGGCGTTTTTTCAAGGCGTGGCGCGGGCTGTCAGTAAGCCTTGCCGGTCTTGTAGAAATTCTCGAAGCAGAAGTTGGTGGCGTCGATATAACCTTCGGCGCCGCCACAGTCGAAACGTTTGCCCTTGAACTTGTAGGCCATGACGCAGCCGTTCTGGGCCTGCTTCATCAGGGCGTCGGTGATCTGGATCTCACCGCCCTTGCCTGGCTCGGTCTGTTCGATCAGGTCGAAGATGTCCGGGGTCAGGATGTAGCGACCAATGATCGCCAGGTTGGACGGCGCATCTTCAGGCTTGGGTTTTTCAACCATGCTGTGGACGCGATAGATGTCGTCGCGGATCATTTCGCCGGCAATGACGCCGTACTTGTTGGTTTCCTGCGGGTCGACTTCCTGGATCGCCACGATCGAGCAGCGGAACTGCTTGTACAGCTTGACCATCTGGGTCAGCACGCCGTCGCCTTCGAGGTTGACGCACAGGTCGTCCGCCAGCACCACGGCGAACGGTTCGTCACCGATCAGCGGACGGCCGGTCAGGATCGCGTGGCCCAGGCCTTTCATCTCGGTCTGGCGGGTGTAGGAGAACGAGCACTCGTCCAGCAGTTTACGGATGCCGACCAGGTATTTTTCCTTGTCGGTGCCCTTGATCTGGTTTTCCAGCTCGTAGCTGATGTCGAAATGGTCTTCCAGGGCACGCTTGCCACGGCCGGTCACGATGGAAATTTCGTTCAGGCCCGCATCGAGGGCTTCTTCGACGCCGTACTGGATCAGTGGCTTGTTCACCACCGGCAGCATTTCTTTGGGCATGGCTTTAGTCGCTGGCAGGAAGCGAGTACCGTAACCGGCTGCTGGGAACAAGCATTTCTTGATCATATAAGTCCTTGAAAAGGCGGTATGTACGAGTTTCGGCGCAGTCTAATCAGGCGGCGGGCACCTTACAATGCCCGCACTGGCCAACCGATGCCATCATAGAGAAATAAAAACCGCCAGATAGTTCAATCGGCTTTCGGTTCGATGGCGCAACGGTCTCACTGTACGCTCATGGCCACTGTTTGCGAGCATTTGGCGTATCATGGCGCCCCTGATCCCGCCAACGAGGCAGCTAGATGTCGGCAACAAGAAACGCAAACGGTTATTCGGTCAGCCAGGACAAGGATGGCCAGTGGTGGATTATCAACTACCACGGCGAGCAGGTCGCTGGCCCCTTGCCCAGCAAGGCCATGGCGGTGGAAGTGGCAGCGGTGTTCCAGGACGACCGTTCTGCCCCGGCCAAGGAGCGCGAGACCGCTCCACGCAGTCCCCGCCGCAAGAAGTGAACCGGCAAGCCTGCGTTGGATGCCTGATGCGCATTGAGCCGGGCTTGTTTTAGCTGTACCGGAATGGCCGTTCGCTATACCCTCGCCCCTGCCCCTCCCTTTTTGATGACGACCCCATGAAAACACTTCTGGCACTGTTTACAGTCCTGGCCCTGGCGGGCTGTGCCTCGGCGGAAAAAACCTACCTGGACAACGGCGAGCAAGGCCTGGAGATCGACTGCTCGGGCGAGGCCAATTCCTGGGCCACTTGCTACGAGAAGGCCGATGCGTCCTGCGCCGGCACCGGCTATCGTATCGTCGGCACCGAGGGCACGCCCCAGGCCAAGGACAGCGACAAGACCCTGGGGGTCGACGTGGGCAACTACACGACCCGCAGCGTCGTGGTGGTGTGCAAGTAGCCGCGTGAGCTCAGATGTGGATCTCGGCGAACTTGATGCCCAGACCGCGGACGGTCTCGATCAGGTCGTCGAGACAGTTGAAGGATTCGACTTCGTCCTGGTCATCCACCAGGAAAAAGCTGCGCCCGGCGCTTTTCTTGAAAAACACGATCCATTCACCGGGGCTCGCCGGATTCTGGATCACATGGGTAGCGCAGATAAGCCCTTGCGCATGGCGCTCACGCACCTGCTCGCGTTTCATCGAATGACTCCGGAAATGACAATGCCGCCAACGTAGACCGTGGCGGCATTTTTTTATCGAGACCGACAGTTTATCCGATGCCCGGCCGGCTCGTCAGGGTCAGGGTCGCGCTCAACCGGAGATGCAGGCGTTGGCCGCCTCCTGCACATCGCCTGGGCGGACAGGGACATTGGACAGGCTTTCGTGCAGCTTGACGCTGCTGCCACTGGAGCGCTCTTCGATGTCGAACACCGCCGCCGGCATTGAGGACAACTTGCCTGGGACGATCACCCGGACACCGTTCTTGTGCGGCTCCATTTGCAGCGAACCGCGACTGTCGGCCAGTCTGTCGGCGATACACTTAGCGTACTCGTGGGGTTTCTTGCCGGAGATGAAGCTCATGGTGGGCGGCGTCTGGTTGATGTCCGATACTGATGCACATCCACCCAAGGCCAATGCCAACATCCACACGCTACGCTTCATATGAATCCTCCGGTAAAGACCCTCCGACAGTGCAAACGCGGTTTTTCTCCGGCGCGTGCCCTCTTTATTTTCTGCCCTCGCGGCGGCGGGTCGGATATTACTCCCCGGTGCTGATAAACTGCACGCCGTTGTCCTTGCTATCGTTTGATTTTGTAGAAAAAGCCCTTCTGGAGGCGCCCATGAAATTCATCCATCAGCGCGAGCACTTGAACGAAGACGACATCGTCGTCATCGAATGCTCGCAAATGTGCAACATTCGCCTGATGAACGACGCCAACTTCCGCAGCTTCAAGAATGGCGGCCGGCATACTTACCACGGCGGCGCGTTCGACACGTTCCCGGCCAGGATCACCGCACCGAGCACCGGCTTCTGGAACATCACCATCGACACCGTCAGCCGCCGTGCGATCAGCGTCACCCGTAAGCCGACCCTGACCCACAAGATCAAGATCATCCGGCGCTCCAGCTCGAAGCTGAGCTGAGATCAGCCACCCACCCAGACAGGCCGAACCGTGGACCAGACGACCAAATACGTCATCAAGTACAAGCTCAACGACGAACGCCGCTTCGAATTCGCGCAGTTGAAAACCGGCAGCGAGGAAGAAGCCCGGGCAGTGCTGGAGGCAATGCATGGCCAGACCGGTGATGTGATCAGCGAGGTCAGGGTCAGCAAGCCGTTGTAGATGCACAACCCGCTCCCTGTGGCGAGGGAGCTTGCTCCCGCTGGGACGGTCCGACGCCTCGGGCGAAGCCGCCCCGATAAGGTCGACGAAGTTTTTCCAGCTAGAGCGCGTCGGCAGGTTTACGACTGCTGCGCAGCCGAGCGGGAGCAAGCTCCCTCGCCACAGGGGGTGCGTCGTGCCAGCGCTGATGGGCGTTATTGCACCGCAAGATCCGGAGTGGCCACCGTCCAAGTGTTTGCCAGACTGACCGATCCTTTCCACCAAGGATTGCCTTCATGTCCTCGCCCACATTGACCCACTGCATCCACCCTCTGGACTGGCCGCACCTCGAGCAATCCCTCCACCAGGACGGCAGTGCAATCATCCGCAACCTGCTATCGGCCAGCCAATGCCAATCGCTCGCCTGCCTGTACGCCGAGCCGGATAACTTTCGTTCCCGGGTGATCATGGCCCGTCACGGGTTCGGCCGTGGCGAGTACCAGTACTTTCGCTATCCACTGCCTGATATCGTCCAGCAACTGCGTCAGTCGCTGTATCCACATTTGGTGCCGCTGGCGAACCGCTGGAATGAATGCATGGGCATCGAAGGAAGGTACCCCGACGAACATGCCGACTTTATCCAGCGTTGCCATGCCGCCGGGCAAACGCGGCCAACCCCGTTGTTGCTGCAATACGGCCCGCAGGACTACAACTGTTTGCACCAGGATTTGTATGGCGAGCAAGTGTTCCCGTTGCAGGTCGCGATCCTGCTGTCAGAACCAAGCCGGGACTTTACCGGGGGAGAATTCGTCCTCACCGAACAACGTCCACGCACGCAGTCGCGACCGCAGGTCATCGATCTGAAACAAGGCGATGCGCTGGTATTTGCCGTGCACCAACGGCCCGTCAAAGGTGTTCGCGGTTATTATCGAGTGAACATGCGCCATGGCGTCAGCCGCGTGCACAGCGGCAGACGGCACACTTTAGGAATCATTTTTCATGATGCGCAGTGATGACACGCCCATCACCCCGGACCTGTTCGCCGATCAGGCGCCCACTACGCTCGGCCAGGCCGAACGCATCGGCCAGCAATCGTTCGTGCTGCGCGGCTTCGCCCTGCCCTGGCTGGACCGTTTGCTGCCGGAGCTGGAGGCGGTGTTGCAGGCGGCACCGTTCCGGCAGATGGTCACACCCGGCGGCTTCACTATGTCGGTAGCCCTGACCAGCTGCGGGGCGCTGGGCTGGACCACCGACCGCAGCGGTTACCGCTACACTCGCGAGGACCCGCAGACGGGCCGACCCTGGCCGGCCATGCCGACGCTGTTTCGCGAGCTGGCCCAGGCCGCCGCCGCAACGGCGCAGTTCGAACATTTCGAGCCCGATGCCTGCCTGATCAACCGCTACGTGCCGGGCGCACGGATGTCCTTGCACCAGGACAAGGACGAACGTGATTTCAGCGCACCCATCGTCTCGATGTCCCTGGGCCTGCCGGCGGTGTTTCAGTTCGGCGGGTTCGAGCGCAGCGACAAGAGCCTGCGCGTCCCGCTGTTCCATGGCGACATCGTAGTCTGGGGCGGCGTCGACCGGTTGCGTTACCACGGCGTGCTGCCGCTCAAGCCAGGACAGCACCCGCGCCTGGGCGCACAGCGGATCAACCTGACGTTTCGTACCGCCGGCTGACGTTGCAGAATTCGACCGCAAGACCCGGAGTGTCGCAGCCCCACCGGCTCGCTACTGTAGGCAAAACGGGCCAATGGACATAACGACCATGAACAACACTTCAAACAATTTCGCCCCTGAACTGGATCCGCGCTGGGCCGCCGTACTCGCCCGGGATCCGCGCGCCGACGGGCAATTCGTCTACGGGGTGAAGACCACCGGTATCTATTGCCACCCCAGCAGCCTGTCGCGGCTGCCCAATCCGCGCAACGTCGAGTTCTTCGACACCCCGGAACAAGCCCAGGCGGCGGGGTATCGCCCCAGTAAACGCCCGGCGCGGGACCAGACCCAGATCGCCACCCAGCAAGCCGCCCGCGTCGCGGCGGCCTGTCGGCAGATCGAAGCGGCTGAAGAACTCCCCGGCCTGAACGAGCTGGCACGCACGGCGGGCTTGAGCCCGTTTCATTTCCATCGGGTCTTCAAGGCGGTCACCGGCCTGACGCCCAAGGCTTATGCCGCCGCGCACCGCTCACGCAAGCTGCGCGAACGCCTGGCCGATGGCGGCACCATCACCGAAGCGCTGTACGACGCCGGTTTCAACTCCAACAGCCGCTTCTATGAAGCTGCCGACAAAGTGCTCGGCATGAAACCCACCGACTACCGCGCCGCCGGACAGAACACCGACATCCGCTTTGCCGTCGGCCAATGCTCTCTCGGTGCGATTCTGGTGGCGCAAAGCGAGCGCGGCGTGTGCGCGATTCTGCTGGGCGACGACCCGGACGCACTGGTGCGAGACCTGCAAGACAAGTTCCGCCGCGCCAACCTGATCGGCGCCGACCGCGAGTTCGAGCAGTTGATCGCCCAGGTGGTAGGCTTCATCGAGGCACCGGCGCTGGGCCTGGACCTGCCTCTGGATGTGCGCGGTACAGCCTTCCAGGAACGCGTCTGGCAGGCCTTGCGGGAGATCCTGCCGGGCAGCACTGCCAGCTACGCCGAGATCGCCCAGCGCATCGGCCTGCCCAAAGCGGTGCGCGCCGTGGCCCAGGCTTGCGGCGCCAACAGCCTGGCGGTGGCGATTCCCTGCCACCGGGTGGTGCGCAGCGACGGCAACCTGTCGGGCTATCGCTGGGGCGTGGAGCGCAAGCGTCAACTGCTGGCGCTGGAACGCTCGTCGGGAGACTGAACGCCAATGTAGATCGCCACCGAATCGGGGCTGTTGTAGACCTCGAAATCGGTGATGAAACGGCGCAGGGTTTGCGGGTTGTCGGCGAAATACGCCCAGATCAGTCCCCAGGTCTGGATCACGCAGTCAGGCATAGGGCCCTTGGCCGAGAACACCAGGTAATCCCCGCCTTCAATGTTTACGGCGGGGTAGCCGGCACTCGTCGCATCCACCTGCACGCCAGCGGTCACGTCGAAATGGCCGGTGGCGTCGGACTCGTAATTGGAATACACCCCGTAGACGAACGACTCCGACTGCCGGGCCGGGATCATGTCGAACAGGCCCTCGGTGAAAAACTGCTGCCACATCGGGCCGATCTTCGCCGTGTCGGGTTGCTGCTCGTCGGTGTTGCGGGTGCGCACCTGCAAGCCGGCCACGGTGAAAGGTTCGACGGTCTTGAGCTTTACGTCCATGAATCAGCCTCCTTGATCAGTGAGGCGCCCATGTTAGCGATCCCGCCGCCGGGATCATAGGTTCGCGCCCGATTGAAAAACTGGACTGGCCCTCGCCGCCCTACACCTGCTAAAAACGCTTCTTTCCTTCTGCCGTCGGAGACCCGCACATGAGCCAGTGGCCAGACACCCGCATCCTTGATCTGCTCGGTATCGAGCTGCCGATAATCCAGGGACCGTTGGCTGGGGTGACCGGGCCGGCGATGGTCGTCGCGACCTGCAACGCCGGCGGGCTCGGTTCGATGCCAGCGGCGATGCTCGACGTCGAGCAACTGCGCCAGGCGCTGACGACCATCGGCGAACAGACCGACAGACCGTTCAACGTGAACTTCTTCAGCCACCAGCCGCCTGTATTCGACGAGCAGCGAGCCGAGGCCTGGAAGCAGCGGCTCAAGCCCTACTATGAGGAACTGGGTGCGGATTTCGATGCGCCAACGCCAGTGTCCAACCGCACGCCATTCGATGACGCGGCCTGCCGGGTGCTGGAAGAATTGCGCCCCAAGGTGGTGAGCTTCCATTTCGGCCTGCCGGAGCGGTCCCTGCTGGACCGGGTGAAAGCCACCGGGGCGAAAATTCTCTCGTCGGCGACCACCGTCGAAGAAGCGATCTGGCTGGAGCAGCACGGATGTGACGCGATCATCGCCATGGGCTACGAAGCCGGCGGCCATCGCGGGATGTTTCTCAGCGACGACCTCAATACCCAGGTCGGCCTGTTTGCCTTGCTGCCTCAAGTGGTGGACGCGGTGAAAGTGCCGGTCATCGCCACCGGTGGTATCGGCGATGCGCGCGGGATTGTCGCCGCCTTCGCCCTTGACGCGTCAGCGGTGCAACTGGGCAGTGCGTACCTGTTCACACCGGAGGCCAAGATCAGCGCCTCGCACCACCGGGCACTGCGCACGGCCAGGGAAAGCCAGACCGCCGTCACCAACCTGTTCACCGGCCGCCCAGCCCGAGGCATCGTCAACCGGGTAATGCGTGAAGTCGGGCCGATGAGCCCGCTGGCGCCGGCTTTTCCCCTGGCCGGGGGCGCCTTGATGCCGCTACGGGCCAAGGACGAAGCGGATTTCAGCAACCTTTGGGCGGGCCAGGCGTTTCCCATGGGCCGCGAGTTGCCAAGCGCTGAATTGACTCGGCGGTTGGCTGAAGAGGCGTTGGCGTTGCTGCATGGCCGGGGTAAGGCCTGAGGCGGGTAGTGGCTGATCGATCGCTATCGCGAGCAGGCTCCTACAGGTTTGAGCCAGGGCACCATTTTCCATTTGCCAACAGGTCCCCTGTGGTTGCTCGCTGATTTCGACCCGAAACAACCCCGATGTGGCGAGGGAGCTTGCTCCCGCTGGCCTGAAGCAGGCCCCTGCATTTTCCAGGCAGACCGCATGAGCCGGTTTTGCGACTGCTGCGCAGCCGAGCGGGAGCAAGCTCCCTCGCCACGGGTTTGGGGGTGTCTGGGCTGACGCCTTCGCGAGCAAGCTTTGCTCCCACAGATGGCTCCAGGCACAACCGGAAAGTCAGGTCGGCCGTAGGCCGCCTCGCTTTTGCTTTGGCTTTTGATCTTCGGGCCCCCGTTAACCACGAAGGCCGAACGCAGGCATTGCGTAGTGGGCATCCCGGCATGGATGCCGGGATAGCCGCGCTGGGCCATGGAGGGCCCTTCGCGGCGGGCCCACGGAGCAATGCCGGAGTGAGGGCATGCCGAGCCCAGGCGAGGCACCGAGTGGTGGGGCCAAGCGTTCTTTGCTTACTTTCTTTGGCGTCTGAAAGAAAGTAAGTCGCCGTCAGGGCGAAACCGCCAGCCGCCATGACCGCAGCAATGGATATGTACTCGGTCAACAAAACCGCGACCAACAATCAGACCGCCATCGCGAGCAAGCTCGCTCCCACAAGGGGAACCAGGATCGATCCTAATTCGGCGCCACGCAACCCCACCGTGGCGAGGGAGCTTACTCCCGCTGGCCTGAAGCAGGCCCTTGCACTCCTCCAGGTAAACCGCAGGCCCGGTTCACGACTGCTGCGCAGCCGAGCGGGAGCAAGCTCCCTCGCCACAGGTTTTGGGTTGGCTGGACCGACGCCGTCGCGAGCAAGCTCCCACATAAAACATCGCTGCTTTGATCCCGACGAAATGTCGCGTTCCGTTCGCCAGGCATTCGCTATATATTTCCGTATATAGCGAATCCACCCCTCACGGTGCCCTACCCATGCGCCTCACCCGTTTCGCGCCGTTGCTGTTGACGACCCTCTTTTCCATCGGCGCTGTGCAGGCCGCTGAGGTGCAGGTGGCGGTGGCGGCCAATTTCACCGCGCCGATCCAGGCCATGGCCGCCGATTTCGAAAAGGATACTGGTCACAAACTGGTGGCAGCGTACGGCGCGACCGGGCAGTTCTATACCCAGATCAAGAACGGCGCGCCCTTCGAGGTGTTCCTCGCCGCCGACGATACCACCCCGGCCAGGCTCGAAAGCGAAGGCGACACGGTGAAGGGTTCGCGCTTCACCTATGCTGTCGGCACCCTGGCGTTGTGGTCGGCCAAGGACAGTTACGTCGACGACCAGGGCCAGGTGCTCAAGCACGATGCTTTCCAACACTTGTCCATTGCCAACCCGAAGGCCGCGCCCTACGGCCTGGCGGCGACCCAGGTGCTGGACAAACTGGGGCTGGCCGCGCAAGTCAAAAGCAAGCTCGTCGAAGGCCAGAACATCACCCAGGCTTATCAGTTCGTCTCCACCGGCAACGCCGAACTCGGTTTCGTGGCCTTGTCGCAGATCTACAAGGACGGCAAGCTTACCAACGGTTCGGCGTGGATTGTCCCGAGCGAGCTGCACGACCCGATCAAACAGGATGCGGTGATCCTCGACAAGGGCCGTAATAACCCCGCCGCCGCCGCGCTGATGGATTACCTCAAGGGCCCCAAAGCCGCCGCCATTCTCCAAGCCTACGGTTACCAACGCTAAATGCCGCTGACCAGTGCCGACTATTCCGCCATCTGGCTGACCCTCAAACTGGCGTCGCTGACCACGGCGATCCTGCTGCTCATCGGCACGCCCATCGCGTTGTGGCTGTCGCGCACCCGCTCCTGGTTGCGTGGGCCGGTGGGCGCGGTGGTGGCGTTGCCGCTGGTGCTGCCACCTACCGTGATCGGCTTTTACCTGTTGCTAGCCTTGGGGCCGAACGGCTGGATCGGCCAGTTCACCCAATCCCTCGGGTTGGGCACCCTCACCTTCAGCTTCAGCGGCCTGGTGGTCGGCTCGGTGATCTATTCCCTGCCATTCGTGGTACAGCCCCTGCAAAACGCCTTTGCCGCCATCGGCAGTCGTCCGCTGGAAGTCGCCGCCACGCTGCGAGCCGACCCCTGGGACACATTCTTCAGCGTCATCCTGCCCTTGGCCCGCCCGGGTTTCATCACCGCCGCGATTCTCGGCTTCGCCCACACTGTCGGCGAGTTCGGCGTGGTGTTGATGATCGGTGGCAATATTCCGGAGAAAACCCGGGTGGTGTCGGTGCAGATCTACGACCATGTCGAAGCCCTGGAGTACGCCCAGGCCCACTGGTTGGCAGCGGCGATGCTGGTGTTTTCGTTCCTGGTGTTGCTGGCGCTGTATTCCAGCCGCAGAACCCGTGCCGATTGGAGCTGATCGATGATCCACGCGCGTTTTCAGCTCGACCACGGGGATTTTTCCCTGGACCTGGATGTGCAACTGCCAGGCCGTGGCGTGAGCGCGTTGTTTGGCGAGTCCGGCTCCGGCAAGACCACCTGTCTGCGTTGCATCGCCGGGCTGGAGCGACCATCCCGAGCCTTTATCGAGGTCAATGGCGAAGTCTGGCAAGACACTGAGCGCGACGTGTTCGTGCCGCCCTATCAACGGGCCCTGGGCTACGTGTTCCAGGAAGCAAGCCTGTTTTCCCATCTGTCGGTGCGCGCCAACCTGGCGTTCGGCTTCAAGCGAATCAAGCCTGAGCAACGGCGCGTCGGCCTGGAACAGGCGAGCGAACTGCTGGGTATCGCACACCTGCTCGATCGCCAGCCGCACCACCTGTCCGGCGGCGAGCGCCAACGGGTGGGCATCGCCCGGGCCTTGCTGACCAGCCCGCGCCTGCTGCTGATGGACGAGCCGCTGGCGTCACTCGATAGCCGGCGCAAGAACGAAATCCTGCCTTACCTGCAACGTCTGCACGATGAACTGGACATCCCGGTGCTGTACGTCAGCCATTCCCAGGACGAAGTGGCGCGGCTGGCCGATCACATCGTGCTGCTCGATGCCGGGCGTGCCCTGGCCAGTGGGCCGATCGGCGAAACCCTGGCCCGGCTCGACCTGCCGCTGGCCCTGGGGGATGACGCGGGGGTGGTGATCCAGGGCACGGTCAGTGGCTATGAACCGGCCTATCAACTGCTCGCGTTGAACCTGCCCGACAGTCAGTTGAATGTCCGGGTGGCCCATACCGCCCTCGCCGTCGGCCAGCCTCTACGCTTCAAGGTCCAGGCCCGGGACGTCAGCCTCAGCCTGGCCAACGATGCCCAGACCAGCATCCTCAACCGCTTGCCGGTCACGGTCGTCAGCGAACTGGCCGCCGACAACGCTGCGCATGTGCTGATCCGCCTGGACGCCGCCGGCACGCCGTTGCTGGCGCGCATCACCCGCTACTCCCGGGACCAGTTGAAGCTGCACCCCGGACAGGTGTTGTGGGCACAGATCAAGGCGGTGGCGGTGTTGGCGTAGGAACACGGCAGTGCGGCCAATGAAAGCTCCTTGTGGGAGCGAGCCTGCTCGCGATAGCGTCCGATCAGCCAACATCAATGCCGACTGAGCCACCGCTATCGCGAGCAGGCTCGCTCCCACAGTTATCCGAGGCCACCTGAGAATCTTGGCACCACCGCAACGCCCCGCGGTCAATCACTCCATAGGCCCCCGGATCTGCTGCCAAGGATTTATCCATGCCCGACACCCCGCCGCCGGATGCACTGCCGGCCGACCTGCATTACGTCGACGACACCGCTCCCGGTATCACCCGCAGGAAACTGCGGGGCAAGTTCTGTTACTTCGATCCCCAGGGCCAGCGCATTACCGATGCGGCCGAGATCCAGCGCATCAATGCCCTGGCGGTGCCTCCGGCCTACACCGAGGTGTGGATCTGCACCGATCCGCGCGGGCATTTGCAGGCCACCGGCCGCGATGCCAGGGGACGCAAACAGTACCGTTACCATACGCGCTGGCGTGAGGTGCGCGACGCGGACAAATATTCGCGCATGCTGGAATTCGGCCGTGCCCTGCCGCGTCTGCGCAAGCGCCTGGAGGAGATCCTCGCCACGCCCGGCTTCAGCCGTGACAAGGTCATGGCCACCGTCATCACCTTGCTGGACAAGACCCTGATCCGGGTCGGCAATACGCAATACGCCCGAGACAACCGTTCCTACGGCCTTACCACCCTGCGCACCCGGCATGTCGAGGTCAACGGCAGTGCCATTGCCTTCCAGTTTCGCGGCAAGAGCGGCGTCGAACACCAGATCACCGTGAAGGACCGCCGTCTGGCGCGAGTGATCCGGCGTTGCCAGGAGATCCCCGGGCAGAATCTGTTCCAGTACCTGGACGAAGACGGAGCGCGCCACTCCGTCAGTTCATCGGACATCAACGCCTACCTCAAAACCCTGACCGGCGCCGACTTCACTGCCAAGGACTACCGCACCTGGGCCGGCAGCGCGGCGGCATTGGCCGGACTGCGGACGCTGCGCTGGGAAACCGAAACCGAGGCCAGGAAGCACGTGGCCGAAATGGTCAAGCAAGTGGCCCGGCAACTGGGCAATACGCCGACCGTCTGTCGCAAGTGCTACATTCATCCTGCGGTGGTCGAGGGTTTCATGCTCGGCGCCTTGAGGGAGTTGCCCAAACCCCGGATACGCAAAGGCCTGAGCGCGGAAGAAGCCGGACTGACGATGTTTCTACAGCGCATGACGCAAGCGGCCGGGAGCTGCGAACGCCAGCAGTCGGCGTGATGCGCTCCCCCGGTGCCGACCGAAAAACGAGGAACGTTCCGCGCAGCGTTGAACTCCCAACTCTACGCCAGTGCCACGCGCAGACACGTTAACGGAAGCAGTCGACAGGAGTTTGAGATGTCCGAACACATTGTCCATTTCCATTGCCAGATCGATCAGGGCACCACGGAACGCTTCCGCGATACCTGCCTGGAAGCCATCGAGAAAGGTGCCGACTCACTGATGCTCAACCTGTCCACCGTGGGCGGGAGCACCAATTTCGGCTTTACCCTCTATACCTTTATCAAATCCCTCCCGGTGCCGGTGCGTGCGGTGAACGCCGGCAACATCGAATCGATGGGCATCGTCATGTACCTGGCTGCCAGCGACCGGACCACCACCCCGCATTCACGCTTTCTGATCCACCCCATGAACTGGTACTTCGGTCAGAAGTCCGTCGACCATTCGCGCTTGCGCGAGTACCTGTCGAGCCTGGACAACGACGTGGCGCGCTACGTGGAGATCTATGTCAAGGAGACCGCTGGCGCGGCGACTCAGCTGGATATCTTCAAATGCCTGTGCAATGAGGAACGGGTCATCCCGGCGGAAAACTCCCTGGCCTTCGGCATCGCCCATCGCGTCGAGCAGGTCGTATTCCCAGTCGATGCCAAGCATTGGAAAGTCAGCGGCGGCGAAGATTGATCCGCGCACATGCGCGTCGGGAATCGTAATTAACCTCTATATAAATGAATGTAATGCTGTATAAGTTTCAAGCGAAACGGCTGTATAACTTTATCGCCGTTCGTCGCCAGCGAAACGTTTTTATTAAACTTACCCCGGGAATTTTCTTTCACAGTTAGGCGAGGCAGTTGCTCGCTTAACCAAAATGAGGAATCTCGAAATGGCTAATAGCGGAAACAAGAACCCAGGTAACTTCGCAAACGATCGTGAAAAGGCATCCGAAGCCGGCAAGAAAGGCGGACATGCTTCTGGCGGTAACTTTGCAAACGACCGGGAAAAAGCCTCTGAAGCCGGTAAGAAAGGTGGCGAACGCAGCCATGGCGGCGGCAGAAAATCGTAACCCGGAAAACCGTTGGGGCGCAGTTCTGCTGCGCCCTGGCGCCTGAGTATTCGAGGTCAGCATGAGCAGTCACGACCGATTCATCGTCAGTTTCATCGCCGACGGCCAACCCGACAGTCGCGTACTGGAGGCCGACACCGAGACCTTGAGTGTCAGCGAAGCCGAAGCGCTGCTTAGAATCACTTTCAGTGAATTGAAAGCTGTTGAAATCAGCGACGTTCAAGTTCAGAAAAGAACCCGGCCGACGGAACAAGAACATGGCGTGCCCGGGCACTTTAAACAGCCATAGTTACAATTCAAGTAAAATCATATCCTTTAAATTCCCACTTCCCGTGACGAGGGAGCTTGCTCCCGCTGGACTGCGAAGCAGTCCCCTATAAACCCGACACTGATCAATCCAGCTAACCAAGGTGAAGTTTCTTGGGGCTGCTGCGCAGCCCAGCGGGAGCAAGCTCCCTTGCCACGGCAAGCATGTTCACCGATCAATGTGAGTGGTCACCCGTCGGATCCTTGATCTGCCAAACCTCGCCCTTCTGCCACGCATCCGCCCCCGGATCCACCGTCGGCGCGGCGATGCCAGCCCGGGCCTTTTTCTTCGCTTCGCTGTCCACGCCCATCCGACGGTCGCGTTCCCGTACCATTTGCGGGTCGGCCTGGCCATCGGCGATAAAGCCCATCATCAGTTGCGGCACGCCGTAGGGCAGCGCCTGACCCTGCTCGGTGTGCCAGGTATGCCAGGTCTTGCCGTAGGTGCTCACCAGGTTATCCATCAACCGGGTCTCGGCCACCTGGGGGATCCCGGGGGCGATCAACTGCCCGGACTTCACTTCATGGACATGGCTGTGCCAAAGCTGCTTCTCGCTGGCGGGCAGGCCCTCGAACAAGCGCTTGCTGATGATGTATTCCACGCCCATCAACTTGGCGCCGGAGGTGTTGCCGTCGAAGATCGCACACTGAAAGACTTCCTCGTTCAGCGCCGAACAGTAGTGATGCGCTTCCATTTGCCCGGACATGCGCCCGTTATAAAAATGAAAACCGTCGAGGTAAGTGTCCAGGGCCTGGAGCGGAGGTTTGTTTTGCATCAACCCCGCTCCGGCTTCCAGGGTCGCGGTGGTCGCGGTGGTCGGGGTTTTCGCGGCGCCGGGTGCATCCACCGGCGAAGGCGTATTCCCGCCAGCGCAACCGGTCAAGCCGACCGCGACCCAGAGTAAGGTTCCATACAGGCGTTTATCCGGCATCTCGTCTCTCCTTTCGATGACTGTTCATCAGAAAGGTCCGCCGGACCTGGGTTTGATTTTTCCGAACAGGTACCGACGAGCGGGCACAGGTCAGCGCGTGTCGTAGCCCTGCCTGACCGCTTCAAGCCAGGTCGGGTCCAGGCGCGGCTGATGGGTGTCCAGGCCCAGCGCCTGCATGGCCGCCAGATGCGCGTCGGCCTCCCGCGTCAGTGAGCCTTGCTCGCTGGAGTTGGCGTCCAGATGATGCATCTGCGCCAGGCCCAGGTGATAGAACCGCAACAGCTTCATCGCCGCTGGATCCTGCGCCTGTACCCCGGCTTTGACCTGGTGCATCAGGTTGGTCACGCTCATCAGGCTGCGCTTGAGCTGCCAGCCATACACGGCGGCGGCCATCCACGGTTGCGACCAGAAATACAGACGCATCAGCGCCGCCATCAGCAGCACTGCGGCAATCACGCCGCCGAGGTTGAAACGAAAGTTATCGCCTCCCGGCGTGCCGAACAGCATCACGGCCAGGCTGGACAAGAGCATCGCCAGCGCCAGGAACACCACCGCGATGATCAGGGTGCTGCGGCGGGTCTGCTGCCGGTAAAGACCGGCGTCCCAGGGTTTGATCTCGAACATCGCGGCGCAATTTCCTTGTACGGCATCGAAAGAGTCACGCATTATCGCCTGCCCGGTCGATTTAGCTATGCTGGGGCTCATTTTAGGGTGCAACCGACCCGAAGGATCCGGATCAAAGTCCATGGCGATACCGCAAGGATCGTGCGATCTTTCTGCGTGGACGTTTTTTTCAAGGTGCCGCCTCTGTGTGCACGGCATCGTTTTCAAGGAAAGCTGAATGACTCAAAGACATGTAATCAACGCCTCGGTGAGCCCGAAGGGCAGCCTGGAGACCCTGTCCCAGCGCGAAGTCCAGCAACTGAGCGAAGCCGGTTCCGGCAGCATCTATACCCTCTTCCGCCAGTGCGCCCTGGCCATTCTCAACACCGGCGCCCATGTCGACAACGCCAAGACCATCCTGGAAGCCTACAAAGACTTCGAAATCCGTATCCACCAACAGGACCGTGGCGTGCGCCTGGAACTGCTGAACGCGCCGGCGGATGCCTTCGTCGACGGCGAAATGATCGCCAGCACCCGTGAGATGCTGTTCAGCGCCCTGCGCGACATCGTCTACACCGAGAACGAACTGGACAGCCAGCGCATCGACCTCAGCTCGTCCCAGGGCATCAGCGACTACGTATTCCACCTGCTGCGCAACGCCCGCACCTTGCGTCCGGGCGTGGAACCGAAAATTGTCGTGTGCTGGGGCGGTCATTCGATCAACACCGAAGAATACAAGTACACCAAGAAAGTCGGGCATGAACTGGGCCTGCGCAGCCTGGACATTTGCACCGGCTGCGGCCCGGGCGTGATGAAAGGGCCGATGAAAGGCGCAACCATCGCCCATGCCAAACAGCGGATCCATGGCGGCCGCTACCTGGGCCTGACGGAGCCGGGCATCATCGCCGCCGAGGCGCCGAATCCGATCGTCAACGAACTGGTGATCCTGCCGGACATCGAGAAACGCCTGGAAGCCTTCGTGCGTGTCGGCCACGGCATCATCATTTTCCCCGGCGGTGCCGGTACGGCGGAGGAGTTCCTCTACCTGCTGGGCATCCTGATGCACCCGGCCAACCAGGACCTGCCGTTCCCGGTGGTCCTCACCGGCCCGAAAAGCGCCGCGCCGTATCTCGACCAGTTGCATGCGTTCGTCGGCGCTACCTTGGGTGAGGCGGCGCAGCAGCACTACCAGATCATCATCGACGATCCGGCCGAAGTGGCGCGGCAGATGAACCAGGGGCTCAAGGAGGTCAAACAGTTCCGCCGCGAGCGCAACGACGCCTTCCACTTCAACTGGCTGCTGAAAATCGACGAAGGCTTCCAGCGTCCGTTCGACCCGACCCACGCCAACATGGCCAGTCTTGGCCTGAGTCGCGACCTGCCGCCCCACGAACTGGCCGCCAACCTGCGCCGGGCGTTTTCGGGCATCGTCGCCGGTAACGTCAAGGACAAGGGCATCCGCCTGATCGAAGAGCACGGCCCGTATGAAATCCACGGCGATCCGGCCATCATGGAACCCCTCGACCGCCTGCTCCAAGCCTTCGTTGCACAACACCGCATGAAACTGCCGGGCGGCGCGGCCTATGTGCCGTGCTATCGCGTGGTGAGCTGACCCGGTTCGCTGTGGGAGCGGGCTTGCTCGCGAAAGCGGCGGACCAACTTGCATCAATGCCGAATGTGCCGACGCCTTCGCGAGCAAGCCCGCTCCCACAGGGGGTCGATGGTGGTTATGGAATTGTGTGCAACCGCATCAGTCCGGCTTCGTCTACCGTGACGCCAAGCTCGCGGTAATCGCTGATCGATGGGTGGGCGGTGTCGAGTGGATGCGAATGCGTCGCCGTGACCACCATCAGGTTCGCCCCCGCCGCTTCGCCGGCCTGGACGCCGGCCAGGGCGTCCTCGAATACCAGGCATTCGCCGGGCGTGACCTGCAATCGCTCGGCGGCCAGTCGGTAGCAGGCGGGGTTGGGTTTGCCGTCGCTCACGTCTTCGGCGGTGACCATCACCGCCGGACGCGGGATGCCAGCCGCTTCCATGCGGCGCAAGGCCAAGGCCATGGGCGCCGAGGTGACAATCGCCCACTGCCGCGGCGGGAGGCTTTGCAGGAACGCCAGCGCGCCGGGCACGGGCACCACGCCTTCGACATCTTCGATTTCTTCACGGGTAATCTGCGCGGCCTCGGCCTCGGCATCCACCCCCGGTAACTGCTGGCGGGCGATGGTGTCGATGGCGCGCACGCCATGGATCGTCGGCAGGAACGTCGCCACGTCCACCCCGTGGCGCCTGGCCCAGCGCGTCCAGATCCGCTCGGCGGCGGCGATGGAATTGAGCAGCGTGCCGTCCATGTCGAAGAGGAAGGCGCGGTAGGTGGAGTTGGGGGGAGAGCTGGCTGGCATCGGGTCCTCGATGACGACGTGGGAAATGACGGCCACTGTAACATCGTCAAGCTACGGATCCCTGTGGGAGCGAGCCTGCTCGCGATGGCGGTCATTCATTCAGTATCAGGTTGACTGACCCGCCGCTATCGCGAGCAAGCTCGCTCCCAAAAGGGTTTCGGTGTGTCAGAAAAAACCTACACCAACCGCTCGATCGGCTGATGCTGCCAGACCCGTTTGTAATACAGCGTCTGCAACAACAGCATGCTCAGGTAGGCCACGGGAAACGCCATCCATACTCCCTGCAACCCGAAGCGGGCATCGAGCAGGTACGCCGCCGGTACTTGCACCGCGACGATGCACAAGATCGAGATCACCACCGGCACCAGCACCGTGCCGCTGGCGCGCATGATGCCGCCGACGACGGCCTGGAAGCCGAACACCAACAGGCTCCAGAGCATGATGTGCAACAGGTGTTCAGCCTGGACCCGCGCCGTCGGGTCGGTGATGAACAGGCCCAGCAGCCAGTGGGACAGCAAATACCCCAACAGCACCAATCCTCCGGTGAGCCAGACGTTGAACAACAACCCCATGCGCAGGATCGGCCCCAGACGCGCCAGGCGCCCGGCACCAATGGCCTGGGCGCCGAGGATCGAAGCGGTGATGGCAATCGACAGCGCCGGGAATTGCACATAGTTGACGATCTGCGTGACCGCACCGTAGGCCGCGGTGGCTTGGGAACCGTGGCGGTTGACCAGCGCCAGGATCACCAGCTCCGACAGCGAGATCACCACCATCTGCAACCCGGTGGGCAATCCGATGCGCAGCACTTTGCCAAGGATTTCACGATCCAGGCGCATTGCCGCGAACAACGCGCGATCAGGTGCCAGGGCATGGGCGCGGCGGTTCAGGCGCCACGCCAGCATGACCATCGCCGACGTCGTCCCCACCAGCCCCGCCAGCGCGGCGCTCTGGATGCCCATTTGAGGCAGCCCCAGCCAACCACGGATCAATGCGGGCGTCAGCAGCAGCCCGACACTGGTGGACACCAGCAACGCCAGCATCGGCGAGAAGGTGTCGCTGACCCCGCGCAGCAACTGGGTGAACAGCACGAACACCAGCAATATCGGCAGGACCCACAACATCACCCGGGCGTAGGAAACGGCATCCTCCAGCACATCGACCGGCGTGCCCAGCCCTTGCAGGGCCTGCCGCGCAAACACACTGCCCAGCACCGCAGCCGCCAGGCCGATGATCGCCCCCAGCAACAGCGTCGAGCCGGCAATTGCCTTCACCGCACCGGTTTCACCGGCACCGTAGGCCTGTCCGATCAACACCCCCGCACCCACCCCCAGGCCGATCACCAGCGCGATGAAGAAAAATAGAATGGGAAACATCCCCGACACTGCTGCCAATGCCTGGGTGCCGAGCATCTGTCCGATATAGATGCTGTTGAACGTGCCGGACATCGATTGCAGGAAGTTGGACAGGACCATGGGGGCCAGGAATAGCAGGTAGGTTTTCCAAAGAGGCTGGGTGGGCATGAGGGCTCTGATGGCAGGTTCGACGAATCGGTGCCGATAATTTAGCTCAATCCCAACATTTCATTTCAAAGAATCGACTCGGACCGCTCTTGTCGCGAGGGAGCTTGCTCCCGCTCGGCTGCGCAGCAGTCGCATACAAAGAGGGCCCGCTGCGCGGTCCAGCGGGAGCTAGCTCCCTCGCCACAAGGGGTGTTGTGTGGCAGTGATGCTTCGTCGGGCCGATTCGACAATTGCGAGACTGCGTCTAATCTGAGATAGCACAGTGCCACGCATTGTGTAGGGCATCGCCTACAGCGATGTGATATCGGACGACTGGTCATCAAGTCCACGTGAAGGACGCAGATAACCAGTTATTCGCCAATAACCTGTTACCTGTTAGCAGCACTGTTCAAGGACCGAACCATGACGTCGTATCCACACGGTCATTCCCTTTCCCCCACTCAACCACGCATCCTCTGGCACGCTGTGCTGGTGGCCGTCGCCGCCGCTACCGGGGTGCTGGCCGTCAACGGAGCCAGCGGACAGAACCTTGGCTTGAGCGCGGCGATCCTGGTCGTGGGCGGCGCCGCCGGTGTGTTGGGCGCACGGGCGCAGCGTCGACAATTGGACAGCGCTTTGGCCCAGACCAGCGACCTGCATGAACTGCAGACGGCCGAACACCTTTCGCCGCAAACCCAGGCGCAACTCAACGAAGTGATCCTCGGCGCGATGCCGATCTGGGCCAAGCAGGTCGAAAGCTCGCGGCAACAGACTGAAACCGCGATCGTCTCGCTGACCAGCCGCTTCACCGGCATTTCGTCCCGCCTGGAAGAAACCGTGCAAGCCTCGCAACAGGCCGCCGGTGAACTGGCCGGCAAAAGCAGCGGCGGCGCGGTGCAAGTGCTGGCCCAGAGCGAAGGCGAACTGGTCGAGGTGATCGACTCTTTGAAAGCCACCCAAGCCAGCCGCGATGAAACCCTGGCCCAGGTGCGCAACCTGACCGCCTACACCGGCGAGCTGCGGACCATGGCTGCGGATGTCGCGGCCATTGCCGCGCAGACCAACCTGCTGGCCCTCAACGCCGCCATCGAAGCCGCTCGCGCCGGTGAGGCCGGGCGCGGTTTCGCCGTGGTCGCCGACGCCGTGCGCAGCCTGTCGAGCAAATCCAGCGAGACCGGCCAACAGATGTCCGCCAAGGTCGACATCATCAATACCGCCATCACTCAACTGGTCCAGGCCGCCTCCAGCGGTGCGGACCAGGACAGCCATTCGGTGACCGCTTCGGAACAAAGCATTCAGCGTGTGCTGGAGCGTTTCAAGAACGTCACCGGGCGGCTGGCCGACTCGGCCGACATGCTGCAACAGGAAAGCTTCGGCATCCGCGACGAACTCACCGAGGTGCTGGTCAGCCTGCAATTCCAGGATCGGGTCAGCCAGATCCTCAGCCACGTGCGCGACAACATCGAGGACTTGCATGTGCACCTGCAACAAGCCAGTCAGTCGCCCGACCAGGCTGCCTCCATTGACGCCCGCCAATGGCTGGCGCGCATGGAAACCACCTATGCCACCGACGAGCAGCGCCGCAATCACCACGGCGACTCGGGCGCGCAACAAGCTTCACAGGAAATAACCTTCTTCTAGGAGAGCCGTTCATGGCTAAAAGTGTATTGGTTGTCGACGACTCCGCGAGCGTTCGGCAGGTGGTCGGCATCGCGTTGAAAAGTGCCGGCTATGACGTGATCGAGGCCAGCGATGGCAAGGATGCGTTGGGGAAACTCACCGGGCAGAAAGTGCATCTGATCATCAGTGACGTGAACATGCCGAACATGGATGGCATCACCTTCGTCAAGGAGGTCAAGAAGCTCGCCAGCTACAAGTTCACGCCGATCATCATGCTGACCACCGAATCCCAGGAATCGAAGAAACAGGAAGGCCAGGCGGCAGGTGCCAAGGCCTGGGTGGTCAAGCCGTTCCAGCCGGCGCAGATGCTGGCGGCGGTGTCCAAGTTGATTCTTCCTTGATGACCGGAGGCGGCAATGTCCTTGTTGTACGAAACCCTGGATGACACCGCTCACCTGCGGATCGACGGCGAGCTGACCATCTATACCGCCGCCGACCTGGCCGCCCAGTGGCTGCCACGCCTGGGGGCAACGCCGCGCATGGAGCTGGACCTGTCGCAAGTCACCGAAATCGACGGCGCCGGCCTGCAACTGCTGCTGATGGCCCTGCGCGAAGCACCGAAGGCCGGCACCCGGCTGACCCTGACCGGGCGCAGCCAAGCCGTCAGCGAAACACTCAAGCTGTGCAACCTCAAGGCCTAGCCTCTGCGCACCACGGCACGACACGGCACGACAAAGGATATGAGCGTGAGCATCAATCTCGACCAGGCACAACAGACGTTCATCGTCGAGGCGCGGGAACAGTTGCAGGCGATGGAGGAGTCCCTGCTGCAACTGGAAACCGACCCTGACGACGATGACGCCATCGGTGCAATTTTCCGAGCCGCCCACACCATCAAGGGCTCGGCGGGGCTGTTCGGGCTGGAACCGATCGTCAGCTTCACCCACATCGTCGAAGACGTGCTCGACCGCCTGCGCAATGGCAGCGTCGAGGTGGATACCGGCCTGATCGCCGTGCTGCTCAAGTCCAGCGATCACATGCTGGAACTGATCAACGTAGTGGCGAACCAGGGCGGCACACTGACGCCGCCAGCCATGAAGCGCGAAGTGGAGCTGTGCCAGATTCTTCAGGAATACCAGGCGGCGCCCTCGCCTTCGGCCACCCAGCCCGCCACGGCTGACACCCAGGTGGACGAAGCACCGCAGGCGCGCCTCTGGCACATTTCCCTGCGCTTCGGCCTGGAGGTGTTTCGCAACGGCATGGATCCGCTCTCGTTCCTGCGTTATTTGCAGACCCTCGGTGAGATTGTCCATATCGATACGCTGACCGACGCCATGCCGGCCATCGACAGCTGGGACGCCGAGTCCTGCTACCTGGGATTCGACATCGAGTTTCGCTCCAGCGCCAGCCATGGGGCGATCAATGAAGTCTTCGATTTTGTCCGTGAAGACTGCCAGATCGAAATCGTCGCCGTCGATGAAGTCGAATCGCAGGCAAACACTCACCTGGTTGCCACGACTCAGGAGCAGCCGGACGAAAGCACCGCGCTGGTCACCGCCGGCGAGCTGCTGCCGGACCAGCGCAAGGCTCCACGGCTGCCCGCCCAGGTTGCGGCCGACCGGCAGCCGGTCGGCAGCGAAAACAAGGCCAAGGACGGCGCCTACGTGCGGGTCAACGCCGACAAGCTCGACGAGTTGATCAACCTGGTGGGCGAGTTGGTCATTGCCAGCGCCGGCGCCAGCCTGCTGGCCCGCACCTGCAACAACGACCCGTTGCAGGAGTCCACCTCGACCGTATCGGCCTTGGTGGAAGAGATTCTCGACGGCGCCCTGCGCCTGCGCATGATCCCCATCGGCGAAACCTTCAACCGGTTCCGGCGGGTGGTACGCGATGTCAGCCAGGAACTGGGCAAGGACATCGACCTGATCATCAGCGGCGCGGAAACCGAGCTGGACAAGACCGTGGTGGAAAAAATCGGCGATCCGCTGATGCACCTGCTGCGCAATGCCATGGACCACGGCATTGAAACCGCCGAAGCCCGGTTGGCCGCCGGCAAGCCGGCCAAGGGGCATCTGCACCTCAACGCCTATCACGACTCGGGCAGCATCGTGCTGGAAATCGCCGACGACGGCGCCGGCCTGAACCGCGACCGGATCCTGGAAAAAGCCCAGGAACGTGGCCTGGTCGCCGCCGGCGCCAGCCCCACCGACCAGGAAATCTACAACCTGATCTTCGAGCCGGGCTTTTCCACCGCCCAAGCCGTCACCAGCCTGTCGGGACGCGGCGTGGGTATGGATGTGGTCAAGCGCAACATCACCTTGCTGCGCGGCACCGTCGACCTGGATAGCCAACCGGGCCAGGGTACGGTGGTGCGCATCCGCCTGCCGCTGACCCTGGCAATCATCAACGGCTTCCTGGTAGGCATCGACCAGTCGACCTATGTCATTCCGCTGGACATGGTCCAGGAGTGCATCGAACTGAGCGAGGACGATGGCCTGGCCAGTCGCGAACAAGGCTATCTCGACCTGCGCGGTGAAGTGTTGCCGCTGGTGTACCTGCGCGACCATTTCAACCACGAAGGGCAAGCCGCGCGTCGCCAGAACGTGGTGGTGGTGCGCTACGCCGAGCTCAAGGCCGGGCTGGTGGTGGATGACTTGCTGGGTGAATTCCAGACCGTCATCAAGCCGCTGGGCAAACTGTTCGGCGCCCTGCGCGGCATCAGCGGCTCGACCATCCTGGGCAGCGGCGCCGTGGCCTTGATCCTCGACGTACCGGCGCTGCTGACCCAGATCGTACAGATTGAAAACCGCTACACCTCCAATCAATTCCAGCAAGCCAACACTCGCTGACGCTTTAGCAAAACTCCATGGAGAGGTACTTCCCAATGAAATGGTTCTACGATCTTAGAATCGCCACCAAACTGATCACCTCATTTCTCGTGGTGCTGGCGCTGACTGCCGTCATGGGGGTGTTCTCGATCCTCCAACTGGGTGCGGTGAATGGCACCACCCTCGAAATCCGGGAAAACTGGATGCCGTCGATGCGTGCGGCTTCAGGCATGCGGTTCTTCGCGGCGAGCTATCGTCTGAAAGAAAATCGCCACATCGCTGCCGACTCCGAGCAGGAGCGCACCACGCTTGAGCAAGAAGCAGAGGAAGCCAGGAAAGCCTTTGAAACGCGCCTGGCGACCTATGAAAAACTGCTCTCCAATGCCGAAGATCGCCAGCTGTTCGAAACCACCCGCAATGACTGGATCGCGTACCTGACGATCAGCAAGGACCTGCTGGCGCTGTCCCGGCAAAGCCTGACCGACCAGGCCCACGCGCTGCTCAAGGGCGAGTCCAAGCGTCAGTTCGACCTGGTGACCGCCGATCTGCAGAAACTGGTAGAACTCAACGACGCCGGTGCCGCTGCGGCCAGCGAGCGCGGCACGGCGCTGTTCGAGAAATCACGCCTGTCGATTATTGCCGTGCTGGCCGCTGCGCTGCTGGTCGGCCTGGGCCTGGCCCTGTTCATTTCGCGGGTCATTTCCCGGCCCTTGAAGCAGGCCGCGGCCGTTGCCGAACAATTGGCCGAGGGTAACCTGAACGCGAAAATCGAAGGCGGCTCCCGGGACGAAACCGGCATGGTGCTCAATGCCATGCAGAACATGGTGGGCAAGTTGTCCCACATCATCGGTGAAGTACGTAATGCGGCGGACAACCTCGCCAGCGCTTCCGAAGAGGTCAGCGCCACCGCGCAATCGATGAGCCAGGCCACCAGCGAGCAGGCCGCCAGTGTCGAGGAAACCAGCGCCTCCATCGAGCAGATGAGCGCCAGCATCAACCAGAACACCGAGAACGCCAAGGTCACCGACGGCATGGCCAGCAAGGCCGCCAAGGAAGCCACCGACGGCGGCGAATCGGTGCAGCAGACCGTGGTGGCGATGAAGAAAATCGCCCAGCGCATCAGCATCATCGACGACATCGCCTACCAGACCAACCTGCTGGCGCTCAACGCGGCCATCGAAGCGGCCCGTGCCGGCGAACACGGCAAAGGCTTCGCCGTGGTCGCAGCCGAAGTGCGCAAGCTGGCCGAACGCAGCCAGGTAGCGGCGCAGGAAATCGGCGAGCTGTCGTCCAGCAGCGTCGACATGGCCGAGAAGGCCGGGCATCTGCTTGACGAGATGGTCCCGTCCATCAACAAGACTTCGGATCTGGTGCAGGAAATCAGCGCCGCGTCCGAGGAGCAGGCCGCCGGCGTGGCACAGATCAACACCGCCATGACGCAACTCAATCAGGTCACCCAGCAGAACGCTTCGAGCAGCGAAGAACTGGCGGCCACCGCCGAGGAAATGAGCAGCCAGGCCGAACAGCTGCAACAGGCCATGAGCTTCTTCACCCTGGATACGCCACCCAAGTCAGCCAGCCAACCGCTGAAGGTCGACAGCACACCGGGTCCGTCCAGCCGCAAGCCGAGCCGAGCCGCCGTGCCCGCACTGCCCAAGGCCTTCGCCTACAGCATGGCGAGCGCACCGGACGAATCCGAATTCACCCGGTTCTGACGGTTCGTCCACATAGGGCTCGATAACAGGAGATAACGGCATGGGCGCCATCGCAACCACCCGCCAGACGACCGCCGCGGTCGAGGAAGAAGCGCAATACCTGACATTCATGCTCGGCACGGAGATGTTTGCCATCGGCATCCTGTGCATCAAGGAGATCATCGAATACGGCAACCTCACCGTCGTGCCGATGATGCCGGCCTTCGTGCGCGGGGTGATCAACCTGCGGGGCGCGGTGGTGCCGGTGGTGGACCTGTCGGCACGGTTCGGCCGGCAGAATTCGGCGATTACCCGACGTTCATGCGTGGTCATCATCGAGGCGGACTCTGCCGACGGCCACGCCCAGGACATCGGCCTGCTGGTGGACACGGTGTCGGCGGTGCTGGAAATCCCGACCACGCAGATTGAACCACCGCCGAGTTTCGGCGCGAAGATCCGCGCCGACTTCATCAGCGGCATGGCCAAGGTCGACGGCAAGTTCGTGATCGTGCTGGAGGTCGACCGCGTGCTGTCCATCGACGAAATGTCCCAACTCGCAGAGGCCAGCCCCGCCGCGCTGGAAGTAGAAGCCCCGTGAACGCTGACAGTTGCAAGGAACGCACCGCGAATTCGCTGGCGCTCACTGACCGTGAGTTCAGCCAGTTTCAATCCTGGCTGTACCAGGCCGCCGGCATCAACCTGTCCGAGGCCAAGAAAGCCCTGGTGGCCGGGCGCCTGTTCAAGCGCCTCAAGCACTATGAGCTGGACAGCTACAGTGAATACTTCAAGCTGATCATGAGCGGCCAGCGCGCTGATGAGTTGCAAGTGGCGCTGGACCTGCTGACCACCAACGAAACCTACTTTTTCCGCGAACCGAAGCACTTTGATTTCCTGCGCCAGCAGGTCTTGCCCAACGCAACGCCGGGCAAGACCTTTCGCCTGTGGAGCGCGGCCAGCTCCTCGGGAGAAGAACCCTACAGCCTGGCGATGACCCTGGCCGAGGGGCTGGGCACCACGCCCTGGGAGGTGATCGGTTCGGATATCAGCAGCCAGGTGCTGGCCAAGGCCCGCTCCGGGCATTATCCGATGGAACGCGCCCGCACCCTGCCCCATCCGCTGCTGGTCAAGTATTGCCTCAAGGGCACCGGCAGCCAGGACGGTACGTTCCTGATCGACCGGGCGTTGCGCAGCCGGGTGCACTTCGTCCAGGTCAACCTCAATGAAACGCTGCCGGACCTGGGGGAATTCGACGTGATTTTCCTGCGCAACGTCATGATCTATTTCGACCAACCCACCAAAAGCAAAGTGGTCGCCCGATTGGTGCCCCGGCTCAAGTCCGGCGGCTACTTCATCGTGAGCCATTCGGAAAGCCTCAACGGCGTGTCCGACGCGTTGAAACTGGTGGCGCCTTCGATTTATCGCAAACCATGAACACGGCCAGGAGAACCGAAGTCACCGAAGTCTATCTGGCGCCGGGGGAGTTTCACTTCGCCACCTGCCCGACCCGGCTGCGCACGATCCTCGGATCCTGCGTGGCGATCACCCTGTGGCATCCGGAGCGGCGGATCGGCGGCATGTGCCACTTCATGCTGCCCAGCCGCATCCGCTGCTCCACCGCGCTGAACGGCCTGTACGCCGACGAAGCCATCGAATTGTTTGTGCACCAGGCGCGGGCCCATGGCACGGAGCCGGAGGAGTATCAGCTCAAGCTGTTCGGCGGCGGCGAGATGTTCCCGCAACTGCAACGCCACGTGCCGTTCGGCGATGTGGCACGGCTGAACGTCAATGCGGCGCTGGAAATGGCCGCCCTCTATCGCCTCGACCTGATCGCCCAGGACATGGGCAGCACGGGCTATCGAAGCATCATTTTCGACCTGTGCAGCGGCGATGTGTGGGTCAGGCACCAACCGATAAGGACACGGCATTAACCATGTCAAAAAAGATCAATGTACTGCTGGTGGATGACTCCGCCGTGGTCCGCCAGGTGTTGCTGGCGATCCTCAGCGACACGCCGGACATCCATGTGATGGGCGCGGCGTCCGATCCGATTTTCGCCATGGACAAACTGGCCCGCGAATGGCCCGATGTGATCGTGCTGGACGTGGAGATGCCGCGCATGGACGGCATCACCTTTCTGAAAAAAATCATGAGCGAGCGCCCCACGCCGGTGGTGATCTGCTCGTCCTTGACCCCCAGGGGCGCGGAAACCACCTTGCAGGCAATGGCCGCCGGCGCGGTGGAAATCATAACCAAGCCCACTACCGGGCTGAAGAACTTTCTGCTGGAATCGGCGCCGGAACTGGTGGCGGCGATCCGCGCCGCGGCCCAGGTGAACGTGCGCAACCTGGGTAAGCGTGCGGCCCCGCTGACGCCCGCCAGCAAACTCAGCGCCGACGCGGTACTGCCCGCCGCCAATGGCCACGCCATGGCCCAGACCACCGAGCGCATCGTCGCCCTGGGCACGTCGACCGGCGGCACCCAGGCCCTGGAAGCGGTGCTCACTGCGCTGCCACGGGTCTGCCCGGGCATCGTCATCGTCCAGCACATGCCGGAAAAATTCACCGCCTCGTTCGCCGCCCGGCTCAACAGCCTGTGCCAGATCGAGGTGCGTGAAGCACGCAACAACGACCGCATCCACCCAGGCCTGGCGCTGATCGCGCCCGGCGGCAAGCACATGATGGTGACGCGCAGCGGCGCCTTCTATCACGTGCAGGTGGTGGACGGCCCACTGGTCAACCGCCATCGACCCTCGGTGGATGTGCTGTTTCGCTCAGTGGCCAAGTTCGCCGGGCGCAACGCCACCGGCATCATCATGACCGGCATGGGCGACGACGGCGCCCGCGGCCTGAAGGAAATGCTCGACGCCGGCAGCAGCACCGTGGCCCAGGACGAAGCCAGTTGCGTGGTCTTCGGTATGCCCAAGGAAGCGATCAAGCTCAACGCCGCGCAACGGGTGATGGGGTTGCAGGAGATTGCGCAGGTGATATTGCATCGCTAGGCCGGGGCATCTTGTAGCGGACCCTGTGGCAAGGGAGCTTGCTCCCGCTGGGGCGCGAAGCGGGCCCAGGCTTTTGGGGCTGCTTCACAGCCCAGCGGGAGCAAGCTCCCTCGCCACAGGGGGGTTGTGTCTAGACCGGAGAGATGGTCGCGAGCACGCCAATCAGCAGCGTCAGCGCCAGGAAACCACCCAAGAAAATCGCCATCTTTGTCATGTGTAGTCCTGATAGATAAGTTTGGGTACACCTTGCTGGAGCCTGTTCCCAGCACCAGCCCCTCTGCCATGAACCGTATCACTTGTGGGTGGGGGGATTATGGGGACTGCGGCCAGCCTCATTACAGACGCACCTGCCGCGGAAAAAAGCAGATCAGCGCTGCCAGCCCTCGGATATAGCAACGTATATTTTGCGCCCATGGTCATTCTGGCCCCACCGGCCGGCAGCGCTCAACCTGGCTTGAGTGAAGTGCCCATGAAAATGCGGCGCGGGGCGTTGATGCGCAAGATGAATGCGGACTCGTTGGCAACGCTGGTCAAGATGTCGGAAAAACTCAAGGAGGTGGATCGCTAGCGGTCAGGATCACGGCTATCATGCTGTTCGCCCTGTCATCAAGGACCCAGGTATGAACTTTCTGCCGTCACGCCCCACCCTCTTCGCTTCTTTTCTTCTGATCAGCCCCCTGTGCCTGGCCGAAGGCGAGCCCACGGACGGCAGTGTCATCAAGGACTCCACCAAGGCCGCCGTGTCCTCGTTCATCACCGCTGGAAAGAACTTGTTGGGTGGCGTCAGCGAAGGCGTGCTCGACGGTCGCGAATCGGCCCAGGGCACCGATGGCGCCGCGATCATTTCCTCCGGCGAGCAGATGAAAAACCGCATTGCCGTCGAAGTGTTGAAGTTGGAGCCCAGCGACGAGAACTTCATCATCACCCTCGGCTTCAAGAACAGCACCGACACTCAACTGCGCCTGATCAACCTCGGCCAGACCGGCGCCCTCCTGGCCATTGACCAGGCGGGTTACGCCAACAAGCTCACCGGCATGGAAAACCCGGACGAAGTCACCGTGCCACCGAAGACAGCGGTACGACAGAAGTTCGTTTTCGAAGGCATGGACGAGGCGATCAATTCGGTACGGGTCTGGGGGTCGGATTATCCGGTGAAGAGGTAATCGACAGTTCGAGCGTTCAAGTCCGTGGCGAGGGAGCTTGCTCCCGCTGGGCTGCGCAGTAGCCCCCTCAAAAAATCACCAATCATCCTGACCCACCATGCCGCCAGCCTTCAGGGCCGCTGCGCGGCCCAGCGGGAGCAAGCTCCCTCGCCACAGGACTGGGAACTGTCCCATAAACCGATTTCAACCAAAGGATAATCAGCAGGATCAAAACGCTCGCTGGTGTCCATCCGAACATTGCGCAGGCTCGCGGTTTCCAGGTGCGACGGGTAAAGGTGCTCCGCTAAATAGCCCATCAGGATGGCGCGACGACGTTCACCCACCACGTTGAGGCTGGCCGCGTGGACCAGCTCGGCATCAAATACCAGGATGTCGCCGGCGCGACCCGAAAGTTGTACTGACCGGGATTCGTCAGCGAAGTCGAAGAGAGACCCTCCCGGCTGGGGACGATGGCTGCCGGGAACGATGCGTGTAGCGCCATTCCCGGTGCCATAGTCGTCGAAAAAAGCCAGGGCGATGGCCGTGTCGCCAGGTCGTTGCGCGCACAGGTCCCGGTGCAGCGACTGATGACCACCGCCCGCCAGAGGCTCGCGTCCCTCTACTTGCGAAAGAAAGAACCGCTCGCCGATCAATGCGCCCACCGCACCCAACAACTGCGGCAAACGACACACCGCCTGGATCCGCGTATCACAGTCCACTTGGGAATGACGCCAGTCCCAGCCGCGCGGCGTGGGCCACTGGTCCGAAGGTTTCACGCCTGCATCGAAAACAGCGCGAAGATCCGCCAGCCACTCGGCCGGTATCGCTCGATGCAGCAGGACATAGCCGTTGTGGTGGAGTTGGTCGCAATCAGTCATGGCGCCTACAGCTTCCTTGGGATGGTGTGATCCAGCGCCTCTCCAGGCATCGTTTTTACCCTGCGGTTGATGCCTGCGCCAGCGCAAAGCAGCTGAATGGGAGTCTAGCCATGCAAGGCGACCTGTGAACAGAGTGGCTAGCGGAATCATCGGCCACTCCAGCGTCCCTTCGCAAAGCGCGACAGTACGTACCCAGCCTGTCGTCAGACCGTCGCCAAACGTGCGCCGGTCTATACTGACGTTCATGATCTGCCTTCCTACCCCGCACGGCCTATAGGCACACTACGTGAAGCACTCAACTCTCACCGCGGCGTTGCTCTGCCTGTCGCTCGGCATCCCGGTCCGGGCGGAGCCGTATCTGGTCGTCACTGAAGAATGGGCGCCCTACAATTACCTGGAAAACAATCAACTCACCGGCATGACCACCGAGATCGTCCGGGCCATCATGGCGCTGACGGGGGATGATTTTCAGGTGGAGGTGCTGCCTAGCATGCGCAGCAGCCGGGTGCTGAAAACCCGTCCGAAAACCATCCTGTATTCCATGTTTCGCACACCCGAGCGCGAGCCGCTGTACAAGTGGGTCGGGCCGATTGTGCAAGAGTCCATTTACCCCTATCAGTTGGCCAGTGCGCAGCAGCTGGTCAATTCCCTCGAGCAGCTGTTGAATGCCCCGCAGATCACCACGCGTAACGCCGGCCTGATACCGGACGTGCTGCAGTCGCGAGGGTTCAAGAATCTGGACAAAAGTGCCACCGGGAGCCAGCAGCTCTATCGAATGCTGTTGGCCGGGCGCACCGAGATCATTGTCGGCGATACTCCGGCCGGTGTGGCCTACTACAGTCGCCAGCTGAAAATTGCACCCGGAACGCTGCGCAGGATTCCCGTCGAACTCTATCGCTCATCGTTGTATATCGCTTTCAGCCACGATTGTGACGATGAAGTGATCGCCGCCTGGGCCAACGCCCTGGAACAACTGCGCCGTTCGGGCGAGCTGGGGCGTATCCAGCAACGGTATGCCCAGGCCAGTGGGAACTAGGGCATTGAGGTGAATGGACTGACGTCTTCGCGAGCAGGCTCGCTCCCACAGGGGATTTGCGTCGTGCTCGGCATTGGGGTCGCCAGCCAATCAAGGTGGGAGCGAGCCTGCTCATGATGACCTTAGCCCAGACAACCCCAAACCTGCGGCGGGCCCAGGGTTCGAGGTCAAGCCCGTTCCCACAGGCTTAGTGGCCTTGACCTACAAACTTTGCACCCCGTTGGTGTAGGATCAGCGCGCCCCCCTACGATCTGACCGCCATGAACCCAATCGATCTCCCATCGTTTCAACGCATCATCACCGCTCACGGCGCGCTTGAGGGTGCGGCATATTTCGACGCTGAAGAAAGTCTTGTCCACGACATTTTCCCCGACCGCATCGTTTTCCAGACCAACTACCTGGATCACAGCAGCTATGCCGTGAGTGCCGCCGAAGGCGCGATACAGGTGCGTAAGACGCGGCTGGATGATTACCACCGCGGCCACAAGGCACAGGTCATCGAAGATGAAATGGATGCCGACGACTGGGCCGAGCTGGACACCCTTTGGCAGCGCTTGCGCCAGGACCTGGACAAGCCGGCACAGGGTCCGCAACCCGACCTGGCCGATACCCTGGCCGACCTGTTTGATTGCCTGTTCGATGAACCGCAGGCTCAGGCCCTCATCCAGGATATCGCGACGCCAACCGGGCAATGGGATTGGGCATGGACTCAGGTTGAATCGGCACTGAGCCGGACCCATCAGTTGGTCGAGTTCGAATGGAAGCAATGGTCGTCTTATGGAATCAATGCGGTAAACACCCTGGCCCCGCTGCAACGGTTGGGTATTGAAATCACGCGCCCTGACGCGGCGACCGTCGATGCTGTAAACAAGGCCGATAATTGGGAGCGAGCGCTATTGCAGTATTTCAACGCACAGCTAGACGTGCATGACCTCAAATTGCTGGCGATCGGCAGCCACTTCGACGAATGCCAGGCCTTCGCCTGCCTGCCCATGAATGGCCTGGGCCTGGTCAATGCCCTGGAGATCATGGGCAAGCTGGGTATCGTCTACAAATATTGAAGCCCCTTCCCGAGCCTCGAAGCCACGCCATGAGAATCTGTGACCAATGCGGGTGCGTCATTTTCGAAGACTCTGCCGCCTGCCCCCGATGCGCCGAAGAAATGAGACTTGCGGTGGAAGCGCTCGCGCCGAAAATCCAAACCGTCCTTGGGGATGAAAGTCTTGAAATGGTTGTTGATCGGCTTGACGGTCGGCATGGTTCTCATCGCGGCAGTCATTACATGGCTCCTGAATTCGTTGGGGCCGATGCCTTCTTTTGGCTGATCGCTACGCAGACTTGATCAATCGAGTGTCCAGACCAAACCGCTCTTGAGAAATCAGCCTGAACTGATCAGCCACCAGATCGCAACTCACCAACAGGTTCCAGGAGCGCTGGGTCACCGCCGAAGGAATCAGCACGAAGGGGTGCCGGGCCAGCAGCGCATCGGCGAACTGCTGCTGGTTGGGAGAGGGTTGGGCCGGGATCAGCCAGTTCGGGTTTGGCACGTCTTCGGGTTGGATCACCTTGATGAGCGCCGGATCCAGTACTTCAAAACAAGTGAGCACGTGGGGCACCTTGTCCAGGGCGTCAAATCCCAAGTGAGCCGCAACCTCCAGAATGGCCGTCGCCGGATCGGCTGAAGCGTAGATAACCCGGCGGCCCGGCGGGTTCCAACGGCCACCGGATCGTTGCGCGCCGATGCCGCTGGACCACGTATCCTTGTAGACCTCGCGGTCAAGGCGCCAAGCGTGCCATTGCCCATCCCAGGGTAAAGGATTCATTGATAAACCCCGTGTTCAATCCGGGTCAGGTAATCCTCCACCGCCTGGAATCCCAGCGAGTTGTCAATCAGCTCCAACGGCACCTGACCGTCCAGGTGCTTGCAGGGTTTACCCAGCCAGTCTTCGGCCAGCGGTTGACTGCCAAAGACATCAGTCGCGTGCTCCAGGGCATGGGCGAACTGAAAAGCGATGGTGCTTTGCTGCTGGTTCAAGCGAATTGGCTGAGCGTCTTTCGTCAAACGCTGGACGGTCCTGATGGACTTTCCTGTGATGCGCTGGAGCAGATCGTGCTCCATGTAGAGCCTGGACGTCGAGAGCATGTCTCGGACATCGCTGAGGCTAAAGCCCTCTTGGGTATATCGGATGATCAGCATGCGTTCATCACCTTTGCGGCCATGCAACAACGCTTCAGTGGGTTTCCTGGTGGCATTCACGACCTCTGGCTTCCCCCCGGTTCTGCGCGGGGTTTTGAGGACAGGCTTGTCTGCTTGCTTCGTTATAGGCATGACCTTTACCTTTAGATGACATCTGACGCAATCGTAACGCCAAATGTCGCAAAATGGTCAACTTGATCTTCCTGCCCCAGGCGCCGTTCTGTCCTCATAGACAAATCAAGCTGAGCGATCGGCAGCTCTGCCGCCCGCCAACTCAGTGCCCGATCCTATGTACCGGGCTTCCGAAGGCCAACCTGAAAACGTTGTCGGAGATTTCTCCAATTTCGTCCAAAGCGATCTGCCTTCGTACCGCTCCGAGACATCTATCTGAACGATGCCTCGCATCACAAACAGACGCACCGAACCCCAGCCATCCGTTATTTCCAATAGTTGGTATCAATACCACCGCCGTTCTCGACACCAGCCTCTCTCTCTAATCTGCACACCAACGCGAACGACGACGATCGCAGCGGCACAAACCACCCCCTTATAGAGAGAAAAACGATGAACACCTTCAACCGCACCCTGGCCATCGCCACCTTGGCACTGGCCACCCTCAGCGCCGAAGCCGCATCGCCAGTCCAGGCCGGTGCCAGCGCATCCGCCGTCGGCAGCGTGGTGCAGTCGGCCAGTTACATCACGACCAAGGACGGCGTGCAGCTCTACTACAAGGACTGGGGCCCGAGGGACGGTCAGGTGGTCACGTTCAGCCACGGCTGGCCGCTGAACTCCGACAGCTGGGAAGCGCAGATGATGTTCCTCGCCTCGAAAGGCTACCGAGTCGTTGCCCATGACCGTCGCGGTCATGGTCGTTCCAGCCAGCCTTGGGAAGGCAACGACATGGATCACTATGCGGACGACCTGGCTGCAGTCATCGAAGCCCTGGATCTGAAGAACGTGACGTTGGTGGGTTTCTCGACGGGTGGCGGTGAAGTGGCGCGCTATATCGGTCGCCATGGCACCGGCCGCGTGAAGAAGGCGGTCCTGGTGTCTTCCGTGCCACCACTGATGCTCAAGACTGACACCAACCCAGGCGGCCTGCCTATGGAAGTGTTCGACGGCCTGCGCAAGGCCTCGTTGGAGAACCGTTCACAGCTCTACCTGGACATCGCTTCGGGCCCGTTCTTTGGCTACAACCGCAAGGGTGCCAAGCCGTCCCAGGGTTTGATCCAGTCGTTCTGGGACCAGGGCATGCAGGGCGGCGCCAAGAATACCTATGATTCGATCGCGGCATTCTCGGCCACTGATTTCCGTGCAGACCTGAAGAAATTCGACGTGCCGACATTGGTGATCCATGGCGACGACGACCAGATCGTGCCTATCGACGCGTCCGGCCGCGCTTCCGCGGCGCTGATCAAGGGTGCTCGACTGATCGTCTACAAGGGTGCGCCGCATGGCCTGACCGAGACGCACAAGGATCGTCTGAACCAGGATCTGTTGAAGTTTCTTCAGGAATAAGCCCACCACAAGACCTGTGGGAGCGAGCCTGCTCGGGATGAAGGCTATGCGTTCACATTGATGCAGATCGACACACCGCTATCGCGAGCAGGCTCGCTCCCACAGGGGGTCTCGGAGCCACAGATCAACCTCATATCGCTCAAACCAAGCCCTCCCCGAGAGGGCTTTTGCGTTGCCGCCCTCACGTCAAGCGGCTCTGGGGATGCGACGCTCATCAATTGGCAGGAACCTGCGCGTCACCCGACCCTCGGATATTGAGGACGTATCCTGGATGATGCACATGGCAATCGAAGACACTTTATTACGTCAACGCAAGGTGCTCGCCGAATTTGGTGAGCTGGCGCTGCTATCGGACGACCTGCAACAGATCCTCGACCAAGCCTGTCACCTGGTGGGCGATGCACTGCAAACCCATCTGGCGAAGTTCATGTTGCTGGAGGACGACGGCGTCACGCTCACTTTGCAAAGCGGCGTGGGCTGGACACCGGGGGTGGTGGGCAACGTGCGGGTGCGGGCGGAGCAAGGAACTCCCGAACGGTACTCGCTGGACACCAGCAACGCCGTCATTTCGGCAGATGTCTCGGCCGAAACACGCTTTCGTTACCATGAGTTCCAACAGCGCAACGGGGTCCGGGCGTTCGTCAACGTGCTGGTCCATGGCGCCACCGAGACACGCCCCTTCGGCATCTTCGAGGTGGATAGCCGCGACCCTCGCTCGTTCAGCGAAAGCGATGTCGACTTTCTTCGCGGCTACGCCAACCTGCTAGGGGCCGCGTTCAAGCGTTCCAAAGCCATGCAGGCGATGCAGCTGACCCAGGAAAAACTGCGCGAAAGCGAACGCCACTACCGCATCGCCGCGCAGCTCAACCCACTCTGGCCATGGACTGCCGACAACCAAGGTGCAGTGTTATCCCTGGACCCGCGCTGGTATGAATACACAGGACGCACCTCGGAACAGACACTGGGCCGCCAGTGGCTGAACGCAGCGCACCCCGACGACAAGATTTCCTTCGCCAGGCTATGGAATCAGTCCCTGGCAAATACGCAGCCGTTCGATGCGCAGATCCGCTTGCGCAAACACACGGGCGAGTACCGCTGGTTCCGGATCCGGGCGTTTTGCAGCCTGGACGCCGACGGGCACTGCCAGCAGTGGTACGGCACCGTCGAGGACATCAACGAGCGGGTGCAGCTGGAAGCCGCACTACGGGACTGGAACGACCTGCTCGAAGAACGAATCGCCAAGCGCACCGCGCAACTGGAGGCCGAACAGCACGAGCGGGCCGTGGCCGAATCGAAACTGCGGCAAAGCCAGAAAATGGAAGCGGTCGGCCAGTTGACGGGCGGCATCGCCCACGACTTCAACAACCTGTTGGCGGGCATCACCGGTAGCCTGGAACTGATGCAACGGCGCATCGACAGCCAACGCTACGATGAACTGTCTCGCTACAACGCGGTGGCGTTGACATCGACGGCCCGCGCCGCCGCCCTCACCCAACGGCTGCTGGCGTTTTCCCGGCAGCAGTCGCTGCGCCCGGAAGTGCTCGAACCACGCAAGGTCGTCGCTGGGCTGGAAGATATGATCCGCCGTTCGGTGGGCCCGAGCATCCAGGTCGAGTCGATTTTCAGCAGCAACGACACGATCAAGTGCGACCCGAACGAACTGGAAAACGCCCTGCTCAACCTGGCGATCAACGCCCGGGACGCGATGCCTACGGGCGGAACCTTGAGAATCGAGGTGCAGCGCAGCGTGATCGACGAGAAGTCCGCCGGCGAAAAGCTGATACCACCCGGCGCATATGTGGCGATTTCAGTCGCGGACTCCGGCACGGGGATCGGTGCCGATATCATCTCCCGGGTATTCGACCCGTTCTTCACCACCAAGCGCATCGGCGAGGGATCCGGTCTAGGCCTGTCGATGATCTACGGCTTCGCCCAACAGTCCGGAGGCCAGGTGAAAATCCAGAGCACCGTCGGGCTGGGCACCACGGTGACCATGTATTTTCCGCTGGTGCGGCATTCGGTTACCCCTTTCAAGGCGGCCGCTGCCTCACAGGCCCCGGCGCCGTTACCGGGCCATAACGAAACGATCCTGTTGGTGGACGACGAAGCCGCCATCCGGCAGATGGTCGCCGAATACCTGAGCGAAACCGGCTACCGCATCATCGACGCATTGGACAGCGTCTCGGCCTTGAAGCAGGCGGAGAAAAACCCGCACATCGATCTGTTGCTGACAGACATCGGCTTGCCCGGCGCCATGAATGGCGTGGGCCTGGCGGAGGAACTTCGATCCAGGGATCCGTCATTGAAGGTGCTCTTCATTACCGGGTTTGCCGAAGGCGAGCGTCTGGTTTCGGCGGATGCAAAGACCCGGGTGATGACCAAGCCTTTCCGCCTGGCTGAGCTCGGCCAGCGCGTGCGCAAGCTGCTTCAGCCCGATGATCACGGCACGGGAGCCTCGTAACCCTGACACCCTCGATGCCTCAGCAACGTGCGCAGCACAATCTCGTCCCTGCGTTCACTCCTCCTCGAACCGCCCGCTGCCCTCACGATCATGGGCGTAATGCCTGCTGAGCGGGAACGACGGCAGCCAGGACTCACGGCGCACGGTCCAGCTTTCGTAGGTGGGCACCAGTTGATCGGGGGCATCGAGGATGCCCAGGTGGATCTCGATTTCATCGCTGCTGCAAGCGAAAACCGATGAGCCGCAGCGAGGGCAGAAAAAGCGCCCGGCATAGTCCCGGGTCTCGCCATCGATGGTCACAGCCTGCCGGGGGAACACTGCTGCGGCGAAAAACAGCGCGCCGTGGTGCTTGCGACAGTCGAGGCAGTGGCACAGGCCAACCCGGTACGGGCGTCCTGAGGCCCGGATACGAACGTTACCGCACAGGCAACTGCCGGTGAATGGGTCCATGGTGGGTCTCCTCAACAATTACAGCTTCGGATGTACCCTTCGACTCCCCTGCCCGCGCTTGGTTTAATCCCTAAGCCGCGACGATCGGCACCGCGATCAGCAATATCGCAGTCCCATGGGTCGCCGTCGACGCGACCACGCCGTAGCGCATGCGAACGAGCCCGCACGCCAAACCCTCGATCAAGGTGAAAACCAGGATGGGCCACCCGAGCTGGGTGACGCTCAGGGCGAGGAAGGCGTGCAATGCCGAGAACGCCAGCGCGCTGAGCAACGCTGCTCGCAGCGCACTGGCATGCTGCTCCAGATACCCTTGCAGCAATCCACGAAACAGCACCTCTTCCAGCGCATTGGCCCCATAGGCGAGTAGCGCCATGCCCGGCAGCCAGGTCCAGTAGCCCGCGATGCCCGTTGGGTCAGCGCCTTGGAAAAAGCGCAGCGGCAAGCCGATCAAACAACCGACGACAATGCCCACGACCGGGCCGGCCAACCGGTTACCCTTGGATAGAACAACCAGCCGCCACAAGTCCGGCAACCCGCGAGCGATCAGCGCGACCAGCAGCAATGATGAACCGCCCAACAGGGCCAGCACGAACGGGTTGGCGAGAAATCCGATCTGCAGATCGCCGTTCAACCGCCACATCTGCAACGGGGTCATCACGTCACGCATCAGCACAAACGCCAACACTAGAATCAGGATGCGCAGTCCAGTCTGGTTCCTGGGCGTCAGGCCGAACCAGAAGCCAAAGAGTACGAGGCCCGGTGCCAGGCAAACGGCGTATTCCAGCAGCACAGCGATCCCTTGCGCAATCATTCGGCACTTCCCTTGACAGTGACAGGCGCCTGCTGCGCCATCAGTTCCACAACCCAGTCGATGAACACCCGCAACTTGGCGCTGATATGCCGATTCGGCGGGTAAGCGATGTACAGCGGCATCGGGTCGAGGCGCCAGTCTTCGAACAGCGGCACCAGTTCACCCCGCGCTTCGTGGCGCCTGGACATGTAGGTGGGCAGCCAGAGCACGCCCAACCCCGCCAGACCAGCGGCCAGGTAAGCGTTGCCATCGTCGACGGCCAGGGCGTAGCGGCCTTTGATGTGCAGGTGCTCATGTTGGTTGTGCATGGCATAGGGCACGGGTTTGCCGGTGCGCGCCCATAGGAAGCCGACGATACGATGGGCTGACTCCTCCAGCTCCAGCGGATGCGCCGGGACGCCCATGCGCGCCAGATAGCTCGGGGCAGCGTAGACGCCCAGGGCAAGGTCGCCGATGCGTCGGGCGATCAGCGACTGATCCGTCAGCTCGCCGCCGCGCACGACGCAATCGACATTTTCATCAATGATGTCAACGATGCGATCACTCACCCCCAGGTCAAGCTGGATATCCGGGTAGCGCTCGTAGAACGCTGGCAATGCCGGGATCAGGATCATCGCAGCCAGCGGGCTCGGCACGTCCACTCGCAACCGGCCCCTGGGCAATGCTTGTGCCCCGGAAAGGCTGGTCTCGGCATCGTCCATGTCGGCCAATAAGCGAATCACCCGCTCATAGAACGCAGCGCCATCAGCGGTGACGTTGACTTTGCGCGTGGTGCGGTTAAGCAACTTGACCCGCAGCCGTGCCTCCAACTGCTGCACCAGTTGGGTGACGGTGGTCTTGCTCATGTGCAGGGTTTCGGCAGCCTTGGTGAAGCTGCCCGCCTCCACCACGCGCACGAACGCCTGCATCGCATCGAAACGGTCCATTTTTTCCCCGGTCGTTGTAGCGATTGTTTGGATTCTACAAACAGTGATCGCCAAGGTTGCTCGTTTATCGCCCCGGCACAAGCCCCTAGAGTCGCTTTCATCGTTGATTCGGGCCGCAACAGGCCCTTGATGGAGGTCGTATGACACAGCGTGACGTTGTTTTCCCAGCCGGGCGCCAGGCACTTTATGAGCGCAACCGGTACTCACCGGCGATCCGCTCCAATGGTTTCCTGTTTGTCTCGGGTCAGGTAGGCAGTACCGAGGATGGCTCGCCGGAACCGGACCTGGAGGAGCAGACCCGGCGAGCGTTCAATAACCTCAAGGCGATTCTGGCGGCCGCTGATTGCACGTTTGACGATGTAGTGGACGTCACCGTCTTCATGGTCGACCCGCAAGCGAAGTTCGAGACCATCTGGAAAGTCGTGCCTGAGTTCTGGGGCAATGCACCGCATCCGACGCTGACGGCGGTGGGTGTGACGTGGCTGTATGGTTTTGATTTCGAGATCAAGGTGATTGCCAGGTTGCCTGAGTGATGGGCTGAGCCGGTAGGAAGGGCTGACTGGACCCCGCTAACTCGAGCAGGATCGCTCCCACAGGGGTGAGAGACTTGGATACAGGTCGCCGCAAACCGCTGTGGGAGCGAGCCTGCTCGCGATAACCACGGGTCAGCCTTTGAGCGCTGCTTCAATCCCGGCAATATCGATTTTGGTCATCTGCATCATGGCGTCAAAGGCCCGCTTGGCACGCGTCCGGTCGGGATCGGTGATGGCTGCGCTGAGAATGCGCGGCGTGATCTGCCAGGAAATGCCCCATTTGTCCTTGCACCAGCCACAGGCGTTTTCCTCGCCGCCGTTGCTGACAATCGCCTGCCACAAGCGGTCGGTTTCGGCCTGGTCATCGGTCGCTACCTGGAACGAGAAGGCGATGTTGTGCTGGACCGACGGCCCGCCGTTCAAGCCGAGGCAGGGAATGCCCATCACGGTGAACTCCACCGTCAACTCGTCGCCCTGCTTGCCCGCCGGATAATCGCCAGGGGCGTAATGAACCGCTTGCACCGCACTGTCCGGGAAGGTCGCCACGTAGAATTGCGCCGCCTCCAACGCGTTGCGGTCGTACCAGAGACAAACCGTATTTTTGTTGTTCATCCGGGCTCTCCTGGAAGGGGACTGGACGCTGAAGTCTAGCAGTCCCCTCGCGCAGTGGAAGCCGGCCTCAGGTGAACAGGTCAACGCCCAGCTGGAACGCGACCCAGAGCGCCAGGCCGGTGGCGAACATCAGGGCGATGTTCTCGAACAGGTTATTGCGGTATTCCTTGCCCAGCAGTTTCTTCTGGTTGGACATGATCAACAGGCCCAGAGAAATGACCGGCAGGCCAATGATATTCAGCGCATTGACACCGATGGTCAGGGTGACGAAATCCGGCATGCCCGGCATCGACCAGATCAACGGCGTCACGAGGATGAACAGCATGAACCATTTGTGCATCGGGTCGTGGTGGAATTCTTTGCCGTAGCGCTCCCGACGCTTGGGCCGCACGTGCTGGAAGGCGTCGGTGATCAGCATCGGGAACGCGGTGGTCTTGCCGGAAATACTGGCAAACAGCGTGGCGAATACGCCGATGAAGAACACGTACCAGCCAATCGGGCCAAAGAAGATTTCCAGCGCCTTGCCCAGGTCTCCCAGGGTTTTCACTTCAATGCCGTTGGGTCGCAGGATTTCCGCGCCGACGATCCAGATCGCCAGGTTGATCACGATCCCGACGAACACCGCGAACAGCAGGTCGTTACGCTGGATGCGCTTGTGCTCGGGCCCGGTCCAGCCCTTCTGCCGCATCACGTACGGATGGACGAAATTGGCGATGGATCCGGCTACCGCGCCGATGACCGAGACCGCCACCAGCAACGCACCGTGCACCCCTTCGTCGGGCGGAATACTGAAACCGATGGTGCCTTTGACGATACCGGCCACGTCGGGACCGGACATCACCGCCAGGGCGATGAACGCCAGGGTCATGATCGCCAGCAGCGCTTTCATCACGCCTTCGATCATCGAATAGATGTTGCGCCCCACCAGCAGCCACACCGCCAGCACCACCGCCACCGAGCACAGCAACGGGGAATCGACCCGCAGCAACATCGCCAGGGCCTCGCCGGCCCCCTTGATCATGTAGGCATTCATCAGGTGCCCCATGAGCAGTGCATAGACCAGCAGGAACCAGGCGAAAAACGGGTTGAGCTGAGCGTAGCCCTGCAGGATGGTCATGCCCTGGTTATTGCACAGCTGGAAGCGGGCGATGATGTTGACGATCAGGTACCTGAGCAGCAACGACACCGCCAGCACCCACATCATTGCGTAGCCGTAGTTCGCGCCGGCTACGGATGAGGTGATCAGGTCACCCGCCCCGAGCCAGGACAACACGGCGATGATGCCCGGACCCAGTAGCTTCAACAGACGTATAAAGCGGCTTTGCGCAGGCACCGCGGCCCCTTCGACGGAAGGAATGCTCGACATGGATGGAGTCTCCGTTATTTTTTTTGTGAGAACGGCAACAGTCGAACACATTACATACGACATCGTACAACTTAAACTGATCTGTAATTATGTGGAAATGTTTCATTGGGTCCGGACCGTTCGACTCCCGCCCGGATCAGGAATCCGGGCTGATCTGCTCCCCATGATCGACCATCCAACGAACCATGTTGGCCAGCGACACGCGGTGATGGCGCACGGACGGCCGACTGCCACGCTCATGGCGATACACCTCGACGTAGCGGCTGAGCACCACATGACTGCCATCCTCAGCCAACCGCAGTTCGACTTCACGGCAATGCAATGCGTCCGGGGCCGGCGTGCGCATCCGCCGGTGCAGGCTCAATACCTGGTCATTCATCCGTCGTCCCCCTGCCCTGGCATTGCGCGTGATCCTGCACCACCGCACCGAGCTTGCCCTGGGCGACAAAGTCGGCGCGCCGCTGGGCGACCGAATCTCGAAGCGCTGCGTAATAATCGGGCTGGGTCTGCAACTCGTCGGTCAGCGGCAGCGCCTCGGCGCGGCCATCGACGATGCCACCTGCGGTGTTGATCGTGCCCAGCGTCTCGACGGTGCTGCTGTTGTCGCCAAACGGATCGAACGCGAAGCTCGCCACCTTGCCCGTGGCATCGCGCAGGTTCGCACTGCCCAGCAGCGGCAACTCCACGATCGGCCCGGGGGCGATGTTCCAGACACCGAAGGTCTGGCCGAAGTCGGCCTCGTGACGTTCGATGCCAAGCTTGCCGGATACATCGATCAGCCCGACGATACCCACCGTCGTGTTGATCACGAAACGGCCCAGGGTGTTCACCGAGCGTTGGGCATTGCCTTGCAGCAGGTCGTTGACGAACACCTTGGGCTCGCCGAAGTTCGCCACGAAGTTGTGGACGCCGGTCTGTAGCGTCTGCGGCAACTGGCGATAACCACGGGCAACGGGGGCCAGCGCGTAGTCGTCCACGGTCCGGTTGAAGGCGAAAATGCCACGGTTAATGGATTCGGCGGGGTCATGGACGGTGTAGGGAACACTGTCGCAGCTGCCGGGTGTGGCGGCGGGAGTGTTTGAGCAGCCGCTGGCGAGAGTTGCCAGTGCAACGACGACAGTAGTTCGAGCGAACATCGGAACTGATTTGGTGATTGGCATTCAGAGCAATCTCGACGAGTGATGGGGCTGCCCATGTCAGTTGGCTGGACACATAACCCGTGGCGAGGGCGCTTGCTCCCGCTGGGACGGTCCGACGCCTCGGCGAAGCTGCTCCCATAAAAGCGGTGAGTGCTTCGCACTCAAGCGGGAGCAAGCTCCCTCGCCACAAACGACTCTCTCTCGCCACGGGTATCGCGTACCGCCGTGCATCAACTGACTGACATCGACCCGCATCCTGCCCTCGCTTGCTTGCCCGAAGATTTCCGTTTCATTGCCGGTCGGACACTTTATTTCCGGATTGAAATATATGACTTACCCCCTGGATTGCCCCTAGTATCGGCTCCCATATCCCTAGCCCAGCGGGCCCGCCGTGAGTCACTTATTACTGGTGGACGATGACCTCGAGGTCCTCGCCCTCTTGCGCAAATTCCTGGAACAGCATGGCTACAGCGTCGAGGTCGCCGCCGACGGCAACGCCCTGTGGCAAGCGGTGGCGCGCCAGCTGCCGGACCTGGTCATCCTCGACGTCATGCTGCCGGGCGACAATGGGTTGGTGCTCTGCCAGCGCCTGCGGGCCGAGCACAGGGTCGGCATTATCATGCTGACTGCCATGGGCGAGTTGAGCGACCGCGTCGTCGGGCTGGAACTGGGCGCCGACGATTACCTGACCAAACCCTTCGACGCCCGAGAATTACTGGCCCGGGTGCGCGCTGTGCTCAGGCGCACCGGCGAGACCCGAGCCACGTCGAGCGACTCCGCACGCCCGATCCTGGAATTCGAACGATGGCAGCTGGACGTTACTCGCCGGGAATTGCGCTCACCGGAAAAAGTCATGATCCCGTTGTCCAGCGGCGAGTTCGAGCTATTGCTGGTATTCGCTGAACACCCGCGCCGGGTATTGACCCGCCAGCAGCTACTGGACCTGGCACGCGGCGAGACCTTCGAGGCGTTCGACCGCAGCATCGACGTGCAGGTCAGCCGATTGCGCCGCAAGCTCGAGACCGATGTCAGCGGCGCGTCGATGATCCGCACCGTGCGCAACAGCGGCTACCTGTTCAGCCCTCACGTGGTGAAGCGATGATTGCGCAACGCTCGGGCACCCAGCGTCCACGGGACACCCTGGCGCGCTGGATCGCCCTGACGACCCTCGGCGCCATGCTGACGCTGCTGGCCCTGAACGCGTTGTTCAGCCAATTGGCCGGTGCCTGGGCGCGCCCGCCCCTGATGGAAACCGGCCTGATTGAAAAGATCGCCGCGATCACCCGGATCATCGACTCGGCAACGCCTGAACAGCGGCCCGCCATTGCCAGCGCGGCCAGTGACCAGCAATTCAATACGCAGTGGCTCAAGCAGTATGCCGAAGCTCGCGTGCCGGTGGTCGACGATCCGGAATACAGCGACGGTGCGGTGCGACTGCGCCAGCAGCTGGGACGGCCGGATGCCAGGGTAGAAGGCTATCAACCGAGCGACTGGCCCGCCGATTGGCCCGGTGCCCGCTACACGGCACTGGTCGAGCTGAGCGATCGGTCATGGGTGATGTACTCCATGCCTGCGCGCAATTGGGGGTTGGATGAATGGGAGCGCAACCTGATCACCGTCGCGTTGATGATCCTGTCGACACTGGTCGTCACCCTGATCGCCACACGATACCTGGCCGCTCCCCTGGAACGCTTCGCCAAAGGCGCCCGACGCTTTGGCGTCGATCATCAGGCACCGCCCATTCCGGTCATCGGCCCCCATGAAATCCGCCAGGCAATCCTCGCCTTCAACGCCATGCAGGCCCAACTCAAGCACTTTCTGCAAGACCGCACGCAGATGCTCGCGGCGATTTCCCATGACCTGCGCGCGCCCTTGACCCGCATGCGTCTGCGCGGCGAGTTCATCGAGGATGCCGAACAGCAGGCCCGGCTGTTCCGGGACGTGGACGAGATGCAGACCATGGTCAATTCGGCCCTGGAGTTTTTCCGCGACGATGCCCGCCTCGAACACGCCACGGCGTTCGACCTGGCTGAGTTGCTGCACACCATCGTCGATGACTTCAAAGATGCCGGCACCGAAGTTTCATTCGAAGGTGCGCATCGACTGGTCTACCTGGGTCGCCCCATCGGGCTCAAGCGAGCGTTGACCAACCTGATCGATAACGCGATCAAATATGCCAGCGAACCGGCCGTGCGCCTGGAGATTGGCACCGGGCGTGTCGAGATACGGATCCTCGACCGAGGCCCCGGCATCGCTGCCGAATTTCACGAGCAGGTGTTCGCTCCGTTCTTTCGCCTGGAAGGATCACGCAACAAGCACACCGGCGGTGTCGGGCTGGGCCTGTCGGCGGCGCGGGCGACAGTGTTGGAGCATGGCGGCACCCTCGTTCTCAGAAACCGAAACGGTGGGGGCCTGGAAGCCAGGGTTTCGCTGCCCCTCGACTGAATCACCGACGGTCCCCTTCAACCCATCAGGCCAACTCGCGCTAAACAATCGGCGCCTTCCTCGGTAGGATGTCCGGCCTTCCGGCACTGGACCCTCTCCCCCGGCAAGGCGCTCTTGTTTGTATCGCTCGGCAGCATACCGGGAATCCGCGTTCCCCACCGCTCGCGCTCACCACAGGCAAGGATCGACGGAGGCCACTGAACACCATGGAGTTCACCGATGATTCTTATCATTTATGCGCACCCCTACCCCGAACAATCTCGGGTCAACCAGGCGATGCTCGAGCAGGTCTCGAATCATCCGGACGTGGTCGTACGCTCTCTGTATGACCTTTATCCAGGTTTCGATATCGATGTCGAGGCCGAGCAACGGGCAGTCGAGCAGGCCGGGCTCGTCGTGCTGCAACACCCGATGTACTGGTACAGCGCCCCGCCCCTGTTGAAACTGTGGATCGATAAAGTGTTCACCCACGGTTGGGCCTACGGCAAAGGCGCCACCGGCCTCAAAGGCAAGAGCCTGCTATGGGCCGTCACCACCGGCGGCGCGCATGATCATTTCCAGATGGGTGACTACCCCGGATTCGAGGTATTGGCCCAGCCCCTTCAAGCCACCGCCTTGTATTGCAACATGCGCTGGCTGGACCCGGTGGTCGTACACGGCGCCTTTGCCGGTGCCTGCGACGCCCAACTTGCACAGATCGAGCACTACAGCGCCCGCCTGGCCGCCTGGAAGGAAGATTGAGATGGAAACGCACAGCCTGATTGAACTGCTGATTTACCTGGGTTCGGCGGCGTTGATCGTGCCGATCGCCGTCCGGTTGGGACTGGGACCGGTCCTGGGCTACTTGCTGGCCGGCTGCGTGATCGGCCCGTGGGGGCTGAAGTTGGTGACGGACGTCAAGGCGATCCTGGAGTTCGCCGAGATCGGCGTGGTCCTGATGCTGTTCATCATCGGCCTCGAACTCGACCCGAAACGCCTGTGGGCCTTGCGCAAAATGGTCTTCGGCGGTGGTGCCTTGCAGATGCTCGCCTGTGGCGTGGCCATCGCTGCGTTCTGCGCAGCCCTGGGCCTGAATTGGACCGCGGCGCTGCTGGTGGGCCTGACGCTGAGCCTGTCGTCCACCGCCATCGCCATGCAGGCGATGAATGAGCGCAACCTGACGGCCACCGCCGTGGGCCGCAGCAGTTTTGCCGTATTGCTGTTCCAGGACATCGCGGCCATTCCGCTGGTGGCGATGATCCCGTTGCTGGCGGCGCACGGCGGCACGCCGTCGGGCGCTGACCTGGCGATCTCCATCGCCAAGATCGTCGCCGCCGTCAGCATCGTGGTGCTGCTGGGCCGCTACGTTTCCCGGCCCCTGCTGCGCTTCGTCGCCCGCTCCGGCCTGCGGGAAATCTTCAGTGCCGTCGCCTTGTTCCTGGTGTTCGGCTTTGGCTTTTTGCTGGAAGAGGCCGGCCTGTCGATGGCCATGGGCGCGTTCCTCGCCGGCGTGTTGCTGGCCAGTTCCGAATACCGGCATGCCCTGGAAAGCGACATCGAGCCATTCAAAGGGCTGCTGCTGGGGCTGTTCTTCATTGGTGTGGGCATGTCGATCGACTTCGGCACGCTGATCGATGCGCCGCTGAAGGTAATGACACTGACCCTGGGCTTCATCCTGATCAAGCTGTTGGTGATCAAGTCCGCCGGGCGCTTTCTCAACGTGCCCGCGAGCCAGCGCTCATGGCAGGCGGTGTTGCTCGGACAGGGCAGCGAATTCGCCTTCGTGGTATTCGGCGCCGCGACTGTCGCCGGCATCCTCACCGATCAATGGGGCAAGAGCCTGACGCTGGCGGTAGCCCTGTCGATGTGCCTGACCCCGTTGCTGATCCTGCTGCTGGCTCGATTCGAGTCGGACAGCAAGCGAAACCGTCGCGAATCCGACCTCGTCGACCAGCAGAACCCACGGGTGATCATCGCCGGGTTCGGGCGTTTCGGGCAGATCGCCGGACGTCTGCTGATGTCTTGCGGGGTCGAGGTGGTGGTACTCGATCACGACCCGGACAACATCGAGACGCTGCGCAAATTCGGTGTGAAAGTGTTCTATGGCGATGCGACGCGCCTGGACCTGCTGGAAGCCGCCGGCGCCGGCCAGGCGCTGGTGCTGATCAACGCCATCGACGATCAGGAAGACAACCTGAAACTGACCCGGATGGCCCAGGAGCACTTCCCCTCGTTGAAACTGGTGGTGCGTGCCCGGGACATGGGCCACATCATCACGTTGCGGCAGATGGGCGTGGAGGCGGCCGAACGGGAAACCTTCGAGAGCGCCCTCTCGCTAGGCCGCAGTGCCTTGGTGCACATGGGTGTCGGGGCGTATGAGGCGCGTGAACGAGCTGATCAGTTCCGGCGCTTGAACCTGCACATGCTCGAGGAAATCGTGGCTCATCCGGCCGACGACCTCACCTTCCGCCACGACGCCTACCGGCGCGCCAATGCGTTGCTCACGGACATGTTCAACGAAGACCGCGCCCGGCCCCTCAACAGCTGGCATGAGCATCATCCCGCCGAGGCCAAAGAGCGCGAAGCCTGAGGAATCGTTGTGATGAGGGGCGCGCAGCGGACCCGCGCCCCTCATCACAAGTTGATGGTTCAGGCCAACCCGTCCAGCTCAGCCAGCATCTGCGGCGTGATCTTGAGTTCACCGGCCGTGAGGTTTTCCCGCAGATGCGCCACGGATGACGTACCCGGAATCAGCAGAATGTTCGGTGCTCGTTGCAGCAACCACGCCAGCGCCACACACAGGGTCGAAGCGCCCAGGGTCGAAGCGACGCTGGAGAGCGTTTGCGACTGCAAGGGTGAGAAACCGCCCAACGGGAAAAACGGCACGTAAGGGATGCCCTGCCGTCCCAGCTCGGCAATCAGTTGCTCGTCGCTGCGGTGGGTCAGGTTGTAGTGGTTCTGCACGCAGGCCACCTTGGCGATGCCTTGGGCCTGCTTGACCTGGGTGGCCGTGACGTTGCTCAAGCCCAGGTGCTGGATCAGTCCCTGGCGTTGCAGGTCCGCCAGGGTCGTGAACGACTCCTCGATGGACTCTTCTGCTGGCGCATGCATGTCGCCCCACACGCGCAGATTGACCACGTCCAACACCTCCAATCGGAGGTTACGCAGGTTGTCGTGGACCGCACGGGTCAGTTCGGCCGGGCTGTGGGCCAGGTTCCAGGACGCATCTGCCCCCCGGACGGCGCCGACCTTGGTGACAATCACCAAATCCTCGGCATAAGGGTGCAGCGCTTCGCGAATCAGCTGGTTGGTCACGTGCGGTCCGTAGAAGTCGGCGGTGTCGATGTGGTTGACGCCCGACTCCAGGGCTTCGCGCAGCACGGCGATGGCCGCTGCCGGGTCCTTGGGTGGACCGAACACCTGGGGCCCGGCCAGTTGCATCGCGCCGTAGCCCATGCGGTTGACCGCACGATCGCCAAGTGAAAACTGCCCTGCCTTGCTTGCGATGTTCATCAGGTGTGCCTCGAAACAATGTGAGTGAGGTCACTATAGGGATTGACCACTTCGCTGATAATCCGCTGCAATCGGCACAGGTTGTACGACGGAGAGAACAATGGCGGCGGATATCCAGGACTTGCTGGCCTTCGTGGCGGTGGTCAACGCGGGTGGGTTTCGTGAGGGCGCTCGGCTCAGCGGCAAGTCCGCCTCGAGCCTCAGTGACGCAGTGCGGCGCATGGAAAGCCGGCTCGGCGTACGCCTGCTCAACCGCACCACCCGCAGCGTGGTGCCGACCGAGGCCGGCGCCCGGTTGATGGAGCGCATCGTGCCGGCGCTGGGTGAAGTCGAGTCGGCGCTGGATGTGGTCAACGACTTTCGCGACCGTCCTTCCGGCACTCTGAGATTGAACGTACCGGTCAGTGCCGCCAGGTTGGTATTGCCGACGATCATCACACCTTTCCTGAAAAGCCATCCCGATATTCGTCTGGAAGTGATCGCCGAAGACAGTTTCGTCGACATGCTCGCGGCCGGTTGCGATGCGGGCATTCGTTACGACGAGCGCCTGGAGCAGGACATGATCGCCATCCCCATCGGCCCACGGTTCCAACGTTTCGCCACGGCCGCTTCCCCGGCATACCTGGCCGCCCATGGGCAACCAGAGCATCCCCGAGACCTGCTTCAGCACGCCTGCCTGCGAGGCAGATTCGCCAGCGGCGCGATGCCGCTCTGGGAGTTCGAGCGGGACGGCGAAACCGTGAACGTCGATCCCAGCGGCCCGTTGATCGTGCGCCTCGGCAGCGCCGTGGACCTGTCGGTGCAGGCCGCTGTGGATGGACTGGGCATTGTCTATCTGTTCGAGGACTGGCTGCGCCCGTACCTGGACAGCGGCGCGCTGGTGCCAGTCCTGGAACCCTGGTGGGTGCGATTCACCGGGCCGTTCCTCTACTACCCCGGCCGCCGCTACCTGCCTTCACCGCTGAGGGCCTTCGTCGATTTCATCCAGGCCAATCGGGATATGCCGCCGGCATGAGCGCTGGAACACCTGTGGCGAGGGAGTTTGCTCCCGCTGGACGCGCAGCGGCCCCGATTTGGGGTCTGCTACGCAGCCCAGCGGGAGCAAGCTCCCTCGCCACGGGGACCGGCGGCATATACAAATCTTTTTGTCAGCCACCCTTCCTCTGTGGGAGCGGGCTCGCTCGCGAAGACGTCAGTACATTTAACTTTTTTGTCGACTGACACACTGCCATCGCCAGCAGGCTCGCTCCCACCGGGTTCTGAGCTGTACACACAAAACCTTCAACCAACCCTCATCCACTGTGGGAGCGAGCCTGCTCGCGATGACGGCGCTCAACCCCCCTTCAATCCCCCGCCGTACGCCGCACCCCAGGCAATCGCAAGGCCGCCGCATTCAGACAATCACGCTGGTTGCGCGCCAGCATCTCCAGTGTGCGTTCATAGGCCTGGTCGGCCGCATCCTTGAGCAGTTGCCAATCTTCCAGGGTGATGAATTCCCTGAGCACCAGATCATCGGCACGCTTGACCAGGGTGTCGTGATAGTCCTGGGGAAAATCCAGGCGATAGACATCATCCTCCAGCAGCAGTCGCCAGGCTTTCAGTTCCATCTCAAGGTCGGTTTCAGTCATGGCGGTGTCCTTCAACGGTTCGGATAACACAACGACCATCCGCGGCGCTCACCTCTCCAGACAGACGATGAGCGGTCTTCCGAGTGCAGCAAAATCGCTTCGTTCCTCCGCTCATCCGGTCACTCCGAGGATTTTCGAACCAAGCGTCATCACTCCGCTCGGAACTACATGGCAATGCCATGGCACCGCCATAACACCGCCGCACGCCAACGGCTTCGACGACGGGTGTCTTGCTGGACTTTTTATCTGCTGCCGGGAGTTTTCGCGATGTGTGAGTTTTTCGTTCAGCCTGTTTCTTCAAAGGACTCCCTGGCATTTTTTGCCCAGCGAGACATCCCGGGCGCCAGCGGCGATACCCGTCTGTCACCCGAAAGCCTGCACGCGATCGCCGCACCCAGGCTTCATGAGCGGCAAAGCGTGATCAAGCCCAACATGCAGGTCAGCGCCATCCGCAATCGCGATGGGCGCCTGGAATGCATCAAGGTCCGCTGGGGCTGGTCGCCTGTGTGGTCTATGGGCACGATGCCGCCACTGACCCACCTGCCGCTGCACCTGGTGATGCGCTCCAAGGTCTTTGATCGGATCAAGCGCGACGGACGGGTGCTGGTAGCGGTGGACGGTTGGTACGAAGCTTCGGATACGCAGGCGTCACCCCAGACCCAACGCCTGAGTTACACGACCTCCCGGGAGTCGGGGCCGATCTTCCTCGCCGCCCTGGCCCAGGCCAGCGAAACGCCCAACGGGTGCGACGGCCTGGCGCTCGTGACTTACGGTGACCTCGCCCATCAACAACAGCGGCTGCTGGCGTTCACTGGAGACGAGGCACTCCAGTGGCTCAAGCCTGACCTGGATTGGGACCAGGCCCAACAGATGGCGACGCACGTGGCGGTGGCTGAACCGCAATTGGAACACGTGATGCCTGCTCAGCGGCTGGTTCAAGGTCAACGCTGAGGACGCTTCAGCCAGCAAGCAATGAAAGCTTTGGAGAGGGGCGGTAGACTGGCGGGCCATTGTGGCGGCGCACCGCCCCTCCTTTCTTTCCAGCTAGAGATTGTTCATGGCGAACCAAGACATCACTTTTATTCCTGACCCGGACGCTGACTCCATTTCTTCGGACGTCGCCGGTTTCGGCGGCCTGCTGGTCTCCACCCAGATCCCGACCCGCCCCGACGGCAGCCTGGAGCTGGGCGACATCACCGCGCAGAGCGAATGCACACTGCAAGCACTGAAGACCGCGCTGGAACGCGCCGGCAGCTCCATGGACCGGGTGCTGCACCTGACGATCTACCTGACCGACATGGCGGACCGGGCGGCCTTCAATGAGGTTTACCGGCGCTTCTTCGCCGAGCCTTGGCCAGTGCGCGCCGCGGTGGGTGTGGCTGCCCTGGCGGTGGACGGCATGCGGGTGGAAGTCACGGCGATGGCGGCCAAGGACTGAGGCTTCAGGTTGAGCCAGATGGGCTTGGGGTGGCGGTGATGGCCTCATCGCGAGCAGGCCCGCTCCCACATGGATTGTGGGTGTTACAGAACCAGCATCCGCACCGCTCCCCTGTGGGAGCGAGCCTGCCCGCGATAGCGGTACACCGGCTTGCACAGATGCTGGATGTACCGACGCCTTCGCGGGCAAGCCCGCTCCCACATGGATTGTGGGTGTTACAGAACCAGCATCCGCCACCGCTCCCCTGTGGGAGCGAGCCTGCTCGCGATAGCGGTACACCGGCTTGCACAGATGCTGGATGTACCGACGCCTTCGCGGGCAAGCCCGCTCCCACAGTTTGCCCAAGGGGCCAGCGGCGGGCTCTTGGTGAGCCTTGTTGAGCAAGACATGACCCAAACGCACGCTTCGCTGCAAATCTGTCAGTTATGCACCTAGCCCGGGGCAAGCAGGATGTCTAAAGTGCGGCGCTTTCCACCCCGAGCGGCGTATCGATGAATCTCTGGTTTCGACTGTTGCTGATGCTGTTTCGCCGTCCCTGGCGCAAGCCGACGGCGCCCCTGGACACCACGGTGGTACGCATGCGCGTGTGGCCGCTGGACCTGGACCTCAACCGTCACGTGACCAACGGGCGCTATTTCACCCTGGCCGACGTCGGCCGCATGGATTACGTGCTGCGCAGCGGTGCCTACAAAGTGGCGCTGCGCAACCGGGCGGTGCCGATTGTCGGGGATGTCTGGGGCAAGTTTCGCCGTGAGCTGCGGCTGTTCGAAGCGTTCGAAGTGCACACGCGGATGTTGGGCTGGGACTCCAAGTGGACGTTCATGGAGCACCGTTTTGTCAGCCAGGGCCGGGTGGTGGGCGTGGTCATCATGCGCGGCCTGTTCCGCTCGGCCAAAGGCACGGTGGCGCCGGGTGAGTTCATCCGGGAGCTGGGTTTGAGCGAAGCATCACCAGCCATGCCCGACTGGTTGACAGCCTGGTCGCAGAGCTGCGATGGCCTGAGCCAGGCACTGCGCCAGGAGGAAACACGCTAGCCGCCATACACCCCCCTGTGGCGAGGGAGCTTGCTCCCGCTCGCCTGCGCAGCAGGCGCAGAACCAGCCGGCGCGGTTTTCCTGGAAAAAAGCGTCAGCCCACTTGGGCGGCTTCGCCACCCAGCGGGAGCAAGCTCCCTCGCCACAGGGGACCGTTGATCAACTTGCGACGGTGCTCCGATCCAAATCCCCTGCCATTCCCCTTCTATACTCTTCTGCCAATCCCCCCGGGGCCTGCACTTCCAACAATAAAAAGCAGAGGTGGAACATGGTCTGGCAACAAGTCTACGATCCCTTCGGTAATGCGGTGCTGTCCACGCTCCTGGCGGCGGTGCCGGTGGTGGTGATGCTGGCGTCCCTGGCGTTCTTTCATATCAAGGCACACCTGGCTGCGCTGCTGGCATTGGCCTCAGCCTTGCTGATCGCGATTTTCGCCTTTGGCATGCCTGCCGGCATGGCCGGTTCGGCAGCGTTGTATGGTGCGGCCAACGGGCTGTTGCCCATCGGCTGGATCGTACTCAACATCATTTTCCTGCACCGCCTGACCACCGAGAACGGCTCGTTCAAGGTGCTGCAGGATTCCCTGGCGCGCATCACCGACGACCGGCGCCTGCAACTGCTGCTGATCGCCTTTTGCTTCGGCGCGTTCTTCGAGGGTGCGGCCGGTTTCGGGACGCCGGTGGCCGTGACCGGAGCGATCCTGATCGGCCTGGGCTTCTCGCCGCTGGCCGCCTCGGGCCTGGCGCTGATCGCCAACACCGCGCCGGTGGCCTTCGGCGCCCTGGGCACGCCGATCATCACCCTTGCCAAGGTCACCGGGCTGGATGAAATGGAACTGTCGATGATGGTCGGCCGGCAGTTGCCGTTCTTTTCGGTGATAGTGCCGTTCTGGTTGATCTGGGCGTTCGCCGGCTGGCGCAAGATGCTGGAAATCTGGCCGGCGATCCTGGTGGCCGGTGTCAGCTTCGCGGTCCCGCAGTTCGTGGTGTCCAACTATCACGGGCCGATGCTGGTGGATGTGATTGCCGCCCTGATTTCCATGGCCTGCCTCACCGGCTTCCTCAAGGTCTGGAAACCGGCGACGGTGCATACCTCCGCCGCCTTGTCGGGACGGGTCGATGATTCGAAAATCGATGCCAGCGAAGACGCGCCTCCCGTCGTCGGCGGCGCATTCGCCAGCGATGCACGCCCCGCCGTGCTGCGGGCCTGGATGCCGTGGATCATCCTCACCGTGTTCGTGTTCGCCTGGGGCACCCAAGGCTTCAAGAACCTGTTCGACACCCGCCCGGCACTGGACCCGCAGACCCAGTCGGTCCGGCTCGACCCGCAAGGCAAGCCGATGCGCGAGGCGAACCCGATCTTCTCGCCGCTGGTGACCTTCAGCACCCTGCACCAGCAGATCGAAAAAGTCCCGCCGGTGGTGCCCCAACCCAAAACCGAGGAAGCGATCTACAAGTTCAACTGGTTCACCGCCACCGGCAGCGGGATTTTCCTGGCGGCGATCCTCGGTGGCTTGCTGATGGGTTATTCCATCCCGCAACTGCTGCGCCACTATCTGCGCACGCTCTGGGTGGTGCGTTATTCGCTGATCACCATCGTCGCGATGCTGGCCCTGGGGTTCCTCACGCGGTACTCGGGCCTGGACGCCACCATGGGCCTGGCGTTCGCCGCGACGGGGATTTTCTATCCGATGTTCGGCACCCTGCTGGGTTGGCTCGGTGTGGCGCTGACCGGCTCGGACACCGCCTCGAACGTGCTGTTCGGCGGCTTGCAGCGGGTAACTTCCGAGCAACTGGGGCTAAGTCCGGTGCTGATGGCTGCAGCGAACAGTTCCGGTGGGGTGATGGGCAAGATGGTCGATGCCCAGTCGATCGTGGTCGCCTCCACCGCGACCCGGTGGTACGGCCATGAAGGGGAGATCCTGCGCTACGTGTTTTTCCACTCGGTGGTGCTGGCGATTCTGGTGGGCGGGCTGGTGACATTGCAGGCGTATGTGGCGCCGTTCAGTCATATGGTGGTGGGTGGTCACTAATTGGCTTTTGTGGCGAGGGAGCTTGCTCCCGCTGGGACGGTCCGACGCCTCGGGCGAAGCGGCCCCAAAAAAGCGGTGAGCGCTTCGCACTCAAGCGGGAGCAAGCTCCCTCGCCACAGGTTTCAGCCAGGTATTACTGAACGTTTTTCAACTTGATCACATCACCGGACACCGAGGTGGTGTAGCCGTTCAGGACCCAGGCCCAGAACCAGCTTTCCTGTACCTGGGTGTTGATCATCGCGTCGCCGCCCTTGGCCTGGATCGCGGCGGTCTGCGCGCGGACGAAACGGCTGTTCTGGCGGATCGGGATCAGGCCGAACAGCATCAGGCCGGTGGCCTTCGCTTCACTGTGGCCGATCACGGTGTATTGGCTGCTGTCGTACTGCTGGGTTTTCATCGGGGTGCCGGTGCAGCCCGCCAGGGCCAGGCCGAACAGTGCAGAGGCGACAACTTTGGTGATGTGATTCATTGAATACTCCATGGATAAACGCCCGGGATCCGTCTCTCGGGCGGCGCGTACTCTAACCGATCAGCATCAGATTGACATCACCCCTTCCTCAACTCCATCCGTCGACCTGAAGGGCTCGGTCCAGAGCCATCCGTCAGTTGCTCCTCCAGCCCGACAGCCCTCTGTCGATAACCCGATCAATGCGCCACGCAAGGCAGATTCCTCCCCCGCCGGCTGAAACCGGATAAACAACGGCCGCCCCGTTGGAGTGTTTGACCATGATCGACATGACTGTCTGGAACATCACCCTTCCTATTCAAACCCCGGCGCTGACCGTGGCCACCAAAGCCATGCCGACCCTGCAGAACGCGTATTTCAATCGCACCGGCGAACGCATCGTCTTCTGGGCGCCGGTCACCGGTTCCCACACCGGCAAGAGCGACTACCCGCGTTCCGAACTGCGTGAGACCAGCAAGGACGGCAAGCTGCGCAATTGGCGCTACAACAGCGCGATCAATGCCCTCAATGGCACCTTGTCAGTGAACCAGGTGCCCTCGGAAGGCCGCGTGGTGGTGGCGCAGATTCACGCTAAGGACGCCCCCGCCCCGCTGCTCAAACTCGTGTATCGCTACGCCAAGGGCAACGGCAACATCGATGTGGAATATCGGGTCAAACCCAAGGACGTGAAGAGCCCGGTGCTGTTCAGCGTGCCGAACATAGCCCTGAACAAGACCTTCACCTATTCCATGGTGATGGACAAGCAGGGCAAGCTCACCGTACTGATCAACAACCTCGGCAAACAGGTGAAGGTCGACCCGTCGTGGTACGCCTACGACTTTTATTTCAAGGCCGGCGTCTACACTCTGGACAATGTCGGTTACGCCAGCGAAGGCGGAAGAGTGACCTACACCAAACTGGACGTCAGCCATAAATGACCGACGCCCAGACTTGCCCAAGCTTCAGGCCTTCGCCGGTGTGACGATCGTTTGTCGGCCGCTGAAGCTGAACAGGAAGCAGACGAACACCAACAGCGCGAAACCGGCGGGGAATAACCAGATGCTGTGCCAGTCATGGCCTGCATCCAGGGCAAAATGGTCGGTCACCTTACCCGCCACCCAGAAGCCCACCAGCATGCCCAGGCCATAGGTCGCCAGGGTGATCAGCCCTTGGGCGGAGCTGCGCAAGTGCCCCGGCGCCTTGGCGTCGGTATAGATCTGACCCGAGACAAAGAAGAAGTCGTAGCAGATGCCATGCAACGCGATGCCGGTGAACAGCATGAACGCCAGGTCGCCGTTGTTGCCATAGGCGAACAACAGGTAGCGCAACGCCCACGCCAGCATGCCGACCAACAGCGCCAGCTTGATACCGAAGCGCTGGATGAACAGCGGCAACAGCAACATGAACAACACTTCGGACACCTGCCCGATGGCCATCTTCGCCGTCGGGTTGGTCATGCCGGCCTCGGCCAGGAACGGGTTGGCATTCTGGTAATAGAACGCCAACGGTATGCAGATCAGGATCGAGGCGATGAAGAACACCAGGTAGCTGCGGTCCTTCAATAAACCCAGCGCATCCAGCCCCAACAGCTGCTTGACGCCGCCACCGCCGGCCTGTTCCTCGAGCGGCGCCGTGGCCGGCAATGTGAAGCTATAGATGCCCAGGGCCAGGGAGGCGACGGCCGCCATCAGGAAGGTGTTGCGCAAACCGCCCGCCGCGATCGCCTCGCGCGAATCCCAGGCGAACACGAAGCTGATCACCAGCCCCGCCACAATCCAGCCGACCGTACCCCACACTCGGATGCGCGAGAATTCCAGCGCCGGATCGCGCATTTGCCGGAACGCCACGGAATTGACCAGCGCCAGCGTCGGCATGTAGACCACCATGTACGCCAGCACATAGGGGTAGAACACGCCGAAATCCGCCGCCGCGTACAGCTGATAGAGCAACACTGCGCCCACCAGGTGCAACATCGCGAGAATACGTTCGGCGTTGAAGAAGCGGTCGGCAATCAGGCCGATCACGAACGGCGCGATGATCGCGCCCCACGACTGGGTGGAGAACGCCATGCCGACCTGCCCACCGCTGGCGCCCAGGGTACTGGAGAGAAAGGTTCCGAGAGTGACGAACCAGCCGCCCCAGATAAAGAACTGCAGGAACATCATCACGCTCAGCCGTGCGTTCATCGTGGTCATGACAGTCACCGTTTTTGATTGTTGTTATTGACTCGCTGATACCCAGGGACCTGCGTGGCGAGGGAGCTTACCTGTGGCGAGGGAGCTTGCTCCCGCTTGAGTGCGAAGCGCTCATCGCTTTTTTGGGGCCGCTTCGCGCCCCAGCGGGAGCAAGCTCCCTCGTCACAAGCAAGCTCCCTCGCCACAGGGGTCTGGCGTTACTTCGGAAGTCCCAGCAGTCGTCGATTGAAATCCTCGTCCGCCGTCACGCTGGCAAAATCGTCGAACGCCTTGCGACTCTTGTTGATCATGTGCCGCTGGATGAACGCCGCACCTTCGGCCGCGCCCTGTTGCGAATCCTTCAGGCAGCACTCCCATTCCAGCACCGCCCAGCCGTTGAAATCGTATTGGGTCAGTTTGCTGAAGATCGACTTGAAATCGATCTGCCCGTCGCCCAGTGAACGAAACCGGCCCGGGCGCTCGACCCAACCCTGGTAACCGCCGTACACCCCGGAACGGGCGTCGGGCCGGAATTCGGCGTCCTTGACGTGGAACATGCGGATGCGCTCGTGATAGCGATCGATGAAGCCCAGGTAGTCCATCTGTTGCAGCAGCAAATGGCTGGGATCGTAGAGAATCGCCGCCCGCGGATGGTGATCGACCGCGGCCAGGAAGCGCTCGAACGAAGCGCCGTCGTGCAGGTCTTCGCCGGGGTGGATTTCGTAGCACAGGTCCACGCCCGCCGCATCGAAGCAATCGAGAATCGGCCGCCAGCGCCGCGCCAGTTCTTCGAAGCCCTGCTCCACCAGGCCCGCCGGGCGTTGCGGCCAGGGGTACATGTACGGCCATAACAACGCCCCGGAAAATGTCGCATGGGCCGTCAGCCCCAGTCGCTGGCTGGCACGAGCGGCGAGCTTCAACTGTTCGATGGCCCATTCGGTCCGCGCCTGGGGTCGGCCACGCAGATGGGCCGGGGCGAAGTCATCGAACAGCGCGTCGAACGCCGGATGCACCGCCACCAATTGCCCTTGCAGGTGCGTCGACAGTTCACTGATCTCGACTCCGGCCTGGGAGCAGGTGGCCTTGAGTTCATCGCAATATTCCTGGCTTTCGGCGGCCCGGGCCAGGTCGATGTATCGGGTGCCGCTAGTCGGCAATTGAATCGCTTTGTAGCCCTGGGCAGCAGCCCATTGGGCGATGCTGGCGAGGCTGTCGAAAGGCGCCTCGGCGGACATGAACTGCGCCAGGAAAATACCCGGACCGCGCAGGCCATCGGTGGTTGAGGAAATGGAAGACACAGGATTCTCCGGGTTCATGCCGTGCAGACCAGTTCGGTCCATTTGGCGTTGCCGCGATGGTTGGCGATGGCGGCCTCGATGAACGCCATGCCGCGCAGGCCGATTTCGATGCCCGGCACGCCGGGCGCGTCGTGACCTTCGACCTGGCCGCGAATGGCTCGGGCGAAGTCGCCGTAGAGGTTGGCCATGGCCTCCAGATAACCTTCGGGATGCCCGGCCGGCAGGCGCATGCGTTGGCGGGCCGCTTCACACAGCCACGGCTGGCCGACACCCGAACGCAGCACGCGCAGCGGTTGATCGACGCAGCGATGAATCAGGCTCGCCGGTTCTTCCTGGCGCCACTCCAGCCCGCCCTTGTCGCCGTAGACCCGGATCTTCAGTGAGTTTTCTTCACCGGCGCAGACCTGGCTGGCAATCAGCACGCCACTGGCGCCCTGGCTCATCTGCAACAGCATCGCTGCATCGTCATCCAACTGGCGACCGTCGACATGGGTGCCCAACGCGGCGCATATCCGTTCGATGGACTGGTCGGCGACGAATTCCGCCAGGGAAAAGGCATGGGTGCCGATGTCACCGATGCAGCCGCCAATCCCGGATTGCCGGGGATCGTCACGCCAGCCGGCCTGTTTGTTGCCTTGGGCCGCGACGTCCTGGCTGAGCCAGCCTTGAGGGTACTCCACCAACACCTTGCGCACCGTGCCGATCACGCCGCTGCGCACCATGTCCCGGGCCTGCCAGACCATGGGGTAGCCCAGGTAGGTGTGGGCCAGGCCGTAGAGCCGCTGGCTGCTGTGGACCACGGCCTTGAGGGTCAATAACTCATCCAGATTCAACGCCGCAGGCTTTTCACTGAACACATGAAAGCCCGCCTTCAGCGCCTGGCCGGCAATCGGTGCATGCAAGTGATTGGGGGTCACGATGACCAGCAATTCCATGCGCTGGTCCGCCGGCAACGCCGCCTCGCTGTCCAGCATGCGCTGCCAGTCGCTGTAGCAGCGCGAGGCGGCAAGCCCCAGGGCTGCGCCGGTTTGCTGATTGTTTGCGGCATCGCGGCTGAACGCGCCGCACACCAGTTCAAAGCCACCGTCCAGGCCGGCGGCCTGACGGTGGGCCTGGCCGATGAACGCGCCCTCGCCCCCGCCGACGAAGCCCATTCTTATTTTCGGTGCTACAGGTTTCATCGCGCTTGTCTTCCGTCAGAATGATGATGTAACCGGTTACATCATGGCGAGAATCTAGGCTCAAGTTTCGTGGGTGTCAAACCCCACCGAGCATTTGTCAGCCGCCTGACCTGCGGTAAGCTGCCCTCCCATGCCGCCGTTCCCTGGCGATTGATCGAGGTGATTTTGTCCAATATCCGTGAAGTGGCCCGGCTGGCCGGTGTGTCGGTGGCCACGGTTTCAAGAACGCTGAAATCGCCCGAGCGCGTACTGCCCGAAACCCGCGACAAGGTCAATGCAGCGGTGGAACAGGCCGGCTATCGGCCGAACCTGATGGCGGTGCAGTTCCGCTCCCGCCGCACCGGCAACCTGGTAATCCTGGTGCCGGCCATCGCCAACACGTTTTTCGCCCGGGTCATCAGTGGTGCGCAACAGGCCGCCCAAGCGGCGGGCTATCGCTTGCTGCTGTGCGACACCCAGGGCCAGGAAGCCATCGAGCGCGAATTTGCTGCGCTGGTCTATGCCCATCAGGCGGACGGGGTGATTCAACTGCGCGCCAGCGACCCGTTCGAATCGCTTCCCCCAGGCGTCGAACCGCTGCCGCTGGTCAACGCCTGCGAAGTGGTCAAGCAGGCTCCCTACCCGACCATCAGCCTCGACAATCGCGCCGCCGCTCGGGCCATGACCGAGCACCTGATCGACCTCGGTCACCGGCGCATCGGCATCATCAAGGGGCCTCGCAGCAGCCCGTTGACCCTGGACCGAGTGGCCGGCTACGAGGATGCGCTGCGCCTGGCCGGCATCGCCATCGACCCGAGCCTGATCTGCCATGGCGACTTCACGTTGAAAGCCGGCTACGACGGTGCCGGCGCGATGCTGGAATCGGCGCAGCGTCCCAGCGCGCTGTTCTGCGAGAACGACGAGATGGCCATCGGCGCACTCAAGCGCATCAAGCAGATGGGCTTGCGCGTGCCTGAGGACATTTCCCTGGTGGGGTTCGATGACATTCCGTTCGCCGCCTATTGCGATCCACCGCTGACCACCATCTCCCAACCCGCCGAGACTTTTGGTCAGAAGGCGGTGCAGATGTTGATTGCATTGATCGAGAAGAAACCGGTCGAGCAACGGCATGTGTTGTTGCCGTTCGAGTTGACGGTGCGGGGTAGTTCGGCGGCTGTGGCGAGGGAGCCTGTTGTCGCTGGGCGGGAAGCGGACACAAGAGGAATCAATGCAACCTGACACACGGCGGTGTCAGGTTCCAGGGCTGCTGCGCAGCCCAGCGGGAGCAAGCTCCCTCGCCACAGGGGATTGGGTTGGCTGGGTTAATCAGGCAAAGGTCGCGCCACGGGTGTTCACGAACAGCGAGTACAGCGAATGGCTGCCGGCCATGAACAGCCGGTTGCCTTCGCGTCCGCCGAAGCACACGTTGGGGCAGCGTTCCGGCAAGGAGATGTGCCCGATGGCCTTGCCCTCGGGGTTGAACACCCGTACCCCGTCGAGCTTTTCCAGGTCGGCCTTGGGGTCACCGTTGCCGCCCCAGCCGCACCAGAGGTTGCCGCTCTCGTCGCATTTGATCCCGTCGATGGCGGCGTAATCCAGGCCTTCGATGTGCTTGCGCCGCTCGCCCAGGGTGCCGTCGTCCTTGACGGTAATAGCCCAGATCAGGCGGTTGGGCTTAGCCCGGCCTTCGACCACGTAGAGGATTTTCTCGTCCGGGGAAAAGCACAGCCCGTTCGGCCCGGCCAGGTCATCGATCACGCGGGTCATCTTGCCGGTTTCACCGTCGATGCGATACACCGCATGCGGCTGGGCAGGCGTGACCTTGTGGCCCTCGTAGTTGTTGCCGGTCTGGAACGGCGGGTCGGTGAACCAGACCGAACCGTCGCGTTTGCAGACAATGTCATTGGGCGAATTGAGTGGCTTGCCTTCGAAGCTGTCGGCGAGCACGGTGATGCTGCCGTTGTGCTCGGTGCGAGTCACGCGCCGGCCTTCGCTGGCGGTAGTCGAGCCCTCGCACACCAACAGGCGCCCCTGGCGATCACGGCACATGCCATTGGAGAAGTTGGAATTCTCGCGGTACACCGACAGGCCGCCGGTGATCTCATCCCAGCGCACGATGCGGTTATTGGGAATGTCACTGACCAGCAGGTAGCGACCGTCACCGACCCATACCGGCCCTTCTGCCCAACGCAGGCCCGTAGCGAGCTTCTCGACGCTGGCGTTGAAGATACGCAGGTCCATGAAGCTGGGGTCGAGGATCTTGATCAGCGGATCCGGGTAGCGCTGGCTCAAAGGTTCGGCCTGGGCCAGCCCGGGCAGGTTGCCCAAGGTGGCGGCCGCAGCCGAGACCACCAGGGATTTCTTCAGGAATACTCGACGACCCTGGTCGGCGGCGGTTGCAGATTGCGAAACATCCATCGTGCGTCTCCGTTAATTGTTATTGGACGGGACGACAGTTTTACCCCGCAACAAGACATCGTACAAGTTAAAGCCGGAAGACTCAGTAAATACTTGTCCAGACCGACCCTATGCGGTACAAATCTACATCGTTGTACGACGACCGATAATTAAAACCATACTGAGGATGACCTCGGTGGCTTGCCTTTGAGAAACCCTGCCATGAATCAATCCACTGCTGCGCCCACGCCGTTGCCCCGTCACCTGGCGGTGCTTGTCCTGCTCTGCATGGGCTGCGCCTTCGCCGGTAATCACGTTGCCGCACGGGCAGCCTTCGATGACGGCGCGGGTGTGCTGCTGGCGATCCTGCTGCGCTCGGGTGGCACCTTGCTCGTGCTGGCTGCGCTGGTGCTGTGGCAACGCCAGAGCCTGCGCCTGCCGGTCGGTGCCTGGCGCTGGCAATTGACCCTGGGGCTGCTGATCGGTGCGCAAAGCCTGTGTTTGTACTCCGCCGTGGCCCGAGTGCCGGTGGCCTTGGCATTGCTGGTGGGGAACGTCTTCCCGATCCTGCTGGCGCTGTTGACCTGGGCGTTGGGCGGGCCACGGCCGACCGCTCGCACCGCCGCGTTGATGGGCATGATTCTGGTAGGCCTGGTGTTTGTGCTGGAGGTGCCGGATCGGCTGTCGTCCGGACAGGAAGTCGGCCCCCAGTGGCTGCTCGGCGTCGGCCTGGCGTTCTGCGCCGCTTGTGTGTTCGCCTGCGCGCTGTGGATCACCGATCACAAGCTGTCCCAGGTACGCGGCTCGGTCCGCAGCCTGTTGACGATCTTTATCGTGTTCAGCAGCGTCAACCTCGCCGGCCTGACCGGCGCCCTCCCCGGCGGCTTCGATCTGCCGGCCAGCAACACCGGTTGGTTCGCCCTGGCGACGCTGATGGTGCTCTACGGCACCGGGTTCATCGTGCTGTTCATTTGCGTGCCACGCCTGGACATGCCCCGCAACGCCCCGGTGATGAACATCGAGCCGCTGGCAACGCTGCTGATCGGTTGGCTGGTGCTGGACCAGATGCTCAACCCGGGCCAGGTGCTCGGCGGCGCGATTGTGGTCAGCGGTATCGTGCTGCTGACGTATCGCAAGGTAGAACAGGTTGAAAAGCCTGCTGCGGGGGCGGCTGCACGTAGTTGACCTGACGAACCAAGGCAATTGAACTGACGAAATTTATTGTGGCGAGGGAGCTTGCTCCCGCTCGACCGGGCTGGCGCTCCAGCGCGTAGCGGTCGCAACATTTTCAGGACTGCTTCGCAGCCCAGCGGCAGCAAGCTCCCTCGCCACAGGGGCCGGCGGTGGCTTGGAGATAAGTGTCAGCCCTGCTGAAACTTGTTTTCAAAGCCACAGTCCTACCCCAGCCGCGAAACCTCGCCTATCCAGGCGATGCCTCTTGCGGTTGATCGGCGCCACGCCCGGCGCCATGGCAACTCCCCCCTCCCGAGCCGTTCGTCCATGCGCCACAGTGTTCGCTCTTGCCGTCTCGCTTCGCTTTGCCTCATCAGCCTGCTTGCGTTATTTGCCAGCCCCGTCCATGCCCGGGGCGAAGGGCAACTGCTGGAGGCGATCAACGACTACCGCAGCCAATCCCGGCGTTGTGAATGGCGCACGATCCGCCCCGCGCAGCCCTTGGCGCTGCGCTCGAGCCTGGCCCTGCCGATCGGCTTTCGCGGTGGCCTGCGGGAAACCTTGAAGGACGCCGGCTACCAAGCCCGGGCCGTGCGCAGCATTCGCCTGACCGACGCCCGGGACGCCGAGGAAGCCTTCGACCTGCTGGCCGACGAGCATTGCGCAGCCCTGTTGGACAACCAGTACGCCGACATCGGCATCAACCGGGTCGGTGACGAATGGCGTGTGGTCCTGGCACAGCCCATGGGCGGTGGCCGGGTGAACGACGGGGCCTCCTCGGATAAATCCCTGCTGGCCCAGGTCAACGCCGCCAGGGCCAGCTCACGGATGTGTGGTCGCCAACGCTTCGCCGCCGCCCGCCCCCTGAGCTGGAACACCTCCCTCGGAACCGCCGCCCAGGGCCACAGCCGGGCCATGGCGCGGGGTAACTATTTCGCCCACCGCGACCCGGACGGTCGCTCCGTGGCCGACCGGGCCAAGGGGGCCGGTTTTCGTGGGCGCAAGATCGGCGAGAACATCGCCGCCGGACAAAGCTCGCCGAACCAGGCGATGCGCGACTGGCTCGCCAGCCCCGGCCACTGCGCCAACCTGATGAACCCGATGTTCACCCAGATGGGCGCCGCGTCCGCCACCGACTCGCGCAGTGATGCGAGGGTGTATTGGACGATGGTGTTTGGGGCGCCTTGAGCGAGTGCAACACCAATGGCCTCCGCTGCCCCTGTGGCGAGGGAGCTTGCTCCCGCTGGACTGCGCAGCAGTCCCGGAGATCTTGCGAGCGCTTCGCACTCGAGCGCCAGCCCGGTCGAGGGGAGCAAGCTCCCTCGCCACAGGGGATTGTGGGGTCATAAGCGAATCTCCGCCGCTGGCACCACATCGATCCGCGACACAGCACTGCTCAGGCGTCCCAGTCGGTGGTTGTGATTGGCGATGTTCTGCTCCGCCAGCAGGCTGCCGTTGTCCACTGTGGAGTGGGCATCGGCCGCCAGCACCACGTCGTATCCCAAGGCATGGGCCTGGCGTACGGTGGCGTTGACGCAGTAGTCGGTTTGCAGCCCGCAGACCACCAGCCGATCGATCTCGCGGGCTTGCAGCAGCGACAGCAGGTCGGTCTGGTAGAACGCGTCCGGCGTAGTCTTGCGCACCCGCAGATCATCGGCGGCGGTGAGCAACCCGTCGGCCAGCTGCCAACCGGCCGAGTTGTAGCGCAGCGAACCGTCGAGCTCTTCATGCTGGACCAGGATCACCGTCGAGTCGGCCGCCCTGGCCCGGGCGCTGAGGTCGTTGATGGTGCGGATCACGCGCTGAATGTCGAAGCACTCCTCTTCTCCCGTCGATGATCAGCAAGGCGGTGTTCATGAATATCCTCTTCCAGACATTCGTCAATAACCCAACGACAGCCCGGTATTGCGACGTGGATCGTTGGCCCCGTAGAAACGATTCTTGCCCACCGGTTTGCCACCCAGCGACGGCGCGCCGACCAGGATCGCGGCGATGTGGTTGGGGTCCTGCGGACCGGCAAACTTATGGCCCCAGCTTTCCAGGATCTTCTGCGTGTCCGGGCTGGCGGCGAAGGTTTCCAGGTTGGTCTCCTCGGGCATCCACTGTTGGTGGAAACGCGGCGCATCGACCGCCTCCTGGAGATTCATGCCGTAGTCGATCACGTTGAGGATGGTCAGCAAGGTCGCGGTGATGATCCGGCTGCCCCCCGGAGTGCCGACCACCATGACCGTCTTGCCGTCCTTGGTGACAATCGTCGGGCTCATCGACGACAGCGGCGCCTTGCCGGGGGCGATGGCATTGGCCTCGCCCTGCACCAGGCCATACATGTTGGGCACGCCGACCTTGGCGGTGAAGTCGTCCATCTCATCGTTGAGGATCACCCCGGTCTTGCTCGCCATCACGCCGGCGCCGAACCAGTCGTTGAGGGTGTAGGTGACGGACACGGCATTACCCCACTGGTCGACGATCGAGTAATGGGTGGTGTTGCTGCCCTCATGAGGGGCCACGCCGGGCTTGATCTTCTGCGAATCACCCGCCTTTTGCGGGTCGATGGCCGCGCGCAGCTTGGCGGCGTAGTTCTTGTCCAGCAGATGGTCGATGGGGTTCTTCACAAAGTCCGGGTCACCCAGGTAGCTGTTGCGGTCCACGTAGGCGTGGCGCATGGCTTCGATCTGGTAGTGCATGCCTTGGGCCGAATGAAACCCCAGCTCCTTCATCGGATAGCCGTCGAGGATGTTCATGATCTGGCACAGCACCACCCCGCCGGAACTGGGCGGCGGCGCGGAAACGATGTGGTAGCCGCGATAGTCACACTCCACCGGGGCCAGTTCGCGAGTCTTGTATTTGTCCAGGTCGGCCTGGGTGATGATGCCTTTGTTGGCCTGGCTGGACGTCACCAGCGCATCGGCGACCCAACCTTTGTAGAAACCATCGGCGCCCTTGCTGGAGATTTCCCGCAGGGTCTTGGCGAGGTCTTTCTGCACCAGCTTCTGGCCGACCTGCATCGGCTCGCCGTTGTGCAGGAAGATCGCGCCGGAGTCGCGCATGTCCTTCTTGAACACGTCGGTGGCGGTTTCCAACAGATCGACATCGCCCTGCTCTAGGGTGAAGCCTTCCTCGGCCAGACGGATGGCCGGGGCGATCAGTTCCGCCCGTGGCTTGCTGCCGTATTTCTGCAGCGCCAGCTCCATGCCGGACACAGTGCCGGGCACACCTACCGCCAGGTGCCCGCGGGTACTGAGCTCGGGAACCACGTTGCCATCCTTGTCCAGGTACATATTGGCCGTGGCCGCCAGGGGCGCTTTTTCGCGGAAATCCAGGAAGGTCTTGCGGCCGTCGGCCAGTTGCAGGGTCATGAACCCGCCGCCACCCAGGTTACCCGCCGCCGGGTACACCACCGCCAGGGCGTACCCCACCGCCACCGCCGCATCCACCGCGTTGCCGCCGCTCTTGAGGACATCCACACCGACGTGCGTCGCCAGGTGCTGGGCGGTGACCACCATGCCATTTTCGGCAGCCACCGGCGCCTGGGAGGCGGCCTGGGTGTAAAGGCAACTGAGGGTCAGGGATGTGGCGATGAGGGTCCGGGCAAGGTATTGGAACTTCATGAGTCAGGTCTCTTCTTGTTTTGGGACCTAGGCAGTATGGCCGGGTTTGCGGAATGTGCCTGTTGCGGTAGTCTCGCGCAGATCATTTCCCCGCATATGGATAATGCCGATGACGCTACGAATCGAACGTACGGACGCTCCCACTGACGAAGAACGCCAGGCCATTCTCGCGCCGTTACGCGCCTACAACACCGCCAGGACCGGCGGTACGGCACCCGAACTCGTGGCCTGGCTGGTGCGCGATGAACACAGCAATGAGATCGTCGGCGGGCTCTACGGGCGAGTGTTTTTTCGTTGGTTGTATATCGAGTTGCTGGTGGTGCCGGAACAGGCCCGGGGGCAAGGCACGGGTTCGACCTTGATGCAGCTGGCGGAGGACCTGGCCCGGGAGAAAAACTGCGTGGGCATCTGGCTGGATACCTTCGATTTCCAGGCACCGGAGTTCTACAAGAAACACGGTTTTATGCAAGTCGGTCAGATTGACGACTACCCGCCGGGGCATCAGCACTTCTTTCTCCAGAAGCGCCTGTGATTTCTAACTCAAACACCACCCCTTGTGGGAGCGAGCTTGCTCGCGATTGCGGTAGTACCTACAACATCGTAGTTGACTGAAACACCGCTATCGCGAGCAAGCTCGCTCCCACAGGGGGCTCTCAGGTCTGCCTGCCTACAAACAAGTCGCCAACGCCGCCAACCGGAGCTTGGCGATGAAGTCGTCATGCTGGGCGTAGTAGTTCAACGTGGTGCCATTGGCACCGGCCTGGACATCGACAAACGATTCGGCCGAGCGGGTGTAGACCGTCAGGCCACCTTTCTCACCGGGTTGCTGGTAGGCGGCGGCATCGACGCCGAACACGGCCTCGTCCTGCCAGGAAAACTGCACACATTGGGCGACGACCTGTTCGGTTTTGTCCGAGGTCAGGGTCTTGTAGGGGGCCTGGGTCCGAGCCTGGTTCATCGCCGAACCGGCGCAGCCGGCCAACAAGGTCGCGGCCAGGGCTACCGTCAACATTCGCATTGCGTTCACTCATTGTTAAAAACCCGGACTGTAGCACTGCGACCCGGGCCTTCGGGCTGCATGATCGAAATTTAAGCGCGACAGTGGCCAGCGTTTCGCGCAACCTGTGACATCTGGCGCAATCTTGAAGGAGTGAACATGGCGACGACCGACCAGCACCATGAGCAGGCCCTGGAAAAATTTCTCGACGAACGCCCCGAGCTGCGCGTCGAACTGGACAACCTCAACCCGCTGCTGGCCCAGGCCAAAGGCGAGACCGCCGCCCAGTACCGAGCCGAGCGCCTGCATGAAGCGTTCGAAGCCGAGGCCGAACGCCAGGGTCTGTTTGCCTGGGAACTGACCTTGCAACTGACCGCCGCCTCGCCCGAGGACTACCAGGCCCAGCGCCTGGAAGTGCACAAGGAAGTGGCGCAAATGGCCGGCATGGACTGGGCGGAGTATTGTGAGTTGCATGCCCTGGACATCGAGCACTGAGCTTTCGTGGCGAGGGAGCTTGCTCCCGCTGGGCTGCGTAGCGGCCCCCGTTCTGCCTGAGATTGCTCGCTGTCCGATTCAGGGCCGCTACGCGCCCCAGCGGGAGCAAGCTCCCACGCCACAGAGCCCTCTAGCCACCATCCAAACCATCCCTTGGCAATCGCCCCACCGCCCATAAAGCTTTATCATGGCCGCAGTTTTGCTGATCGGGTCTGTCATGAAGTTCGCCATCGCGCTGTTTTCCGCCGCCCATGCGCCCTCCTCGCGCCGTGCCTTGCTGTTTGCCCAGGCGGCGCTGGCGGGTGGGCATGAAATTGTCCGGCTGTTTTTCTATCAGGACGGCGTCTACAACGCCTGCGCCAGCGTTGTCACACCCCAGGACGAACAGGACCTGCCCCAGCAGTGGCGCACATTTGTCAGCGACAACCGGCTCGACGGCGTGGTCTGCATCGCCGCCGCCCTGCGTCGTGGCGTGTTGAACGAAGAAGAAGCCCACCGCTACCAGCGTTCTGCCGTCAGCGTCGAAGCGCCGTGGGCCCTGTCCGGGCTGGGCCAGTTGCACGATGCGATCCAGGACGCCGACCGCTTGATCTGTTTTGGAGGGGCATGATGGCCAAGTCTTTATTGCTGATCAGCCGTCAGGCGCCCTGGTCCGGCTCCGGTGCCCGTGAAGCGTTGGACATCGTGCTGGCCGGTGGCGCATTCGACCTGCCGATCGGCTTGCTGTTTCTTGACGACGGCGTGTTCCAGCTAAGCGCCAACCAGAACGCCAAGGCCCTCCAGCAAAAGGACCTGAGCGCGAACTTGCAGGCGTTGCCCATGTTCGGTGTCGAAGCGCTGTTCGTCTGCGCCGACAGCGCCGCCGAGCGTGGCGTCGACACCGCTGCCCTGGCGCTGGAGGAAGTCCAGGTACTGGCCGCGCCGGGCATCGTCGCTCTCATTGACCGTTACGACCAGGTGATCACCCTCTGATGTCGACTTTGCACGTGTTGTCTCATTCCCCCTTCGGCGACAGCCGCCTCGCCACTTGCCTGCGGGTCCTGGGCGAACAGGATGCACTGCTGCTGTGCGGCGACGCGACGTATGCCCTGCAACCTGGCAGCGTGCCGTTTGCCACACTGCAAGGCAGCGGCCTGAAACTGTTCGTAATGGCCGAAGACATTCAGGCCCGGGCCTTGCAAGCGCCCGACTGGGCCGAAGCCATCGATTACCCGGCCTTCGTCGAATTGTCGATCCGCCATGACAAGGTCAACAGCTGGCTATGAACACCCTGAACGTGGGCGGCCGCGCCATCGCGCTGGACAAGGACGGCTACCTGGCCGACCTGAACGACTGGTCCGCCGAAGTCGCCAGCGCCCTGGCGGCGGCCGAGGACATCGAGTTGAGCCCCGAGCACTGGGAAATCCTCGAACTGCTGCGCGGCTTCTATGACGAATTTCAGCTCTCCCCCGCGACCCGGCCGCTGATCAAGTACACGGCGCTGAAACTGGGCGCGGACAAGGGCAACAGCCTGCACCTGAACCGCCTGTTCAAAGGCACTCCCGCCAAACTCGCCGCCAAGCTGGCGGGCCTGCCCAAACCGACGAATTGCCTATGACCGACTTCCCATCGCTGACCCTTGAAACGCCGGCTGAACATCCGTTCGCCCAGTTCGTGCGCATCCTTGGCAAAGGCAAGCGCGGCGCCCGCGACCTGACTCGCGAAGAAGCCCGCGAAGCCATGGGCCTGGTGCTTGATGACAAGGTCGAGGACACCCAGCTCGGTGCCTTCCTGATGCTGCTGCGGCACAAGGAAGAAAGCGTCGAGGAAATGGCCGGCTTTACCGAGGCCTTGCGCGAACGCCTGGCCGCACCGGCGCTGAACGTGGACCTCGACTGGCCGACCTACGCCGGCAAGAAGCGGCATCTGCCCTGGTATCTGTTGGCGGCCAAATGCCTTGGGCAGAACGGCGTGCGGATCTTCATGCACGGCGGGGGCGCTCATACGGCGGGTCGGCTTTACACCGAACAATTGCTGGGCTTTCTGCAAATCCCGCTGTGCCGGGACTGGCAGCAAGTCGGCAGCGCCCTGGACCACGGCGGTCTGGCCTTCATGCCGCTGGTGGACTGGGCGCCGCAGATGCAACGGATGATCGACCTGCGCAACACGCTGGGCCTGCGTTCACCGATCCATTCCCTGGCACGGATCCTCAACCCGCTGGGCGCCCGCTGCGGCCTGCAGAGCATTTTCCATCCGGGTTACCAGGCCGTGCACCGCGAAGCCAGCGGTTTGCTGGGCGACACCGCGATCGTGATCAAGGGCGACGGCGGCGAGATCGAGATCAACCCGGACGCCGACAGCCACCTCTACGGAACGTCCGGCGGCGTCAGCTGGGACGAGCAATGGCCGCGACTGGCCGAACAGCGCCACGTCAAGCCGGAAAGCCTCGACCCCGAACACTTGAAGGCCGTCTGGCGCGGTGACGTCCAGGACAGCTACCCGCAATTGGCCCTGATCGCCACCATGGCCTTGGCCTTGCGCGGCCTGGGCCTGACTCGTGAAGCGGCGTTCAAGCGCGCCCGACAGTACTGGGACAGCCGGGATCGTTCGATTTAACTGATGATTAACGCCTAACCTTTGCGCTTTTTGTTCGAACCTATCGGAATAGACTCCTCTCCAACGTTTATAGGTCGAGGAGATCGAGATGGGTTTGTTAGTCGAAGGCCGCTGGCAAGACCAGTGGTATGAAAGCAAGGACGGCCGCTTCCAGCGCGAGCAGGCGCAGCGCCGTCACTGGGTGACCGCCGATGGCAGCGCCGACCCTAGCGGTGAGGGCGGTTTTGCCGCCGAGGCCGGGCGCTATCATCTGTACGTCTCCCTGGCCTGCCCATGGGCCCACCGCACGCTGATTTTCCGCAAGCTCAAAGGCCTGGAAAACCTGATCGACGTCTCAGTGGTCAGCTACCTGATGCTGGAAAACGGCTGGACCTTCGACAAGGCCCACGGCTCCACCGGTGACAAACTGGACGACCTGCGCTTCCTGCACCAGCGCTACACCGCCGACACCGCCGACTACACCGGCCGCGTCACCGTACCGGTGCTGTGGGACAAGCAACAGGGGCGCATCGTCAACAATGAATCGGCGGAGATCATCCGCATGTTCAATAGCGCATTCGACGGCCTGACTGAAAATCATCTGGACCTGTACCCGGCGCACCTGCGCAGCGAGATCGACGCGCTCAACGAGCGGATCTACCCGGCGGTGAACAACGGCGTGTACCGCGCCGGGTTCGCCACCACCCAAGCCGCCTACGAAGAAGCCTTCGACGGCCTGTTCGCCGAGCTGGACCGGCTGGAGGCCCTGTTGGCCAACCGCCGCTACCTGGCCGGTGAATACCTGACCGAGGCGGACATCCGCCTGTTCACCACGCTCATTCGCTTCGACGCAGTGTATTTCGGCCATTTCAAATGCAACCTGCGGCGCATCGCCGACTATCCGAACCTGTCGAACTGGCTGAGGGAGTTGTACCAGTGGCCGGGCATCGCCGAGACCGTGGACTTCGTTCACATCCAGGGTCATTACTACGGCAGCCACAAGACCATCAACCCCAATGGGATCGTACCGAAGGGGCCGAAGCAGGACTTCACCGGGGCCCATGATCGGGCGCGGTTGAGTGGGAAAGGGATTTGGCGGGGGACTGGGGATTGATCCGGGAGATCCGTTGTCACTGAGGGCCTCTTCGCGAGCAAGCCCGCTCCCACACTGGACCGTGTATGGCCACCGATTCATGGTGAACAACGGTCCAATGTGGGAGCGGGCTTGCTCGCGAAGGGCGCGACGCAGTCTTCAGACCTGCCCCTGAGCCCCTTCGAACCACGCCAGCTTCTCGCGCAGTTGCACCACTTCCCCCACGATCACCAGCGTCGGTGCATGCACCTCATGCTCCGCCACCAGCCGTGGCAAGTCCGCCAGGGTGCCGGTGAACACCCGCTGGTTGACCGTCGTGCCCTGTTGGATCAAGGCTGCCGGCGTATCCGCAGCGCGGCCGTGCCTGATCAGCTCGCTGCAGATCATCGGCAAGCCCACCAACCCCATGTAGAACACCAGCGTCTGCGCCGGCGAGACCAGGTCTGCCCACGGCAAGTCGCTGCTGCCATCCTTGAGGTGGCCCGTGATGAAACGCACCGACTGGGCGTAGTCGCGGTGGGTCAACGGAATGCCCGCGTACGCCGCGCAACCACTGGCCGCGGTGATACCCGGCACGACCTGGAACGGGATGCCGTGGGCGGCCAGCTCTTCGATCTCTTCGCCGCCACGACCGAAAATGAACGGATCGCCGCCCTTCAACCGCACCACGCGCTTGCCCTGTCGGGCCAGGTCCACCAGTTGCTGGTTGATCTGGTCCTGGGGCACAGCGTGCTCGGAACGACGCTTGCCAACGTAGACGCGCTCGGCGTCACGCCGACACAGCTCAAGGATTGCCGGTGCCACAAGGCGGTCGTAAAGCACCACGTCCGCCTGCTGCATCAGGCGCAGGGCGCGGAAGGTCAGCAAGTCCGGATCACCCGGCCCGGCGCCCACCAGATAAACCTCGCCCGGTGCTTGCGGCGCCTGCCCAGCGATTTTTTCCTGTAGCAGACGCTCGGCCTCGGCGCCCTGCCCGGCCAACTGTCGGTCGGCAATCGGCCCCTGGAACACGTCTTCCCAGAACGCCCGGCGCTGCTGCACATCGGGAAACAGGCTTTTGACCTGACTGCGAAAACGCGCCGCCAACCCGGCCAGTTGGCCATAAGTCGAAGGAATCCAGGTTTCCAGCTTGGCCCGGATCAACCGCGCCAGCACCGGCGCATCGCCGCCGCTGGACACGGCGATCACCAACGGCGAGCGGTCCACAATCGCCGGGAAAATCACACTGCACAGCGATGGCGCGTCCACCACGTTGACCGGTACGCAACGCTTGTGGGCATCGGCTGAGACCCGGGCATTGAGGGGCTCGTCGTCGGTGGCGGCAATGATCAGGCCGCAGCCGTCCAGGTCCGCTTCACGGTAACCGCGCAGCAGGCACTCGCCGCCGCTGCCACTGACCAGTTCCCGCAGTTGCGGCTCGATATCGGGTGCGACCACCCGCAGCAACGCGCCGGCGTCGGCCAGCAGGCGGGACTTGCGCAAGGCAATTTCCCCGCCGCCAACCACCAGCACGCGGCTGCCCCGCAGGTTGTGGAACAGTGGCAAGTAGTCCATTCAGCCGATGACCTCGATACCGCCCATGTACGGCTTCAACACCTCGGGCACACGGATCGAGCCGTCGGCCTGCTGGTAGTTTTCCAGCACGGCCACCAGGGTACGGCCCACCGCCAGGCCGGAGCCATTGAGGGTGTGGACCAGCTCCGGCTTACCGGTCTCCGGGTTGCGGAAACGCGCCTGCATGCGACGCGCCTGGAAGTCGCCGCAGTTGGAGCACGAGGAAATCTCGCGGTACTTGTCCTGGCTCGGAATCCAGACTTCCAGGTCATAGGTCTTGACCGCGCTGAAGCCCATGTCGCCGGTGCACAGCGCCAGGGTGCGATACGGCAGTTCCAGCAGTTGCAAGACCTTCTCCGCGTTGGCCGTCAGGCTTTCCAACGCTTCCATGGATTTGGAAGGCTCGACGATCTGCACCATCTCGACCTTGTCGAATTGGTGTTGGCGGATCATGCCACGGGTGTCGCGGCCCGACGCCCCGGCTTCGCTGCGGAAGCACGGCGTGTGGGCGACGAATTTGATCGGCAGTTGCTTGGCGTCGACGATCCCGCCGGCCACAATGTTGGTCAGCGAGACTTCGGCGGTCGGGATCAGATAGAGGTCGGCTTCACCGTCGCGGCCGATCTTGAACAGGTCTTCCTCGAACTTCGGTAACTGGCCGGTGCCTTGCAACGCCGGGGCCTGGACCAGGTACGGGGTGTAGGCTTCCTCGTAGCCGTGCTCGGTGACGTGCAGGTTGATCATGAACTGCGCCAGGGCGCGGTGCAGGCGGGCAATCGGCCCACGCAGCAGGGCGAAACGGGCACCCGACAGCTTGGCGGCGGTTTCGAAGTCCAGCCAGCCGAACTTCTCGCCCAGGGCAACGTGGTCCTGCACCGGGAATTCAAAGGCTTTCGGCGTGCCCCAACGGCGCACCTCGACGTTGCCATCTTCGTCCTCGCCGACCGGCACCGACTCGTGAGGCAGATTCGGGATACCCAGCAGGATTGAATCCAGCTCGGTCTGGATCCGGTCCAGTTCGATCTTGCCGTTATTGAGCTCGGTCCCCATGTTCTCGACATTCGCCATCAAGGGCGCAATGTCTTCGCCGCGCTGCTTGGCCTGGCCAATGCTCTTGGAGATCGCGTTACGCTCGGCTTGCAGCTTTTCAGTCTGGGTCTGGACGGTCTTGCGCTGTTCTTCCAGCGCTTCGATGCGCGCGACGTCCAGGGCAAAGCCACGGGATGCCAGGCGGTCCGCTACGTCCTGAAGGTTGCTACGTAACAGTTTGGAATCGAGCATGTCGGTCTCTCGTTATCAAAGTTTGGTCAGGGACAGGCCGACCCAGGTGGCGAGCAGCCCGCCGAATACGCTGATCGCCGCATAGCCCAGGGCCAGCGGCACCTGCCCGCTTTCCAGCAGGCGCACCGTATCCAGTGAAAAGGATGAAAAAGTCGTCAGGCCGCCGAGGAAGCCGACCATCAGCCCCGCGCGCACCTCGATGGGTACTTCGGGGCGAATCAAAAACAGACCGTATAGAACGCCGATCAGCAGACAGCCCACGATATTAACGGCCAGCGTCGCGGTATAGAAGTACCGCGGCCAATTTGCATTGATCCAGTTGCCGGTGGCGAAACGCAACAGCGTGCCGACCATCCCGCCGGCGGACACAGCAAGAATCAAGGGGATCAAGGTTTTCTCCGCTGACGAGGGCTCAGGCGATCCATTTGCGCCAGGTGATTGAGTTTTTCGCCGATCTTCAGCTCGAGGCCCCGGGGCACCGGCTGGTAGAAGCGCTGGGGTTCGAGTTCTTCGGGGAAGTAGTCTTCGCCAGCGGCATAGGCATCCGGCTCATCGTGGGCATAGCGGTATTCTTCGCCGTAACCCAGTTGCTTCATGAGCTTGGTCGGCGCGTTGCGCAGGTGCAACGGTACTTCGAGGGAGCCGTGCTCGGTGGCGCTGCGCATCGCGGCCTTGAAGCCCATGTACACCGCGTTGCTCTTCGGTGCACAGGCCAGGTACGTGATGGCCTGGGCGACGGCGAGTTCGCCTTCGGGACTGCCGAGGCGCTCCTGCACGTCCCAGGCCGACAGACACAAGCCCAGGGCCCGGGGATCGGCGTTGCCGATGTCCTCGCTGGCCATGCGCACCACCCGCCGCGCCAGATACAACGGATCGCAACCGCCGTCGATCATTCGTGCAAACCAGTACAGGGCCGCGTCGGGGTTGGAGCCGCGAATGGATTTGTGCAGCGCCGAGATCTGGTCATAGAACGCCTCGCCACCCTTGTCGAAACGACGACGGGTGTCGCCCAGCAGGCTTTGCAGCAGCTCGACGTCGATCTCGCTGTTGTCCTCGGCCAGGTCCGAGGCGTTTTCCAGCAGGTTGAGCAGACGCCGGCCATCGCCATCGGCGGCAGAAAACAACATCTGAAAACCTTCGTCGCTGAGGCTCAATTGACGCTTGCCCAGGCCGCGTTCCTCGGTCAGCGCCCGGTGCACCAGCTTGCGCATCGCAGTCTCATCGAGGCTCTTGAGTACATAGACCCGCGCCCGGGACAGCAAGGCGTTGTTAAGCTCGAAGGACGGGTTCTCGGTGGTCGCCCCGATGAAAATCAGCGTGCCGTCTTCGACGTACGGCAGGAAGGCGTCCTGTTGAGACTTGTTGAAGCGGTGCACTTCGTCGACGAACAGGATCGTGCGCTTGCCGTACTGGCCGGCCTGCTGCTTGGCGACTTCCACCGCTTGGCGGATTTCCTTGACTCCCGCCAGTACCGCCGAAACCGTTTCGAAGTGCGCATCCGAGACTTCCGCCAGCAGCCGCGCCAGGGTGGTCTTGCCCACGCCCGGAGGCCCCCAGAAAATCATCGAATGCAACGCGCCCTGCTCCAGGGCCTCGCGCAAAGGCTTGCCGCGAGCGAGCACATGCTCCTGACCGACATACTCATCCAGGTTGGTCGCTCGCAGACGGGCGGCCAATGGCTGGGCAATCGGGGCGCTTCGAAACAAGTCCATCACTGCTTATGCAACCTCCGCTGGACACTCTTGAACAGCACAATTCCCTGTAGGAGCGAGCCTGCTCGCGATGGCATCACCACATTCAACATCAATGCCGACTGAACCGACGCTATCGCGAGCAAGCTCGCTCCCACAGGTCCAGTGTTCCAATCAGCTATTGTTTATTCCTGGATGACATCGGCACCCTTGGGGATGTCGAATTTGAATTTGGAAGCAGGAACAGCCTCGTTGGCCTTGACCCCGGTAAACAGGATATTGGTGCGCTGACCGACGCTGTCGATCAGCTGCATGTCATTGACCAGACCGTTGCGGAACGACAGGCGCAGGCTGTCGAACAGGCTGTCCTTGGTCTTGGGCTTGAGGGTGAAGTCGATCACCCCGCCCGCCTCCTTGGCGCTGATGTCGAAACTTTCGCTGATCTTGGAAATGTCACCGGACAGCAACAACGCCGGGGTCTGGGTCAGGCGCTGGTCGAGTTTCTTGATGGTGACCTGCTCCAGGTCCGGGTCCCACAGGGAGACTTTCTGGCCGTCGGATACCATCAGTTGCTCGGCCGGTGCGTCGGTGTGCCAGTAGAACAGGCCCGGACGCTGCAAGGCCATCTCGCCGGCGGTTTCCTGCAATTGGGTTCCGCTGCCGTCCAGGGTCAACTGGGAAAAGCGTGCGGTCAGGGTCCTGGAGCCATCCAGTAGCTGGGTCAGGCGAGCCACGTCCTTTTCATTGGCTTGGGCCGACAAAGTGGTCAGGGCCAGTACGGGCAACAGCAACATGCGAATCAGGCGCATGGGAGTCCTCATGAAGTCGTGGGGGTTCGAGCGGCGCATCGGCAGGCCGCCCGGCTTGTTAGTCGCGCATCGGGCCCGGCGCCAGTACTTCGCGCGAACCGTTAGTATTCATGGCCGTCACGACCCCGGCCATTTCCATGGCTTCGATCATGCGTGCGGCGCGGTTGTAGCCGATCTTGAGCTTGCGCTGGACGGCGGAAATCGAGGCCCGACGGCTTTCCAGGACAAACTGCACCGCTTCGTCGTAGAGCGCATCGGTTTCGGCGTCCTCTTCGCCCCCACCGCTGCTGCCCTCGAAACCGCTGCCGGTCTCTTCGACACCGTTGAGGATGTCGTCGTTGTATTCCGGGGCGCCACGCAGTTTCCAGGCTTCCACTACGCGATGCACTTCATCGTCGGAGACGAACGCGCCGTGGACCCGGATCGGCAGGCTGGTGCCCGGCGGCATGTAGAGCATGTCACCGTGACCGAGCAATTGCTCGGCGCCACCCTGGTCGATGATGGTCCGCGAGTCGATCTTGCTCGACACCTGGAACGCCATCCGGGTCGGAATGTTGGCCTTGATCAGGCCGGTGATCACATCCACCGACGGCCGCTGGGTCGCCAGGATCAAGTGGATACCCGCCGCACGGGCCTTCTGGGCGATACGGGCGATCAGCTCTTCAACCTTCTTGCCGACGATCATCATCATGTCGGCGAATTCGTCCACCACCACCACGATGGTCGGCAGCTTGTGCAGCAGTGGCGCTTCGTCGTGGATGTTTTCGCGGTGGTAGAGCGGGTCGCTCAACGGCGTGCCGGCCTCTTCGGCCTCCTTGACCTTGGCGTTGAAACCCGAGAGGTTGCGCACGCCCATCTTCGCCATCAGCTTGTAGCGGCGTTCCATCTCGGCGACGCTCCAGCGCAGGGCGTTGGCAGCGTCCTTCATGTCGGTGACCACCGGACACAGCAGGTGCGGAATGCCCTCGTAGATCGACAGTTCGAGCATCTTCGGGTCGATCATGATCAGCTTGGCGTCATCCGGCCCGGACTTGAACAGGATCGACAGGATCATCGCGTTCACCCCCACCGACTTACCGGAGCCGGTGGTACCGGCGACCAGCAGGTGAGGCATCTTCGCCAGATCGGTGATGACCGGCTTACCACCGATGTCATGACCCAGGGCCAGGGTGACCGGCGATTTGTGGTTGTCGTACTCGGGCGTCGACAACACTTCGGAGAAGCGCACGATCTGCCGGTCTTCGTTAGGGATCTCGATACCCACGGTGGTCTTGCCGGGGATCACTTCCACCACGCGCACGCTGGTCACGGCCAGGGACCGCGCCAGGTCCTTCGCGAGGTTGGCGATGCGGCTGACCTTCACGCCGGCGGCCGGTTGGATTTCGTAACGGGTGATGACCGGGCCCGGATGGATCGAATCCACCGAGACCTCGACCCCGAACTCCTTGAGCTTGATTTCCAGCAGGTGACCGACGGCCGCCAGGGACTCGGGGGAGTAATTGAGCTGTTTCTTCTCGGCCGGGTCCAGGATCGAGATCGGCGGCAAGGTGCCTTCCACGGCGCTGTCGACGAACAACGGCACCTGCTTTTCTTTCTGCACGCGCTTGCTCGGCTCCGGCGCCTTGGCCGGTGCCATGGTGATCACCGGCGGCACCTGCTTCTCGCGCTCGGACATGTGCTTGCTCAACGCCTGCTCACGCTCGATCAGGCGTTCCTTGACCTTGGCCTGCTCGCGCTTGTCCGGCACCGTCGGCGCGACCACCTCGTGGACACGATCATCGACCTCACGCAGTTGCGCTACCAGTTGCTTGCGCTCGATACGCGCCGCCCACCAACGGTTCACGGCGCCCTGGATCAGCTCGAACAGATCGAGGGTGATCTTGCCGGTCACGTCCATGACCTTGAACCATGACAGGTCGGTGAACACCGTCAGGCCGAACAGGAACAGGGCGATGAACAGCAGCGTGCTGCCTTGGATATTCAAGGCGTTGCGGGCCAGGTCGCCGAGGCTCTCCCCCAGCGCACCGCCCGCCCCGGCCGGCAAGCCAGTAGGTGCATGAAAATGGATATGGGCCAGCGCGGCCCCCGACAACACCAGGAACACCAGGCCAATCAAGCGCCAGGAGAACAGCCAGCCACTCCATTGCCACGGCTCGTGACGCTGACGGAAGATCTGGTAGGCCTTGATCGCCAGCAACAGCGGGAAGATATAGGCGAAATAACCCAGCACCATGAACAGGATGTCGGCGCTATAGGAACCGGCCGGACCGCCGAAATTCTGCACGTCGTCGATCTTGCTGTTATGGCTCCAGCCCGGATCGTCCTTGCCGTAGGTCAGCAAGGCCATCATCAGGAACAGGCACAAGGCGCCGATGGCGATCAACGCACCTTCCTTGAGCCGGTAGTGCAATTGCTGGCGCCAGAGCGGAACGACTGGTTTGGGTGCTGCGGTGGATTTCTTCAAAACGCTTCTTTTCCTGCGCCAAAGGCGCGTCCATCTGTTGAATGACATAAAAAACTGCCCGTCACGAGCAGGTAAAAAAAGTGAATGTGCACAACCGGTACTACTTTTACCACTGTGCGGTGCATCCAGAAAACCACAGGTGTTGCCGAAGATTTGGATCTTTGGCCGATCCTGCGTTCAAAACCCAAGCATTGTACGGATTTGTCCGCCTCCCGGCATTGCCCGCGCGACGGCTTACAGCATAGCCAGGAATAGGATGCACAAGCGCCAATTGGAGCATGCATTGTCTTTTGTGACAAAGGCTTATGAGGTGTTTTTATGAGCGAAGTGAAGCATTCACGCCTGATCATTCTCGGTTCCGGTCCCGCGGGATACAGCGCGGCGGTCTATGCTGCCCGCGCCAACCTCAAGCCCGTTGTCATCACTGGCCTGCAGGCCGGTGGCCAGCTCACCACCACGGTGGAGGTCGACAACTGGCCCGGCGATGTCGAAGGCCTGACCGGCCCGGTCTTGATGGAGCGCATGCAGCGGCACGCCGAGCGCTTCGACACGCAGATTGTCTACGACCATATCCACACCGCCAAGTTGCAGCAACGGCCCTTCGAGTTGATCGGCGACAGCGGCACTTATACCTGTGATGCGCTGATCATCGCCACCGGCGCTTCAGCCCAGTACCTGGGGTTGCCATCGGAAGAAAGCTTTGCCGGCAAAGGCGTTTCCGCCTGCGCGACCTGCGACGGCTTTTTCTATCGCAATCAGGTGGTGGCGGTCGTTGGCGGCGGCAATACGGCGGTCGAGGAAGCCTTGTATCTGTCGAACATCGCCAGCGAGGTCCACCTGATCCACCGTCGCGACAAGCTGCGCTCAGAGAAGATATTGCAGGACAAACTCTTCGAAAAAGCCGCCAACGGCAATATAAAGCTGCACTGGAACCAGAACCTGGACGAGGTACTGGGCGATGCCAGTGGTGTGACCGGCGCCCGCCTGCGTCACAGCGAGACCGGCGAAACCAGCACCTTGTCCCTGGCGGGCGTGTTTATCGCCATCGGACATAAACCCAATACCGAGCTGTTTCAAGGCCAGTTGAACATGCGTGACGGCTACCTGCTCGTGCGCGGCGGCAGCGAGGGCAATGCCACCGCAACCGATATCGAAGGCGTGTTCGCCGCCGGCGATGTCGCCGACCATGTCTATCGCCAGGCGATTACCTCCGCCGGGGCCGGTTGCATGGCGGCCCTCGATGCGGAAAAGTATCTCGATGACATTCCCGCCGTTTGACGGTTAATCTTTAGGTGGGCGGCCGGCTTTGCGGCAGCCCCGCCCTCCCCTTCTGCAAGTCCGGATGCCAATGCTGACCTGGTTACAACGCCACTCCCTCGATTTCCCGCCGCTGGAGAAAGCCATGCGCGACCCCAACGGGTTGCTGGCCGCCGGTGGCGATCTGTCCGCCGACCGGTTGATCCAGGCTTATCGCCATGGTTGCTTCCCCTGGTTCTCCGAAGGCCAGCCAATCCTGTGGTGGTCGCCGGATCCGCGCACCGTACTGTTTCCCGACGAACTGCATGTTTCCCGCAGCCTGGGCAAGCTGTTGCGCAAACAACGCTACCAGGTGACGTTCGACCGGGACTTTGCGGCAGTCATCCAGGCCTGCGCCGCGCCTCGGGCCTACGCCGACGGCACCTGGATCACCGAAGCCATGCAAACCGCTTATCTGGAATTGCATCGGCGCGGCTTCGCCCATTCGGTGGAAGTCTGGGACCAAGGTGTATTGGTGGGCGGCCTGTATGGCCTGGCGATGGGGCAGCTATTTTTTGGCGAGTCCATGTTCAGCCGGGCCGACAATGCTTCGAAATTCGGCTTCGCCACCCTGGTCCAACACCTCAAGACGGCCGGTTTCGTGCTGATCGATTGCCAGATGCCTACCGAACACTTGCACAGCCTGGGCGCCCGTTCGATTCCGCGGACCGCGTTCGCCGGTTACCTCGAGGCGCATCTGGACCAGCCCAACCACGCAACCTGGGTTTGCTGAGCGACATTGGCGCTGGTGGCTTACACTTAACCGAAAGCTTATCCCGAGGGTTGATCATGACCGAGTTGGCGCGTTTGAAGTTTTATGCCACTCAACCCCACTCTTGCAGTTACCTGCCCGAAGAGCAGGCCACGACGCTGTTCCTCGACCCTAGCCAGCCCATGGATGTGCATGTCTACGCAGACCTGTCGGAGATGGGCTTCCGCCGCAGTGGCGACCACCTCTACCGGCCCCATTGCCAGAACTGCAACGCGTGCGTCCCGGCGCGTATCCCTGTGGCTCGATTTACCCCCAATCGCCAGCAGAAGCGCATCTTCAAGCGCAACGCCGACCTCCAGATCCGGCCCGCCAAGCCGCAGTTCAGCGAGGAATACTTCGACCTGTACCAGCGCTATATCGAGCAACGTCACGCCGACGGTGACATGTACCCGCCCAGTCGCGATCAGTTTTCTACGTTCCTGGTGCGCGACCTGCCGTTTTCCCGTTTCTATGAGTTCCGTCTCGGCGGACGGCTGGTGGCCATTGCCGTTACGGACCTGCTCCCCAACGGACTTTCAGCGGTGTACACGTTCTATGAGCCCGAGGAAGAACGGCGCAGCCTCGGACGCTATGCCATCCTGTGGCAGATCAACGAATGCCGGCGCCTGGGACTTGAAGCCGTATACCTGGGCTACTGGATCAAGAATTGCAAAAAAATGAACTACAAGACGCAATATCGGCCCATCGAACTGCTGATTAATCAGCGGTGGGTTGTCCTGAACTAGAACCCCTTGGCTTGACCCCCCTTTTTCGGGCACAATGCACGCCGCTTTTGCCTGGCGCAGTTGCACCGGGCCATTCACTGGACACCGAGGGCTTTACTGCATGTCGAAAGAAGACAGCTTCGAAATGGAAGGCACTGTCGTCGACACCCTGCCCAACACCATGTTTCGTGTGGAGTTGGAAAATGGGCACGTCGTAACCGCGCATATCTCCGGCAAGATGCGCAAGAACTACATTCGTATTCTTACCGGTGACAAAGTGCGCGTCGAGCTGACGCCCTATGACTTGAGCAAAGGGCGCATCACTTACCGCGCTCGCTAACAGGTCAATACAAAACGCCCGGTTGATACCGGGCGTTTTTGTTTGCCTGGGATTTGATCCCACAGGGACTTGTGGCCATACAAAATCCCTGTGGGAGCGAGCTTGCTCGTGATAGCGGTGGGTCAGCTTGCCGTGATGTTACATGTACCGACGCTATCGCGAGCAAGCTCGCTCCCACAGGGCTCGTCGTCGTTTTTCCTGGACCAGCAAAAAGGCGCCTTTCGGCGCCTTTTGCTTTATTACCCTAAGCGATCAGGCCATCTCGGCCGTGGTTTCGAAGTCGAAGGTCAGTTCGCCGTCCTTGATGTCGATGTGAACCACACCGCCATGTTCGGCCAGTTCGCCAAAGAGGATTTCCTCGGCCAGCGGACGCTTGATCTTGTCCTGGATCAGGCGAGCCATCGGCCGTGCCCCCATCGTCACATCGTAACCACCCTCGGCCAGCCAGCTGCGAGCCGCATCGGTGACTTCCAGCAACACACGTTTGTCTTCGAGCTGCGCCTGGAGTTCGGTAAGGAACTTGTCCACCACGCTTTTGATGACCTCATGACTGAGGCGACCAAACTGGATAATGGTGTCCAGACGGTTACGGAATTCAGGCGTGAAGCTCTTCTTGATCACTTCCATCGCGTCGGACGAATGGTCCTGATGGGTGAAGCCGATCGAAGCGCGAGCAGCGGTTTCGGCACCGGCGTTGGTGGTCATGATGAGAATCACATTGCGGAAGTCCGCCTTGCGCCCGTTGTTATCGGTCAGCGTACCGTGGTCCATGACCTGTAGCAGCAGGTTGAAGACTTCCGGATGCGCCTTCTCGATTTCATCGAGCAGCAACACACAGTGAGGTTGCTTGGTAATGGCTTCGGTCAACAGACCGCCCTGGTCGAAACCAACGTAGCCCGGAGGCGCACCGATCAGGCGCGACACGGTGTGACGCTCCATATACTCGGACATGTCGAAACGAACCAGCTCGATCCCCATCGCCTTGGCCAGTTGCCGGGCCGCCTCGGTCTTGCCGACACCGGTAGGGCCTGCGAACAGGAAGGAACCCACCGGCTTGTCCGGCGACTTCAGGCCCGCGCGGGACAGTTTGATAGCGGTCGACAGCGAATCGATGGCTGCATCCTGGCCAAACACCGTCAGCTTCAGGTCGCGCTCCAGGTTACGCAGCAGCTCCTTGTCGGAACTGGTGACATGCTTGGGCGGAATACGGGCGATTTTCGCCACGATGTCCTCGACCTGAGGCACATCGATGCGCTTGACCCGATTTTCCAGCGGTTGCAGACGCTGATAGGCGCCCGCCTCGTCGATGACGTCGATGGCTTTGTCCGGCATGTGCCGGTCATTGATGTAGCGCGAGGCCAGTTCAGCCGCGGCGCGCAGGGCTTCATCGCTGTATTCGATGTTGTGGTGCAGCTCGAAACGCCCCTTCAGGCCGCGCAGGATGCCGATGGTGTCCTCCACCGAAGGCTCCGACACGTCGACTTTCTGGAAGCGTCGGGCCAGTGCACGGTCTTTCTCGAAGATCCCGCGGAACTCCTGGAACGTGGTCGAACCGATGCAGCGGATATCACCCGACGAAAGCAGCGGCTTGAGCAGGTTCGAGGCATCCATGACCCCGCCCGACGCAGCCCCGGCACCGATGATGGTGTGGATTTCGTCGATGAACAGGATCGCCTGGGGACGCTTCTTCAGCTCGCCGAGCAACGCCTTGAAGCGCTTCTCGAAGTCACCGCGGTACTTGGTGCCGGCCAGCAAGGCACCCAGATCCAGGGAATACACCACGCTGTTGGCCAGCAGGTCCGGTACCTGGTTGTCGACGATGCGCTTGGCCAGGCCTTCGGCGATTGCGGTCTTGCCCACGCCTGCCTCGCCCACCAGCAACGGGTTGTTCTTGCGGCGCCGGGCCAGGATCTGCGCGACGCGCTCGACTTCCGCCTCGCGTCCGACGAGCGGATCGATGCGGCCCTGGCGCGCCAGTTCATTCAGGTTGCTGGCATAGGCATCCAGTGGATTGCCTGAAGAAGAAGACTCACCGCCCTCGTCGTCCTGCATCTCCTGCTCACCCTCGGAATGATCGCCATGCCCCGGCACCTTGGAGATGCCATGGGCGATGTAGTTGACCACATCGATACGTGCAACGCTCTGCTGCTTGAGCAGGAAAACCGCCTGGCTTTCCTGCTCACTGAAGATGGCGACCAACACATTGGCGCCGGTCACTTCGCGCTTGCCCGAGCTCTGTACATGAAAGACAGCACGCTGCAGGACACGCTGGAAGCCCAGGGTTGGCTGGGTTTCCCGATCTTCGTCATGCACGGGGATCAATGGCGTGGTGGAGTCGATGAACTCCTGCAGGTCGTGCTTGAGTTTATCGAGGTTCGCGCCACAGGCACGCAAAACGGTGGCGGCAGCCTCGTTATCCAATAGGGCCAGCAGCAGGTGTTCGACGGTCATGAACTCATGACGCTTCGAACGAGCCTCCTTGAAGGCAAGATTGAGGGTGACTTCGAGCTCGCGGTTTAACATAGCTTCACCTCATACCCAAGTGGTCGGCGTTAACCGTCCTTCTCGATTTCACAGAGTAGCGGATGCTGGCTTTCCCGGGCGTACTGGTTGACCTGCATGGCCTTTGTCTCGGCGATGTCGCGGGTAAACACTCCACATACTGCCCGTCCCTCTGTATGAACGGCCAGCATGACCTTGGTCGCCAGCTCGCGATTCAGGTTAAAAAACACCTCGAGCACTTCGACGACGAAATCCATCGGTGTGTAGTCATCGTTGAACAAAACCACCTTGTACATCGGCGGCGCCTGTAATGCTGGCTTCGCTTCCTGAACAGCAAGGCCGGCGGAATCGTCGTCGTGTAGATCCGGGCGATCCTGATTGAATGTTAGTCGAATCTGGCTGACTGCATGCATGGAAAGAAAGGTTCGTTTAGTTGGCGAATACAGTGATGGGGGCGCTTGTGGGCGATTTCAACCACGACCACCCGGCCACCTTGACTATCGGCAAAACGGTGTTACAACCAATAGAGCCCATCGTGGGTTAAAAAGGTCCGTGGAATCTATCCTGTTTCAAGATTAGCCTGCGGATTGACTGGATGATACTCCAGTGATGGAGTGCGTTGCAGAGGGATATGGTTTATGTCGGTCGTCAAAATGAGTGGCAAGGTGAAATGGTTCAACAACGCCAAGGGCTTCGGCTTCATCATCGCAGCCGGAATGCCCGATGAAGACCTTTTCGCCCACTTCTCGGCCATCCAGATGGATGGCTACAAGACCTTGAAAGCCGGACAACCTGTGACGTTCCAGGTTATCCAGGGCCCCAAGGGCCTGCACGCCGTCAATATAGAGCCGGCCAAGATAGAAGAAGCGCCTGTACCGGTCACCGTCAGGGTCACCGAGACCCACTGACCGGCAGACGCCGCCCGGCTCCACGAAAAATGCCCGGTTCGATCACTCGAACCGGGCATTTGTGATGCGCGTTGATCCCGCTTACATATGCTCGATCAGTGCCTTGCCGAAGCCCGAGGATGACACCAGCGTGGCGCCCTCCATCAAGCGTTCGAAGTCATAGGTCACGGTCTTGGCCGAAATCGCCCCGTTGGTGCCCTTGATGATCAGGTCCGCCGCTTCGGTCCAGCCCATGTGACGCAGCATCATTTCAGCCGACAGGATCAACGACCCCGGGTTGACCTGGTCCTTGCCCGCGTATTTGGGCGCGGTGCCGTGGGTCGCTTCGAACATCGCCACGGTGTCGGACAGGTTGGCACCCGGCGCAATGCCGATGCCCCCTACTTCCGCCGCCAGGGCATCGGAAAGGTAGTCGCCGTTGAGGTTCAGGGTTGCAATGACGTCATATTCGGCCGGACGCAGCAGGATCTGCTGGAGCATCGCATCGGCGATGGCATCCTTGACCACGACATTCTTGCCAGTCTTCGGGTTCTTGAACTGCATCCATGGACCGCCATCGAGCAGGGTCGCGCCAAACTCCTCGGCCGCCACTTCGTAGGCCCATTCCTTGAAGGCACCCTCGGTGAACTTCATGATGTTGCCTTTATGCACGATGGTCAGCGAATCGCGATCGTTGTCGACCACATATTGCAGAGCCTTGCGTGCCAGGCGCTTGGTGCCTTGCTTGGAAACCGGCTTGACGCCGATGCCGCAGTCCTCGTCGAAACGGATCTTGGTCACGCCCATTTCTTCTTTCAGGAACTTGATGACCTTGGTGGCTTCGGCCGAACCGGCCTTCCATTCGATGCCCGCGTAGATGTCCTCGGAGTTCTCGCGGAAGATCGTCATGTCCACGTCGCCAGGCTTCTTGACCGGGCTTGGCACGCCTTCGAACCAGCGCACCGGACGCAGGCACACGTAGAGATCCAGTTGCTGACGCAGGGCTACGTTCAGCGAACGGATACCGCCACCGACCGGGGTGGTCAGCGGCCCCTTGATGGACACCACGTAATCCTTGACCGCATCCAGGGTTTCCTGGGGCAACCAGGTGTCCTGGTCGTAGACTTGGGTCGCTTTCTCGCCGGCATAGACTTCCATCCAGGAAATCTTGCGCTTGCCGCCGTAGGCCTTTTGCACCGCTGCGTCCACCACCTCGATCATCACCGGGCTGATGTCAACGCCAATCCCGTCGCCTTCGATGAAGGGAATGATCGGGTTATCGGGAACATTAAGAGAATGGTCTGCATTGACGGTGATTTTGTCACCGACGGCTGGAACCTGAATCTTTTGATACCCCATGCTGAACTCCATTGCTTGGATTGAACATCTGGCTGCATTCGAGCGTACCCCAGTTGTATCGGCACGCAAACCCTACGTTCGGCCCATCAAGACCAAAGAGAGCCACTTAGCCACGTACAAGCCTGAAAACCAGGGGAAAAGCGCCAAACATGAGCATAGCCCGCCCCCACAGGAGTGCGACGTTTAGACCAATGGACGAGTACGAACGTCTATGAACCATCGGCAGATTGCCAGCTACCTATGTATAATGCCGCCGCTGACCACAGGGTCACGACGGCAGACTGCTCTACGACAAGACTTTCCGCCAATGAAAGCCGGTCCGTTACCGCGGCCCGACCGCTTGACGCTCGACTGATGCAACCCAACATCACCGCGAAGAAACCTCGACATTCGGCTCACGGATGACTTTGAACGAACGCGCTTACCCGGCGCCCCTCGAGTTTCTGCGCATGCTTTAGCAAAGAAGAGAGTTAATCCGAATATGCCCACCCGCTCGAAGATCATCTATACCTTCACCGACGAAGCGCCTGCCCTCGCCACCTACTCCCTGCTGCCGATCATCGAAGCCTTTACCGCTTCGGCCGATATCGCCGTGGAAACCCGTGATATCTCCCTCGCAGGGCGGATCCTGGCCAGCTTCCCCGAGCAACTGGGTGACAAAGCCGTAGCCGACCACCTCGCCGAACTCGGCGACCTGGCCGTTACGCCCGAAGCCAATATCATCAAGCTGCCGAACATCAGCGCTTCGGTCCCGCAACTGCAAGCCGCCATCAAGGAATTGCAGGCCAAGGGCTACGCCCTGCCGGATTACCCGGAAACCGTGACCACCGAGGCCGAGAAAGACGCTCGCGCCCGTTACGACAAGGTCAAGGGCAGCGCCGTGAACCCGGTCCTGCGCGAAGGCAACTCTGACCGCCGGGCGCCGCTGTCGGTCAAGAACTATGCCCGTAAACACCCGCACAAAATGGGCGCCTGGGCCGCGGACTCCAAGTCCCACGTCGCCCACATGAGCACCGGTGATTTCTACGGCAGCGAGAAAGCTGTCCTGATCGACGCCGCTGACGCCGTGAAAATCGAGCTGGTGGCAAAGGATGGCACCGCTACCGTGCTGAAAGAAAAAACCAGCGTCCAGACCGGCGAGATCCTCGATTGCGCCGTGATGAGCAAGAACGCCCTGCGTTCGTTCATTGCCGCTGAAATCGAAAGCGCCAAGCAACAAGGCGTGCTGCTGTCGGTTCACCTCAAGGCCACCATGATGAAGGTCTCCGACCCGATCATGTTCGGCCAGATCGTCGCCGAGTTCTATAAAGATGCCCTGGCCAAGCACGCCGACGTGCTGGCACAGATCGGCTTCAACCTGAACAACGGCATCGGCGACCTGTACGCCCGCATCAAGACCCTGCCGGCCGAGCAGCAGGCGCAGATCGAAGCCGACATCCAGGCCGTCTACGCGTCGCGCCCCGCCCTGGCGATGGTCAACTCCGACAAAGGCATCACCAACCTGCACGTGCCGAGCGACGTTATCGTCGACGCCTCGATGCCGGCCATGATCCGTGACTCCGGCAAGATGTGGGGCACCGACGGCCAGTTGCACGACACCAAGGCCGTGATCCCGGATCGCTGCTACGCCACCATCTACCAAGCGGTGATCGAAGACTGCAAGGCCAACGGTGCGTTCGACCCGACCACCATGGGCAGCGTGCCGAACGTCGGCCTGATGGCCAAGAAAGCCGAAGAGTACGGCTCCCACGATAAGACCTTCCAGATCAAGGCCGACGGCGTGGTTCGCGTCACCGACAGCAAGGGCGCCCTGCTGATGGAGCAGGCTGTCGAAGCCGGCGACATCTTCCGCATGTGCCAGACCAAGGACGCGCCGATCCAGGATTGGGTCAAGCTGGCCGTCAACCGTGCCCGCGCAAGCGCCACTCCGGCCATTTTCTGGCTGGACCCGATGCGCGCTCATGACGGCGTGGTCATCGAAAAAGTCCAGGCTTACCTCAAAGACCACGACACCAGCGGCCTGGACATCCAGATCATGTCGCCGGTCGACGCGATGAAATACACCCTGGCCCGCACCCGCGAAGGCAAGGACACCATCTCGGTGACCGGCAACGTGCTGCGCGACTACCTGACCGACCTGTTCCCGATCATGGAATTGGGCACCAGCGCCAAGATGCTGTCGATCGTGCCGCTGATGAACGGCGGTGGCCTGTTCGAAACCGGTGCCGGCGGTTCGGCGCCCAAGCACGTGCAACAGCTGCTGGAAGAAAACTTCCTGCGTTGGGATTCCCTGGGCGAGTTCCTGGCCCTGGCCGCGTCCCTGGAACACCTGGGCGTGACCTACAACAATCCGAAGGCACTGGTCTTGTCCAAGACCCTGGACCAGGCCACCGGTGAGTTCCTGGACCGCAACAAATCGCCTTCGCGTAAAGTCGGCGGCATCGACAACCGTGGCAGCCACTTCTACCTGACCCTGTTCTGGGCCCAGGCACTGGCCGCCCAGAACGACGACGCCGCCCTCAAGGCTCAGTTCACGCCCCTGGCCAAGACCCTGACCGACAACGAAGAGAAAATCGTTGCCGAGCTCAACGCCGTCCAAGGCAAGCCAGTGGACATCGGCGGCTACTACTTCGCCAACCCGGAGCTGACCAGCAAGGCCATGCGCCCGAGCAACACCTTCAACGCAGCGATTGCTGCGCTGGTATAAGGTTGTAAGGAAGCACCACAAACCCCGGCCTTGTGCCGGGGTTTGTGTTTCCAGCCCCCCATTTCCCTGACAAACCTATTACCCTGTGGGAGCGAGCTTGCTCGCGATAGCGGCATGACATTCAACATCAACATTGACTGACCCACTGCTATCGCGAGCAAGCTCGCTCCCACAGGGTTTGTGTTTCACTGCTCAACTTTCGAGGACGCTTCATGGACTGGAAACCCCACATCACCGTCGCCACCATCGTCGAAGACAACGGCCGTTTCCTGATGGTGGAAGAATCCAAGGGCGGGCGCGCGGTGCTCAACCAGCCCGCCGGGCACCTGGATCCGGATGAAACGCTGATCGAGGCCGCCGTGCGCGAAACCCTGGAAGAAACCGGCTGGGACGTAGAGCCCACCAGCGTGGTCGGCATTTACCTGTACACCGCGCCGAGCAATGGCGTGACCTACCAGCGGGTGTGTTTCGCCGCCAGGGCCCTGCAACACCAACCGGATTACCAACTGGACGACGGCATCCTCGGCGCTCGGTGGCTGACCCGCGACGAATTGCTCGAACAGCGCGAACACTGGCGCAGCGAGCTGATCATCCGTTGCATCGACGATTATCTGGCCGGCCATCGCCACAGTCTGACGCTGATCCGTCCTTCTCTTTAGCCTTGCGCGCCCGGGCCTGATAGAATCGCGTCCTTTTTCAAGACACTCATTGAACTGCTATGCGCGATCCAGCCCCTTCTGACACCAAAAAGAAGCGCGTCATTGTCGGCATGTCCGGCGGCGTAGACTCTTCCGTTTCCGCCCTTCTGCTGATCGAGCAGGGTTATGAGGTGGAAGGCCTGTTCATGAAGAACTGGGAAGAAGACGATGGAACCGAATACTGCACCGCCATGGACGACCTCGCGGACGCCCAGGCCGTCTGCGACAAGATCGGCATCAAGCTGCATACCGCCAACTTCGCCGCCGAGTACTGGGACAACGTGTTCGAGCACTTCCTGGCCGAATACAAGGCCGGTCGCACGCCGAACCCGGACATCCTCTGCAACCGCGAGATCAAGTTCAAGGCGTTCCTCGACTACGCGATGATGCTCGGCGCCGACCTGATCGCCACCGGTCACTACGTGCGCCGCCGCGATATCGACGGGCGCACCGAACTGCTCAAGGGCCTGGACCCGAACAAGGACCAGAGCTACTTCCTGCATGCGGTCGGCGGCGAGCAGATCGCCAAGACCCTGTTCCCGGTAGGCGAACTGGAAAAGCCCGAAGTGCGGGCAATCGCCGAAAAGCACGACCTGGCGACGGCGAAGAAAAAGGACTCCACCGGGATCTGTTTCATCGGTGAACGCCGGTTCAGTGACTTCCTCAAGCAATACCTGCCGGCCCAGCCGGGCGAGATCAAGACCCCCTCAGGCGAAGTCATCGGCCGTCACCACGGCCTGATGTACCACACCATCGGCCAGCGCCAGGGCCTGGGCATCGGCGGGCTGAAAGATGCCGGCGAAGAGCCGTGGTACGTATTGATCAAGGACCTGGAGCACAATGAGTTGATCGTCGGCCAGGGCAATGACCACCCATGGCTGTTTTCCCGCGCCCTGCTCGCCTCCGACATCTATTGGGTGAATCCGATCGACCTCAGCGAACCACGCCGGCTGACGGCCAAGGTGCGCTACCGTCAGAGCGACCAGCCCTGCACCCTGGAGAAAACCGCCAGCGGTTATCGCGCCACCTTCGACGATCCGCAGCGGGCCGTCACACCCGGCCAGTCCGTAGTGTTCTACGACGGCGAAATCTGCCTGGGCGGCGGCGTGATCGAAGTGGCCGAACCGTGGAGCAGCAAGGCATGACGCCAATCCAGGAGCAATTGACCGCGCTGGGCGGGGTGTTTCTCGCTGCGGTGCTGGTGGACCGGATCGCCAAGACCGGCCAGGCCTCCGAAGCGGGCGTTGCTTGCATGCTCGGCAGCTTGCTGGTGCGCGACCCCAAGGACACTCTCGAAGTCTACGGCGGCGACGATCTGAACCTGCGCGAAGGCTATCGCGCCCTGATCGGTGCCCTGGAGCGCGACCCCAGCGCCCTGCAACGCGAGCCGCTGCGCTATGCCCTGTCGATGCTCGGCCTGGAGCGCCAACTGGCCAAGCGTGACGACATGCTGGAGACCATCGGCAAGCGCCTGCCTCAGATCCAGTCCCAGGTCGAACACTTCGGCCCGTCCCACGAGAACGTGGTTGCCGCCTGCGGCGCGCTGTACCAGGACACCCTCAGTACCCTGCGCCAGCGTATCCAGGTCCACGGTGACATGCGCAACCTGCAGCAACCAAGCAATGCCTCGAAGATCCGCGCCCTGCTGCTGGCCGGGATTCGCTCGGCCCGCTTGTGGCGACAATTGGGCGGTCATCGCTGGCAATTGGTAATCAGCCGACGCAAATTGCTCAAAGAGCTTTACTCGTTGATGCACCACGACTAGGCGCTTCACTGTTGCTTTTGGGGCGAGGGAGCTTGCTCCCGCCGGGTTGCAACGCAGTCCCTTGTGTCCAGCAGATACAACGGATTGCCCGGCTTCAGGGCCGCTTCGCGCCCCGGCGGGAGCAAGCTCCCTCGCCACAGGTAATAAATAGTACTTCGTTACGCGTAACACGCCGGTCAGTTGGCGACGGACCGGCGCCGATTTTCATGTATGATACGCCCCCCATTTCGTTGCCCGACTGTCCGAGAACACCCCATGCAGCTCTCTTCGCTCACTGCGGTTTCCCCTGTTGACGGCCGCTACGCCGGCAAAACCCAGGCCCTGCGCCCGATTTTCAGCGAGTACGGCCTGATCCGCGCCCGCGTCCTGGTTGAAGTGCGCTGGCTCCAGCGTCTGGCCGCTCACCCTGCCATCAGTGAAGTCCCGGCGTTTTCCGCCGAAGCCAACGCGGTATTGAATGCCCTGGCCGACGACTTTGCGCTGGAGCACGCCGAGCGCGTCAAAGAGATCGAACGCACCACCAACCACGACGTGAAGGCCATCGAATACCTGCTCAAGGAGCAGGCGGCCAAGCTGCCGGAGCTGGCCAAGGTCAGCGAATTCATCCACTTTGCCTGCACCAGCGAGGACATCAACAACCTGTCTCACGCCCTGATGCTGCGCGAAGGCCGCGATGATGTGCTGCTGCCTTTGATGCGTCAGATCGCCGAGGCGATCCGCGAGCTGGCGATCCGCTTCGCCGACGTACCGATGCTGTCGCGCACCCATGGCCAACCGGCTTCGCCGACCACCCTGGGCAAAGAACTGGCCAACGTGGTGTACCGCCTGGAGCGCCAGATCGCCCAGGTCGCCGCCGTGCCGCTGCTGGGCAAGATCAACGGCGCCGTGGGCAACTACAACGCCCACCTGTCGGCCTATCCGGACATCGACTGGGAAGCCAACGCCCGCGCCTTCATCGAAGACGAACTGGGCCTGAGCTTCAACCCGTACACCACCCAGATCGAGCCGCACGACTACATCGCCGAGCTGTTCGACGCGATCGCACGCTTCAACACCATCCTGATCGACTTCGACCGCGACATCTGGGGCTACATCTCCCTGGGCTACTTCAAGCAGCGCACCATCGCCGGCGAAATCGGTTCCTCGACCATGCCGCACAAGGTCAATCCGATCGACTTCGAAAACTCCGAAGGCAACCTGGGCATCGCCAACGCGCTGTTCCAACACCTGGCGAGCAAACTGCCGATCTCGCGCTGGCAGCGCGACCTGACCGACTCCACCGTGCTGCGCAACCTGGGCGTGGGCTTTGCCCACAGCGTCATCGCCTACGAAGCCAGCCTCAAGGGCATCGGCAAGCTGGAGTTGAACGAGCAGAAAATCGCAGCCGACCTGGATGCCTGCTGGGAAGTCCTGGCCGAGCCGATCCAGACCGTGATGCGTCGCTACAACATCGAAAACCCGTACGAAAAACTGAAAGAGCTGACCCGTGGCAAGGGCATCAGCCCTGAAGCATTACAGACTTTCATCGACGGCCTGGACATGCCCGCCGAAACGCGGACCGAGTTGAAGAAGCTCACCCCGGCCAGCTACATCGGCAACGCGGCGGCGCAAGCCAAGCGCATCTGATCAACGCTTTGCCCTGAGACGCCCGGCCGAGCGCCGGGCGTTTTTATTCGCGTCAGAAAAATACTTTTTTTCAATAGGTTACACATGAATCCTGATATTCCTCTGCAACTCCTGGGCGGCATCACGGCACGGGAGTTCATGCGCGACTACTGGCAGAAAAAACCCCTGTTGATCCGCCAGGCGATCCCTGACTTCGAGAGCCCGATCGATGCCGATGAACTGGCCGGCCTGGCCCTGGAAGAGGAAGTCGAATCGCGTCTGGTGATCGAGCACGGCGAGCGTCCATGGGAGTTGCGCCGCGGCCCGTTCGCCGAAGACGAGTTCGGCAAGTTGCCGGAGCGCGAGTGGACGCTGCTGGTACAGGCTGTCGATCAGTTCGTACCGGAAGTCAGCGAACTGCTGGAGCATTTCCGCTTCCTGCCGAGCTGGCGCATCGACGATGTGATGATCAGCTTCGCGGCCCCGGGTGGCAGCGTCGGTCCGCACTTCGATAATTACGACGTATTCCTGCTGCAAGGCCACGGCAAGCGCAACTGGAAGATCGGCCAGATGTGCGATTCCGATAGCCCGCTGCTGCCTCATGCCGACCTGCGCATCCTCGCCGACTTCGAAGCCACCGACGAATGGGTCCTGGAACCGGGCGACATGCTCTACCTGCCGCCACGCCTGGCTCATTGCGGCGTGGCCGTGGATGATTGCATGACCTACTCCGTGGGCTTCCGCGCACCGAGCGCCGCCGAAGTGCTGACCCACTTCACCGACTTCCTCAGCCAGTTCCTGCCGGACGAAGAGCGCTACACCGACGCCGACGCGCGCCCGGTGAGCGATCCGCACCAGATCCAGCATGATGCCCTGGACCGCCTCAAGGGCCTGCTGGCCGAACACATGAGTGACGAGCGCCTGTTGCTGACCTGGTTCGGCCAGTTCATGACCGAACCGCGCTACCCGGAACTGGTGGTCGGGCCGGAACTGGAAGAAGACGACCTGTTGGCCGGCCTGGAACAAGGCGCGGTGATCATCCGCAATCCGAGCGCGCGCCTGGCCTGGTCGGAAGTCGATGACGACCTGCTGCTATTCGCCAGCGGCCAGAGCCGTTATCTGCCGGGCAAACTGCGCGACTTGCTGAAAATGATCTGCGCCGCCGACGCCCTGCACATCGACAATCTCGGTCCGTGGCTGGCGGACGAAGACGGTCGCGGGCTGATCTGCGAATTGGTCAAGCAAGGCAGCCTGGGGTTCGCCGATGAATAAAATTCACGTTCGTGTCGCAGACTGGCAAAAGGATAACGCCGAGATCCGGCGCATTCGTGAAGCGGTGTTCATTGCCGAGCAGTCCGTCCCGCCTGAGCTGGAATGGGATGCCGATGACCAGGGCGCCGTGCACTTCCTCGCCTACGAAGGCGATTTCCCCATCGGCACCGCCCGCCTGCTGGTCGATGGTCACGTCGGTCGGGTCTCGGTGCTCAAGGACTGGCGTGGCCTGAAGGTCGGTGACGCGCTGATGCACGCTGTGATTGCCGAGGCCGAGAAACGCGGCCTCAAACAACAAATGCTCAGCGCCCAGGTGCATGCCACGCCGTTCTATGAGCGACTGGGCTTTGCCGTGGTCAGCGAGGAGTTCCTGGAAGCCGGGATTCCTCATGTGGATATGGTGCGGCGTTCGACCTGACTCAACCCTGATCCGAGGCGGGGTGAACACCTGTGGCGAGGGAGCTTGCTCCCGCTGGGCTGCGTAGCAGCCCCAGAAGCTTGCGAGCGCTGCGCACTGGTGCGCCAGCCCGGTCGAGCGGGAGCAAGCTCCCTCGCCACAAAAGCACTCTCGCCATAAGAGCACGGCAACACCCAAAACGCCCCGCCATTCTCCGATGCCGGGGCGTTTTGCCGTCTATCATTCAACTTGCCCCACCCGAAGCCGACAAAATGGCAATATCAAGCCTTTGTCTCGCGGAGAAATGGAATGTCCCTACGCACCCTCCTGGTCACCCTGCTGCTCGGCTGCAGCCTGTCGGTCATGGCCGACACGCAGATCGTGCCACTGAACTACCGCACCAGCGCCGACCTGCTACCAGTGGCGCAGAACTTCATCGGCAAGGACGGCCAGGTCAGCGCTTACGGCAACCAACTGATCGTCAACGCCGCCCCGGGCAAGATTGAAGAGCTGCGGCAATTTCTAGCCCAACTCGATACAGCGCCCAAACGCCTGTTGATCACGGTCGACACCAACGAAAACAACCTGCAAGGCGACCAGGGCTACTCCATCAACGGCGCCGCCCCGAGCCAGACCCGCATCATCAATCGCAGCACCGCCAGCCGCGACGGCGGCGTACAGCAGGTGCAGGCCAGCGAAGGCCAGCCGGCGCTGATCCAGGTTGGCCAGAGCGTGCCGTTCACCAGCAGCCAGAGCGACAGCTACGGCCGCGTGCAAAGCCAGACCCAATACCGCAACGTCACCCAGGGTTTCTATGTCACCGCCAGCGTCACCGGCGAAACCGTTCACCTGAGCATCAGTACCAACCGTGACCGCATGAGTCAGGAGCGTCCCGATGTAGTGAACGTGCAAAGTACCGACACAACTGTCAGCGGACGCCTGGGTGAATGGATCACCCTGGCCGGGGTCAATCGCCAGACCCAGGCCGATAAACAGGGCCTGACCCGCAGCTACTCGACTCAGGGCCGCGATGACATGATTCTGCGGGTCAAGGTCGACACCCTGAACTGAAGCACCAAAAACTGACTGATGAGTCGTATTAGACCAAAGATGTAGTGCTAGAAAAAAAGCACTACAAAACGTTTGACGAGCCAAAAAACCGAAGGCATGATGGCCTCGCTCCCGCTAATCAGGGGCCCTGGCAAGGGCCTTCGGGTCGACGCTTGCAACTACCCTGCGAGCCGATTCGTGTCTGTACCGCCCACAAGGTGTGTTTGACGAGGTTGCGACTGGAACGAAGTTGTCCCGAGGGACGGAAGCGTAACTAGGTAACCCGGCATCACTCTGAGTTCACATGAAGGCCCACGACGCCCGATTGCGCCCGCAGTTCGCCTCTACCTGCTCACTTTCCCCTCGAGCCCATCGTTCATCCCGTCGCCACCCCGCCTGAACCGACTTGTCCGCCCGGCCCCCTGGCCAGCGAGCAGCCCCCTACGCCAATGTCTGGCGAAGCCGGCAGGAGCAGGAATTTTCCACCCAAGACCTATGCGACGAGGTTTATCTCCATGGCACTGACACGCGAACAGCAAATTGCAGCCCTTGAAAAAGACTGGGCTGAAAACCCGCGCTGGAAAGGCGTGAAGCGCAATTATTCCGCTGCTGACGTCGTCCGTCTGCGTGGCTCGGTTCAACCTGAGCACACCTTTGCGAAAATGGGCGCCGAGAAGCTCTGGAACCTGGTGACCCAAGGCGCCAAGCCGTCCTTCCGCCCTGAGAAAGATTTCGTCAACTGCATGGGCGCCCTGACCGGCGGCCAGGCTGTGCAGCAAGTCAAGGCCGGTATCCAGGCGATTTACCTGTCGGGCTGGCAAGTAGCGGCGGACAACAACTCCGCCGAGTCGATGTACCCTGACCAGTCGCTGTACCCGGTGGACTCGGTTCCGACCGTGGTCAAGCGCATCAACAACTCGTTCCGTCGCGCCGACCAGATCCAGTGGAAAGCCGGCAAGAACCCGGGCGACGAAGGCTACATCGATTACTTCGCGCCGATCGTGGCTGACGCCGAAGCCGGTTTCGGCGGCGTACTGAACGCCTACGAGCTGATGAAGAGCATGATCGAGGCAGGCGCCGCCGGCGTTCACTTCGAGGACCAACTGGCTTCGGTGAAAAAATGCGGCCACATGGGGGGCAAGGTACTGGTACCGACCCAAGAAGCCGTGCAGAAGTTGACCGCAGCCCGTCTGGCCGCCGACGTCGCTGGCGTGCCAACGATCATCCTGGCTCGCACCGACGCCAACGCCGCTGACCTGCTGACTTCCGACTGCGACCCGTACGACCAGCCGTTCGTGACCGGCACCCGCACCCAGGAAGGCTTCTATAAAGTACGTGCCGGCCTCGACCAGGCCATCGCCCGCGGCCTGGCCTACGCACCGTACGCCGACCTGATCTGGTGCGAAACCGCCAAGCCGGACCTGGACGAAGCCCGTCGCTTTGCCGAAGCGATCAAGAAGGAATACCCGGACCAGATCCTGTCGTACAACTGCTCGCCTTCCTTCAACTGGAAGAAAAACCTGGACGACGCGACCATCGCCAAGTTCCAGCGCGAACTGTCCGCCATGGGCTACAAGCACCAGTTCATCACCCTGGCCGGCATCCACAACATGTGGCACAGCATGTTCAACCTGGCGCACGACTACGCCCGCAACGACATGACCGCCTACGTGAAGCTGCAAGAGCAGGAATTCGCCGACGCCGCCAAAGGCTACACCTTCGTGGCGCACCAGCAGGAAGTGGGCACCGGCTACTTCGACGACATGACCACTGTGATCCAGGGCGGGACCTCTTCGGTTACCGCGCTGACCGGCTCGACCGAAGAAGAGCAGTTCCACTGATCCATCGCTGAACGGTCCTTGCGGGACCGATAAAAACCAACCGCAAGACCGACGATCTGAAGCCCCGACTGGTTCGGGGCTTTTTTTCGCCTACGCTTCAACAACCAACGCAATGCCCCTCTGTGGGAGCGAGCCTGCTCGCGATGACGTATCCACATGCAACATCGATGCAGGCTGGACCACCGCCCTCGCGAGCAGGCTCGCTCCCACAGTGGAAAAATGTTTGAACGACGAAAAAAATTGATCGAACGCAGTAACAGGGAGTCTGAAAAAGAGTAAAACGGCCGGCGCTGACAATTGCAGTCGCTACCCCTGTAAGAAAAGTTCTCAACTACTGCGCGGGCATATGATGGAAGCCTCGCTCAAACAATAACAATTATCATTTAGGCGAACATTTCTTTGTTACAACCGACGCGAAACATTATTGAAGAATCAATGCCAATGCCTACCCCGCCGGGGCCGTGGGGTTGTGGAGGTGCGCTATGTCCTTATTCCAATAAATAATTTCGCTATAGGAATTTTACTTGCCCGGTGTTTAGCCATAAAATCACCGCGATTGATTGCTGCGACATATCGTCACTGCGTTATTTCTTTCAAGCTCAGAGGCCCTTGCCCTCTGTTAAGGATTTCCAGCATGCCCGAAGCGACAGGACTCATGGCCCACAACTGGGGCTTTGCCATTTTCCTTCTGGGTGTTGTCGGCCTGTGCGCCTTCATGCTCGGCGTGTCGAGCCTCCTCGGGTCACGAGCCTGGGGCCGCAGCAAAAACGAACCGTTCGAGTCCGGCATGCTACCTACCGGTGGCGCCCGCTTGCGGCTCTCAGCCAAATTCTATCTGGTCGCGATGCTCTTCGTGATCTTCGATATCGAAGCCCTCTTTCTCTTTGCCTGGTCTGTGTCCGTCCGCGAAAGCGGCTGGACCGGATTCGTCGAAGCGCTCGTTTTCATAGCAATTCTGTTGGCAGGTCTTGTCTACCTTTACCGGGTGGGGGCACTTGATTGGGCTCCGGAAGCTCGGCGCAAGCGGCAAGCGAAGCTGAAACAATGAGGCTTTGGCAATGCAATACAATCTCACCAGGATCGACCCCGATGCTCCTAACGAGCAGTATCCGATCGGCAAGCGGGAAACCGTCGCCGATCCGTTAGAAGATCAAGTCCACAAGAACATCTTCATGGGCAAGCTCGAAGACGTGCTGAACAGCACGGTCAACTGGGGTCGCAAGAACTCCCTGTGGCCGTACAACTTCGGCCTTTCGTGCTGCTACGTGGAAATGACCACCGCCTTCACGGCGCCCCACGACATCGCGCGCTTTGGCGCCGAGGTGATCCGGGCATCGCCGCGCCAGGCGGATTTCATGGTTATCGCCGGCACGCCGTTCCTGAAAATGGCCCCTATCATCCAGCGCCTGTACGAACAGATGCTGGAACCCAAGTGGGTCATTTCCATGGGCGCCTGTGCCAATTCCGGCGGCATGTACGACATTTATTCCGTGGTCCAGGGAGTCGACAAATTCCTCCCGGTGGATGTCTACGTGCCCGGCTGCCCGCCCCGCCCCGAAGCGTTCCTGCAAGGCCTGATGCTGTTGCAGGAATCCATCGGACAGGAACGTCGCCCGCTGTCCTGGGTGGTCGGTGATCAAGGCGTCTACCGCGCCGACATGCCGTCGACCAAGGAAGAGCGCCGCGAACAGCGAATCGCAGTCACCAACCTGCGCAGCCCCGACGAAGTCTGATCCAGCTCTGTCCTGCCCAGGAAACGAGACACTGGCTTCATTCTTTACGTTGACCGAAAGCGATAAATAACCATGACTACAGGCAGTGCTCTGTACATCCCGCCTTACAAGGCAGACGACCAGGATGTGGTCGTCGAACTGAACAACCGTTTTGGTCCTGACGCGTTCACCGCCCAGGCGACCCGCACCGGCATGCCGGTGCTCTGGGTGGCCCGCGCCAGGCTCGTCGAAGTCCTGACGTTCCTGCGCAACCTGCCCAAGCCGTACGTCATGCTCTATGACCTGCACGGCGTGGACGAGCGCCTGCGCACCAAGCGCCACGGGCTGCCCGACGGTGTCGATTTCACCGTGTTCTACCACTTGCTGTCGGTGGAGCGTAATAGTGACGTAATGATCAAGGTCGCCTTGTCCGAGAGCGACCTCAGCGTGCCGTCCGTCACCAGCATCTGGCCGAACGCCAACTGGTACGAGCGTGAAGTCTGGGACATGTTCGGCATCGACTTCCCCGGCCACCCGCACCTGACCCGCATCATGATGCCGCCGACCTGGGAAGGTCACCCGCTGCGCAAGGACTTCCCGGCCCGCGCCACCGAGTTCGATCCGTACAGCCTGTCCCTGGCCAAACAACAGATCGAGGAAGAAGCCGCGCGCTTCAAGCCCGAAGACTGGGGCATGAAACGCTCCGGGGCGAACGAGGACTACATGTTCCTCAACCTCGGCCCGAACCACCCTTCGGCCCACGGTGCGTTCCGCATCATCCTGCAGCTGGACGGCGAAGAAATCGTCGATTGCGTCCCTGACATCGGCTACCACCACCGTGGCGCCGAGAAGATGGGCGAGCGTCAGTCCTGGCACAGCTACATTCCGTACACCGACCGTATCGATTACCTGGGCGGGGTGATGAACAACCTGCCGTACGTGCTCTCGGTCGAGAAACTGGCCGGCATCACCGTGCCGGACCGGGTCAACGTGATTCGCATCATGATGGCCGAGTTCTTCCGGATCACCAGCCACCTGCTGTTCCTGGGCACCTATATCCAGGACGTCGGCGCCATGACTCCGGTGTTCTTCACCTTCACTGACCGCCAGAAGGCCTACACCGTGATCGAAGCGATCACCGGTTTCCGCCTGCACCCGGCCTGGTACCGCATCGGTGGCGTCGCCCACGACCTGCCGCGCGGCTGGGAAAAACTGGTCAAGGACTTCGTCGAGTGGATGCCCAAGCGCCTGGACGAATACACCAAGGCCGCCCTGCAAAACAGCATTCTCAGAGGTCGTACCATCGGCGTCGCCGACTACAACACCAAGCAGGCGCTGGAATGGGGCGTCACCGGCCCGAGCCTGCGTGCCACCGGCCTGGACTTCGACCTGCGCAAGGCCCGCCCGTACTCCGGCTACGAGAACTTCGAATTCGAAGTGCCGCTGGCGGTCAACGGCGATGCCTATGACCGCTGCATGGTGCGCGTCGAGGAGATGCGCCAGAGCGTCAAGATCATCGAACAATGCATGCGCAACATGCCGGAAGGCCCGTACAAGGCGGATCACCCGCTGACCACGCCGCCACCCAAGGAGCGCACGCTGCAACACATCGAGACCCTGATCACGCACTTCCTGCAAGTTTCGTGGGGCCCGGTCATGCCGGCCAACGAATCCTTCCAGATGATCGAAGCGACCAAGGGCATCAACAGTTATTACCTGACGAGCGATGGCGGCACCATGAGCTACCGCACCCGGATCCGCACCCCGAGCTACCCGCACCTGCAGCAGATCCCTTCGGTGATCAAAGGCAGCATGGTCGCGGACTTGATCGCGTACCTGGGTAGCATCGATTTCGTTATGGCCGACGTGGACCGCTAAGCATGAACAGCACGCTTATCCAGACTGACCGTTTCGCCCTGAGCGAAACCGAGCGCTCGGCCATCGAGCACGAGCTGCATCACTACGAAGACCCGCGCGCGGCGTCGATCGAAGCCCTGAAGATCGTCCAGAAGGAACGTGGCTGGGTGCCCGATGGCGCGCTCTACGCCATCGGCGAGATCCTCGGCATCCCGGCCAGCGACGTCGAAGGCGTCGCGACCTTCTATAGCCAGATTTTCCGCCAGCCCGTGGGCCGCCACATCATTCGCGTCTGCGACAGCATGGTCTGCTACATCGGTGGCCACGAGTCCGTGGTCAGCGAGATCCAGGGCAAGCTGGGCATCGGCCTGGGCCAAACCACCGCCGACGGCCGCTTCACGCTGTTGCCGGTGTGCTGCCTGGGCAACTGCGACAAGGCACCGGCGCTGATGATCGACGACGACACCTTCGGTGACGTCAAACCTGAAGGCGTCGCCAAACTGCTGGAGGGCTACGTATGACCCTGACTTCCTTCGGGCCCGCCAACCGCATCCAGCGCTCGGCCGAAACCCACCCCCTGACCTGGCGTCTGCGTGACGACGGCGAAGCGGTATGGCTGGACGAATACCAGGCCAAGAACGGCTACGCCGCTGCGCGCAAGGCGTTCACCCAGATGGCCCAGGACGATATCGTCCAGACCGTGAAAGACTCCGGCCTCAAGGGTCGCGGCGGTGCGGGCTTCCCCACCGGCGTGAAATGGGGCCTGATGCCCAAGGACGAATCCATCAACATCCGCTACCTGCTGTGCAACGCGGATGAAATGGAGCCCAATACCTGGAAAGACCGCATGCTGATGGAGCAACTGCCCCATCTGCTGATCGAAGGCATGCTGATCAGCGCCCGTGCGCTGAAAACCTACCGTGGCTATATCTTCCTGCGCGGCGAATACACCACCGCCGCCAAGCACCTGAACCGTGCCGTGGAAGAAGCCAAGGCCGCAGGCCTTCTGGGCAAGAACATCCTGGGTTCGGGTTTCGATTTCGAGCTGTTCGTGCACACCGGTGCCGGACGCTACATCTGCGGTGAAGAAACCGCGCTGATCAATTCCCTCGAAGGCCGCCGCGCCAACCCGCGCTCCAAGCCGCCCTTCCCTGCCGCTGTCGGCGTGTGGGGCAAGCCGACCTGCGTGAACAACGTCGAGACCCTGTGCAACGTGCCGGCGATCATCGCCGACGGCGTGGACTGGTACAAATCCCTGGCCCGCGACGGCAGCGAAGACATGGGCACCAAGCTCATGGGCTTCTCCGGCAAGGTCAAGAACCCCGGCCTGTGGGAACTGCCGTTCGGCGTCACCGGTCGCGAATTGTTCGAGGACTACGCCGGCGGCATGCGCGATGGCTACAAGCTCAAGTGCTGGCAGCCTGGCGGCGCCGGTACCGGTTTCCTGTTGCCCGAACACCTGGACGCCCAGATGTACGCCGGCGGCATCGCCAAGGTCGGCACCCGCATGGGCACTGGCCTGGCCATGGCGGTGGACGACAGCGTCAATATGGTCTCGCTGCTGCGCAACATGGAGCAGTTTTTCGCTCGCGAATCCTGCGGCTTCTGCACCCCTTGCCGCGATGGCCTGCCCTGGAGCGTCAAGCTGCTGATGGCCATCGAGCGCGGCGAAGGCCAGCCCGGCGACATCGAGACCCTGCTGGGCCTGGTCGGTTTCCTCGGCCCAGGCAAGACCTTCTGTGCTCACGCACCGGGTGCCGTGGAGCCGTTGGGCAGCGCAATCAAATACTTCCGCCCTGAATTCGAGGCCGGCATCGCGCCCACCCGCGCGGGCGATCTCAATCAGGTGGTCTCGCCGACCATGGTCGGCGCGTAACGACGCTTAAGAAGGCGAAGGGTCCGTGCCCTTCGCCTTTCGTCCGATGACGCCTTTTCACCGAGGCTGTTTGGATTCGGACGAATGACAAGATTCCATTAGCCACGCCCGCTGACACCGGGCCAACGAAGAACTTTGAACCATGGCCACTATCCACGTAGACGGCAAAGCGCTCGAAGTCGACGGGGCAGACAACCTGTTACAGGCATGTCTGTCGCTGGGCCTCGACATCCCTTATTTCTGCTGGCACCCCGCGCTCGGTAGCGTCGGGGCCTGCCGCCAGTGCGCGGTCAAGCAGTACACCGACGAGAACGACACCCGTGGTCGGATCGTCATGTCCTGCATGACCCCTGCCACCGACAACACCTGGATCTCCATCGACGATGAAGAGTCCAAGGCCTTCCGCGCCAGTGTCGTCGAATGGCTGATGACCAACCATCCTCACGACTGCCCGGTCTGTGAGGAAGGCGGTCACTGCCACCTGCAAGACATGACCGTGATGACCGGCCACAACGAGCGCCGTTATCGCTTCAAGAAGCGCACCCACCAGAACCAGCAACTGGGCCCGTTCATCTCCCACGAGATGAACCGCTGCATCGCCTGCTACCGCTGCGTACGCTTCTACAAGGACTACGCCGGCGGCACCGACCTGGGCGTATTCGGCGCCCACGACAACGTGTACTTCGGTCGCGTTGAAGACGGCACCCTGGAAAGCGAATTCTCCGGCAACCTCACCGAGGTCTGCCCGACCGGTGTGTTCACCGACAAGACTCACTCCGAGCGCTACAACCGCAAATGGGACATGCAGTTCTCGCCGAGCATCTGCCATGGCTGCTCCAGCGGTTGCAACATTTCCCCGGGTGAGCGCTACGGCGAACTGCGCCGCATCGAAAACCGCTATAACGGTTCGGTGAACCAGTATTTCCTCTGCGACCGCGGTCGTTTCGGCTATGGCTATGTCAATCGCAAGGACCGCCCACGCCAGCCGCTGCTGGCCGACGGCACCAAGCTGAGCCTGGACGCAGCCCTGGACAAGGCCGCCGAGCTGCTGCGCGGTCGTAACATCGTTGGCATCGGTTCGCCCCGGGCCAGCCTGGAAAGCAACTACGCCCTGCGTGAACTGGTCGGCGCCGAGCACTTCTACAGCGGCATCGAAGCCGGTGAGCTGGAGCGCATCCGCCTGGTCCTCGACGTGCTGAAGAACAGCCCGCTGCCCGTGCCGACGATGCGTGACATCGAAGACCACGACGCGGTGTTCGTGCTTGGCGAAGACCTGACCCAGACCGCCGCCCGCATGGCCCTGGCCCTGCGTCAGTCGGTCAAGGGCAAGGCCGAAGCGATGGCCGACGCGATGCGCGTCCAGCCATGGCTAGACGCCGCCGTGAAGAACATCGGCCAGCATGAGCTGAACCCGTTGTTCATCGCCAGCCTGGCTGAAACCAAGCTCGACGACGTGGCCGAAGAATGCGTCCACGCCGCTCCTGACGACCTGGCACGCATCGGTTTCGCCGTGGCCCACGCCCTGGACGCCAGCGCTCCGGCCGTCGAAGGCCTGGACAGCGAAGCAACCGGCCTGGTCCAGCGTATTGCCGATGCCCTGCTGGCGGCCAAGCGTCCATTGATCATCGCCGGTACCTCGTTGGGTTCCAAGGCGCTGATCGAAGCCGCCGCCAACATCGCCAAGGCCCTGAAGCTGCGCGAGAAGAACGGCTCCATCAGCCTGGTCGTACCGGAAGCCAACAGCCTCGGCCTGGCCATGCTCGGTGGCGAGTCGGTCGATGCCGCATTGCAGGCAGTGATCGACGGCAGCGCCGACGCTATCGTGGTGCTGGAAAACGATCTGTACACCCGTACCGACAAGGCCCTTGTCGACGCGGCCCTGAGCGCGGCGAAAACCGTGATCGTCGCCGACCACCAGAAAACCGCCACCACCGACCGCGCCCACCTGGTGCTGCCGGCGGCGAGCTTCGCCGAAGGCGACGGGACGCTGGTCAGCCAGGAAGGTCGCGCCCAGCGTTTCTTCCAGGTCTTCGACCCGCAATACCTGGACGCCAGTATCCTGGTGCACGAAGGCTGGCGCTGGCTGCATGCCCTGCGCGCTACCCTGCTCAACCAGCCGATCGACTGGACGCAGCTGGACCATGTCACCGCTGCCGTGGCGTCGAGCACCGCGCAACTGGCCGGCATCGTCGATGCCGCACCGTCCGCCGCGTTCCGCATCAAGGGCTTGAAGCTGGCCCGTGAACCGCTGCGCTACTCCGGCCGCACCGCGATGCGCGCCAACATCAGCGTCCACGAACCGCGCACCCCGCAGGACAAGGACACCGCGTTTGCCTTCTCCATGGAAGGTTACTCGGGCTCCGCCGAACCGCGCTCGCAAGTGCCGTTCGCCTGGTCGCCGGGCTGGAACTCGCCGCAGGCCTGGAACAAGTTCCAGGACGAGGTCGGTGGTCACCTGCGTGCCGGTGACCCTGGCACCCGCCTGATCGAAAGCCAGGGCGATGGCCTCAGCTGGTTCGCCAGCGTGCCGCGTGCCTTCAACCCGGCGCCGGGCACCTGGCAGGTCGTGCCGTTCCATCACCTGTTCGGCAGCGAAGAGAACTCTTCCAAAGCCGCACCGGTACAGGAACGCATTCCGACCGCCTACGTGTCGCTGGCCAAGTCCGAAGCCGATCGCCTGGGCGTCAACGACGGTGCCCTGCTGAGCCTGAACGTGGCCGGCCAGACCCTGCGTCTGCCGCTGCGCATCAACGAAGCATTGGGCGCCGGCCTGGTGGCCCTGCCGGCCGGCCTGGCGGGCATCCCGCCGGCGGTATTCGGTAAAACCGTTGACGGTCTGCAGGAGGCAGCGCAATGAGCTGGTTCACCCCTGATGTGATCGCCGTGATCCTGACGGTTCTCAAGGCCATCGTGATCCTGCTGGCCGTGGTGGTCTGCGGCGCGCTGCTGAGCTTCGTCGAACGACGCCTGCTGGGCTGGTGGCAGGACCGCTACGGTCCGAACCGCGTCGGCCCGTTCGGCATGTTCCAGATCGCCGCCGACATGGTCAAAATGTTCTTCAAGGAAGACTGGACGCCGCCGTTTGCCGACAAGGTGATCTTCACCCTGGCACCAGTGGTGGCCATGAGCGCCTTGCTGATCGCCTTCGCGATCATCCCGATCACCCCGACCTGGGGCGTGGCGGACCTGAACATCGGCCTGCTGTTCTTCTTCGCCATGGCCGGCCTGTCGGTGTACGCGGTGCTGTTCGCCGGCTGGTCGAGCAACAACAAGTTCGCCCTGCTGGGCAGCCTGCGGGCCTCGGCCCAGACCGTGTCCTACGAAGTGTTCATGGGTCTTGCGCTCATGGGCATCGTGATCCAGGCCGGTTCGTTCAACATGCGCGACATCGTCGAGTACCAGGCCCAGCACCTGTGGTTCATCATTCCGCAGTTCTTCGGCTTCTGTACCTTCTTCATCGCTGGCGTGGCCGTGACTCACCGTCACCCCTTCGACCAGCCGGAAGCGGAACAGGAACTGGCCGACGGTTACCACATTGAATACGCCGGCATGAAATGGGGCATGTTCTTCGTCGGTGAGTACATCGGCATCATCCTGATCTCGGCGCTGCTGGTGACGCTGTTCTTCGGTGGCTGGCACGGTCCGTTCGGCATCCTGCCGCAACTGTCCTTCGTCTGGTTCGCCCTGAAGACTGCGTTCTTCATCATGCTGTTCGTCCTGCTGCGCGCCTCGATCCCGCGTCCGCGCTACGACCAGGTAATGGATTTCAGCTGGAAGTTCTGCCTGCCGCTGACCCTGATCAATATGCTGGTGACCGCTGCGATCGTTTTGATGAACGCGCCCGCGGCCGCGGTTCAGTGAGGATTTGACCCATGTTCAAATATATTGGCGACATCGTTAAGGGTACCGGTACCCAGCTGCGAAGCCTGGTCATGATCTTCGGCCATGGCTTTCGCAAGCGCGACACCCTGCAATACCCGGAAGAGCCGGTTTACCTGGCACCGCGTTATCGTGGCCGCATCGTGCTGACCCGCGACCCCGATGGCGAAGAGCGCTGCGTGGCCTGCAACCTGTGCGCCGTGGCGTGCCCGGTAGGCTGCATCTCGCTGCAGAAAGCCGAGACCGAAGACGGTCGCTGGTACCCGGACTTCTTCCGCATCAACTTCTCGCGCTGCATTTTCTGCGGCCTCTGCGAGGAAGCATGCCCGACCACCGCGATCCAGCTCACGCCGGATTTCGAAATGGCGGATTTCAAACGTCAGGACCTGGTGTACGAGAAAGAAGACTTGCTGATTTCCGGTCCCGGTAAAAACCCTGATTACAACTTCTATCGTGTTGCAGGCATGGCCATTGCCGGTAAGCCGAAAGGCGCCGCGCAGAATGAAGCCGAACCGATCAACGTGAAGAGCTTGCTGCCTTAAGGAAGAAAGATGGAATTCGCTTTCTATTTCGCATCGGGTATTGCTGTGGTCTCCACGCTTCGCGTGGTCACCAACACCAACCCCATACATGCCCTGCTCTACCTGATCATTTCGCTGATCGCCGTGGCCATGACGTTCTTCGCCCTCGGCGCGCCGTTCGCCGGTGCCCTGGAAGTGATCGCCTACGCCGGCGCCATCATGGTGCTGTTCGTGTTCGTGGTGATGATGCTGAACCTGGGCCCGGCCTCGGTGCAGCAGGAACGCACCTGGCTCAAGCCGGGCATCTGGGCCGGGCCGGTGATTCTCGCCGCGCTGCTGCTGGGTGAACTGCTGTATGTGCTGTTCGCTCACCAGAGCGGCCAGGCCATCGGCCAAACCACCGTAGGCGCCAAGGCCGTGGGCATCAGCCTGTTCGGTCCGTACCTGCTGGTGGTCGAACTCGCCTCGATGCTGCTGCTTGCCGCAGCCGTCACGGCGTTCCACTTGGGCCGTAACGAGGCGAAGGAGTAATTACATGCCTGCTATCCCTCTCGAGCATGGTCTGGCGGTTGCCGGCATCCTGTTCTGTCTCGGTCTGGTCGGCCTGATGGTCCGGCGCAACATTCTGTTCGTGCTGATGAGCCTGGAGGTGATGATGAACGCCGCCGCCCTGGCCTTCATCGTCGCGGGCGCTCGCTGGGCGCAGCCGGATGGACAGATCATGTTCATCCTGGTGATCAGCCTGGCAGCCGCCGAGGCCAGTATCGGCCTGGCGATCCTGTTGCAGCTGTATCGCCGCTTCCACACTCTGGATATTGACGCTGCCAGTGAGATGCGCGGATGAACCTGATCTTTCTGACTTTCGTATTCCCCCTCATCGGTTTCCTGCTGCTGTCGTTCTCCCGTGGACGCTGGTCGGAAAACCTCTCGGCGCTGGTGGGCGTCGGCTCCATCGGCCTGTCTGCCATCGTCGCGGCTTACGTGATCTGGCAGTTCAACGTCGCCCCGCCCGAAGGCGGCGTGTACGTGCAGGTGCTGTGGCAGTGGATGGCGGTGGAAGGCTTCACGCCGAACTTCGCCCTGTATCTGGACGGCCTGTCCATCACCATGCTCGGCGTGGTGGTCGGCGTGGGCTTCCTGATCCACCTGTTCGCCTCTTGGTACATGCGCGGTGAAGCCGGTTACTCGCGCTTCTTCGCCTACACCAACCTGTTCATCGCCAGCATGCTGTTCCTGGTGCTCGGCGATAACCTGTTGTTCCTGTATTTCGGCTGGGAAGGCGTGGGCCTGTGCTCGTACCTGTTGATCGGTTTCTACTACAGCAACCGCAACAACGGTAACGCGGCACTCAAGGCGTTCATCGTGACCCGGATCGGCGACGTGTTCATGGCCATCGGCCTGTTCATCCTGTTCCAGCAACTGGGCACGCTCAATATCCAGGAACTGTTGGTCAAGGCTCCCGAGCACTTCAAGGTCGGTGACTTCTGGATCGTCCTGGCGACCCTGATGCTGCTGGGCGGCGCCGTCGGTAAATCCGCGCAACTGCCGCTGCAAACCTGGTTGGCGGACGCAATGGCCGGCCCTACCCCGGTCTCGGCGCTGATCCACGCGGCAACCATGGTGACCGCCGGTGTCTACCTGATCGCCCGTACCCACGGTCTGTTCGCCCTGGCGCCGGACATCCTGCACCTGGTGGGCATCGTCGGTGGCGTGACCCTGGTCCTGGCCGGTTTTGCCGCGCTGGTCCAGACCGACATCAAGCGGATCCTCGCCTACTCGACCATGAGCCAGATCGGCTACATGTTCCTGGCCTTGGGCGTCGGCGCCTGGGAAGGCGCGATCTTCCACCTGATGACCCACGCGTTCTTCAAGGCGCTGCTGTTCCTTGCCTCCGGTGCGGTGATCGTGGCCTGCCATCACGAGCAGAACATCTTCAAGATGGGCGGCCTGTGGAAGAAGCTGCCGCTGGCCTATGCCAGCTTCATCGTCGGCGGCGCGGCCCTGGCGGCGTTGCCATTGGTCACCGCCGGCTTCTACTCCAAGGACGAGATCCTCTGGGAAGCGTTCGCCAGCGGTAACCAGGGCCTGCTGTATGCCGGCCTGGTGGGTGCGTTCATGACCTCGCTGTACACCTTCCGCCTGATCTTCATCGCGTTCCATGGTGAAGCCAAGACCGAAGCCCACGCCGGCCATGGCATCGCCCACTGGCTGCCGCTGTCGGTGCTGATCGTGTTGTCGACCTTCGTCGGCGCCATGATCACCCCACCGCTGCACGGCGTACTGCCACAAAGCGTCGGCCATGCCGGCGGCGAAGCCAAGCACAGCCTGGAAATCGCCTCGGGTGCCATCGCCCTGGCCGGTATCCTGCTGTCGGCGCTGCTGTTCCTGGGCAAGCGTCGTTTCGTCACGGCCATCGCCAACAGCGGCCTGGGCCGTATCCTTTCGGCCTGGTGGTTCGCTGCCTGGGGCTTCGACTGGATCTACGACAAACTGTTCGTCAAGCCATACCTTGCGATCAGCCACATTCTGCGCAAAGACCCGCTCGACCAGACCATCGGCCTGATCCCGCGCATGGCCAAGGGCGGCCACACTGCCCTGAGCCGTACCGAGACCGGTCAACTGCGTTGGTATGCGGCTTCCATGGCGGCTGGCGCCGTGCTGGTTATCGGCGCCATCGTGCTGGTAGCGGTCTGATATGAACCTTGCGAACTTGCGAAAGGAAACGAGCCCGTCATGATTCTGCCCTGGCTAATCCTGATCCCCTTTATCGGCGGCCTGCTGTGCTGGATCGCGGAGCGCTCCAGCTCCACGCTCCCGCGCTGGATTGCGCTGCTGACCATGTCCCTGGAACTCGCGCTCGGCCTCTGGCTGTGGGCGACCGGCGACTATTCATTGGCCCCTGCCCCCGTTGCCAATCCGACCTGGGCGCTTGAGTTCAAGCACCTGTGGATCGAGCGCTTCGGCATCAGCGTGCACCTGGCCCTCGACGGCCTGTCGTTGCTGATGATCCTGCTGACCGGCCTGCTGGGTATCCTCTCGGTCCTGTGCTCCTGGAAAGAGATCCAGCGCCACGTCGGCTTCTTCCACCTGAACCTGATGTGGATCCTGGGCGGTGTCGTCGGCGTGTTCCTGGCGCTGGACCTGTTCATGTTCTTCTTCTTCTGGGAAATGATGCTGGTGCCGATGTACTTCCTCATCGCGCTCTGGGGTCACAGCTCGGCGGACGGCAAGAAAACCCGGATCTACGCAGCGACCAAGTTCTTCATCTTCACCCAGGCTTCCGGCCTGATCATGTTGGTGGCGATCCTGGGCCTGGTACTGGTGAACTTCAACAACACCGGCGTGATCACCTTCAACTACGCCGACCTGTTGAAAGTGCAGATGTCGCGCACCACCGAGTACGTGCTGATGCTCGGCTTCTTCATCGCCTTCGCGGTGAAACTGCCAGTGGTGCCGCTGCACTCCTGGCTGCCGGACGCCCACGCCCAGGCACCGACCGCAGGCTCCGTGGACCTGGCTGGTATCCTGCTCAAGACGGCGGCCTACGGCCTGCTGCGCTTTGCGCTGCCGATGTTCCCCAACGCCTCGGCCGAGTTCGCGCCGATTGCCATGACCCTGGGTCTGATCGGGATCTTCTACGGTGCGTTCCTGGCGTTCGCCCAGACCGACATCAAGCGTCTGATCGCGTTCTCCAGCGTCTCGCACATGGGCTTCGTGTTGATTGGCATCTACTCCGGCAGCCAGCTGGCCCTGCAAGGCGCGGTGATCCAGATGCTGGCCCACGGTCTGTCCGCTGCGGCACTGTTTATCCTCAGCGGCCAGCTGTACGAGCGCCTGCACACCCGCGACATGCGTGAGATGGGTGGCGTGTGGTCGCGCATCGCCTACCTGCCGGCCATCAGCCTGTTTTTCGCCGCTGCCTCCCTGGGCTTGCCAGGTACCGGTAACTTCGTTGGTGAGTTCCTGATCCTGATCGGCACGTTCGCCAGTTCGCCGTGGATCATCGCCATCGCTACGTCCGGCCTGGTGTTCGGCTCGGTCTACTCGCTGATCATGATCCACCGCGCCTACTTCGGTCCGTCCAAGTCGGACGAAGTGTTGCGCGGCATGGACGGTCGCGAACTGATCATGGTGCTTGGCCTTGCGGTGCTGCTGGTGTACCTCGGCGTCTACCCGCAACCGTTCCTCGACACCTCTGCCGCCACGATGCATGGCGTGCAGCAGTGGCTCGGCACCGCCTTCTCTCAACTCGCTTCGGCCCGGTAAGAGCGCTATGGAATTCACGATTCAACACTTTATCGCGCTTGCGCCGCTGTTGATCACCAGCGCCACGATCATCGTGGTGATGCTGGCGATCGCCTGGCGCCGCAATCACGCCCAGACCTTCCTGCTGTCGGTGGCGGGGCTGAACCTGGCCCTGCTGTCGATCCTGCCGGCCCTGAAAGTCGCACCGTTGGCGGTCACACCGCTGATCCAGATCGACAGCTTCGCCTGCCTGTACATGGCGCTGATCCTGGTCGCCACCCTGGCCTGCGTCACCCTCGCCCACGCTTACCTGGGCGATGGCGGCTCGGGTTATCCGGGCAACCGCGAAGAACTGTACCTGCTGATCCTGATGGCCGCCGCCGGTGGCCTGGTCCTGGTCGGCGCGCAGCACCTGGCCAGCCTGTTCATCGGCCTGGAACTGCTGTCGGTTCCGGTCTATGGCCTGGTGGCCTACGCCTTCTTCAACAAGCGCTCCCTGGAAGCCGGCATCAAGTACATGGTGCTGTCGGCGGCCGGTTCCGCGTTCCTGTTGTTCGGCATGGCGCTGCTGTACGCCGAAGCCGGCACCCTGAGCTTCGTCGGTATCGGCCAGGCCCTGGCGGCCACCGGCCTGCCAAGCCCGATCGCGCAACTGGGCCTGGGCATGATGTTGATCGGCCTGGCGTTCAAGCTGTCGCTGGTGCCCTTCCACCTCTGGACCCCGGATGTCTATGAAGGCGCCCCGGCGCCAGTGGCCGCGTTCCTCGCCACTGCGTCGAAAGTGGCGGTGTTCGCGGTCATGGTGCGACTGTTCCAGATGTCGCCAGTGGCCAGCAGCGGCGTGCTGAGCAACGTACTGACCATCATCGCCATCGCGTCGATCCTGTTCGGTAACCTGCTGGCACTGACCCAGAGCAACCTCAAGCGTCTGCTGGGTTACTCGTCCATCGCCCACTTCGGCTACCTGCTGATTGCCCTGATCGCCAGCAAGGGCCTGGCCGTGGAAGCCATCGGCGTGTACCTGGTCACCTACGTGATCACCAGCCTCGGCGCGTTCGGCGTGATCACCCTGATGTCCTCGCCATACAACGGCCGCGACGCCGACGCCCTGTACGAATACCGCGGCCTGTTCTGGCGCCGTCCGTACCTGACCGCCGTGCTGACCGTGATGATGTTGTCTTTGGCCGGCATCCCGCTGACCGCCGGCTTCATCGGCAAGTTCTACATCATCGCCACCGGCGTCGAGGCTCATCAATGGTGGCTGGTCGGCTCCCTGGTGCTGGGCAGTGCCATCGGCGTGTTCTACTACCTGCGCGTCATGGTCACCCTGTACCTGATGGAACCGAACCTGCGTCGCCACGACGCCGAGTTGCACTGGGAGCAGAAAGCAGGCGGCGTGATGCTGCTGGCTATCGCCGTACTGGCGTTCTTCCTCGGTGTGTACCCGCAGCCGTTGTTGACGTTGGTGCAACAGGCCGGCCTGACGGGCTGATCGCTAGAAAGGTGAAGTCACAAAAAACCCGTATCGCGAGATACGGGTTTTTTTATACCGGAGAGATCAAGGGTCATGAAAAGGCCCTAGCCGCCTAACTTTCCGTAGGAAAAAACACCCTCCCTACAATGAGTCTCTGCCATTTGACATTGCACTTGTAGGAAGTCTCCCAAACTGCGTCGAGACCCTCGCAAAGCAATGGAATTCCTTTCTTGAACTGATTCAGGCTGACGTCCTTTGAACAACCACCGATGCGCAACACGCAGGTGCCAGGGACATCCCATGTCAGACCAACCCATTCTCTTCTTCGACCACAGCCGCCACACCCTGCGGATCTCCAAGATCGACGCCCAACTCGATGTCCTCGCCTTCGAAGGCGTCGAACAACTGAGCCGGCCCTACCACTAT